>NZ_JBSGBQ010000088.1:0-1055 GCF_053601335.1 Amycolatopsis sp. NPDC004747 | reverse complement strand
GTGGTGTTTCAGAACCGTAGAGTGGATGCGTAACATCTTTGTAGGCAAGTCCTCGGCCTATTAGTACCAGTCAACTCGACAACACATTACTGTGCTTCCATTTCTGGCCTATCAACCCAATGGTCTGTTGGGGGCCTTAACCCACATGGGGTGGGATACCTCATCTTGGAACAGGCTTCCCGCTTAGATGCCTTCAGCGGTTATCCCTTCCGAACGTGGCCAACCAGCCATGCCCTTGGCAGAACAACTGGCACACCAGAGGTTCGTCCGTCCCGGTCCTCTCGTACTAGGGACAGCCTTCCTCAAGTATCCTACGCGCGCGGCGGATAGGGACCGAACTGTCTCACGACGTTCTAAACCCAGCTCGCGTGCCGCTTTAATGGGCGAACAGCCCAACCCTTGGGACCTACTCCGGCCCCAGGATGCGACGAGCCGACATCGAGGTGCCAAACCATGCCGTCGATATGGACTCTTGGGCAAGATCAGCCTGTTATCCCCGGGGTACCTTTTATCCGTTGAGCGACACCCCTTCCACCAGGAGGTGCCGGATCACTAGTCCCGACTTTCGTCCCTGCTCGACATGTCTGTCTCACAGTCAAGCTCCCTTGTGCACTTGCACTCAACACCTGATTGCCAACCAGGCTGAGGGAACCTTTGGGCGCCTCCGTTACCCTTTAGGAGGCAACCGCCCCAGTTAAACTACCCATCAGGCACTGTCCCTGAACCAGATCATGGCCCGAGGTTCAGATTCCCAATTCGACCAGAGTGGTATTTCAACAACGACTCCACCACAACTAGCGTCGCAGCTTCACAGTCTCCCACCTATCCTACACAAGCCGAACCGAAAACCAATACCAAACTATAGTAAAGGTCCCGGGGTCTTTCCGTCCTGCCGCGCGTAACGAGCATCTTTACTCGTAGTGCAATTTCGCCGGGCCTGTGGTTGAGACAGCCGGAAAGTCGTTACGCCATTCGTGCAGGTCGGAACTTACCCGACAAGGAATTTCGCTACCTTAGGATGGTTATAGTTACCACCGCCGTTTACTGGCGCTTAA
>NZ_JBSGBQ010000087.1:0-1060 GCF_053601335.1 Amycolatopsis sp. NPDC004747 | reverse complement strand
GCACAGACAACCAGGAGGTTGGCTTAGAAGCAGCCACCCTTGAAAGAGTGCGTAATAGCTCACTGGTCTAGTGATTCCGCGCCGACAATGTAGCGGGGCTCAAGCGTACCGCCGAAGTCGTGTCATTGCAGCAATAGGGCCAACGCCCGCTGTGATGGGTAGGGGAGCGTCGTGTGCCGGGTGAAGCCGCGCCGGAAGGCAGTGGTGGACGGTTCACGAGTGAGAATGCAGGCATGAGTAGCGATACACACGTGAGAAACGTGTGCGCCGATTGACTAAGGGTTCCTGGGTCAAGCTGATCTGCCCAGGGTAAGTCGGGACCTAAGGCGAGGCCGACAGGCGTAGTCGATGGATAACCGGTTGATATTCCGGTACCCGCTGTGAAGCGTCAAACATTGAACCAGGCGATGCTAAGTCCGTGAAGCCGCCCCGGAGCCTTCGGGCAAAGGGGAGTGGTGGAGCCGACGGACCAGACCTGTAGTAGGTGAGTGATGGGGTGACGCAGGAAGGTAGTCCATCCCGGGCGGTGGTTGTCCCGGGGTAAGGGTGTAGGCCGTGTGACAGGTAAATCCGTCACGCATTAAGGCTGAGACCTGATGCCGAGCCGATTGTGGTGAAGTGGATGATCCTATGCTGTCGAGAAAAGCCTCTAGCGAGTTTCATGGCGGCCCGTACCCTAAACCGACTCAGGTGGTCAGGTAGAGAATACCGAGGCGTTCGGGTGAACTATGGTTAAGGAACTCGGCAAAATGCCCCCGTAACTTCGGGAGAAGGGGGGCCATCACTGGTGATCCGATTTACTCGGTGAGCTGGGGGTGGCCGCAGAGACCAGCGAGAAGCGACTGTTTACTAAAAACACAGGTCCGTGCGAAGCCGTAAGGCGATGTATACGGACTGACGCCTGCCCGGTGCTGGAACGTTAAGGGGACCGGTTAGTCACTCTTCGGGGTGGCGAAGCTGAGAACTTAAGCGCCAGTAAACGGCGGTGGTAACTATAACCATCCTAAGGTAGCGAAATTCCTTGTCGGGTAAGTTCCGACCTGCACGAATGGCGTAACGA
>NZ_JBSGBQ010000086.1:0-1154 GCF_053601335.1 Amycolatopsis sp. NPDC004747 | reverse complement strand
GCCACCAACTCACGAACAGCAGGCTCCAGCTGAACGGTCTGGCGCAGATTCGTGTACCAGTACCCGGCATCCGTGTCCGCCGACTCGATCCACCCACCCGTCACCGTCGAGAAGAACGGCACCTCGGGTTCCCGCGCCACCACCGGGGCCAGGACATCAAGGAGTTCGTCTCGGATCAGCTCGACGTGCGCGGAGTGGGAGGCGTAGTCCACCTCCACCCGCCGCACCCGCACATCCCGCACACCCGCCCGCTCCACGAGTTCGTCGAGCGCGTCCGCGTCACCGGAGACCACCACAGAGGTCGGACCGTTGACAGCGGCGACCGAGATACGGCCGCCCCAGCCGGAGATCAACTCCTCGGCCCCCTCACGCGAGAGTGCGACCGACACCATCCCGCCATGTCCCGCCAACGCGGTGATCGCACGACTGCGCAACGCCGCCACCCGCGCACCGTCCTGCAAACTCAGCGCACCCGCCACCACAGCAGCCGCGATCTCACCCTGCGAATGACCCACCACAGCAGAGGGCCGCACACCGAACGACTCCCACAACGCCGCCAGCGACACCATCACCGCCCACAACACCGGCTGCACCACATCCACCCGGTCCAGCCCCGGAGCACCCTCCACACCCCGCACCACATCCATCAACGACCACTCCACGAACCCGTCCAACGCCACCGCGCACTCACCGAAGCGAGCCGCGAACACCGTGGACGAGTCAAGGAGTTCCACCGCCATCCCCACCCACTGCGCACCCTGACCCGGGAACACGAAGACGGTGTCGATGTCCTCGCCGGGGTTCTCCGCGAGGCCTCGGGCGACGGTGGCGGGCTGTTCGCCTCGGGCGACGGCGCGCAGGGCGGTCAGGAGTTCGTCGCGGCCGGCGCCGACGACGACGGCGCGTTCCTCGAGTGCGGCGCGGCCGGTCACCAGGGAGTGGGCGACGTCGACGGCGTCGGCGTCACCGGCTTCGAGGGCGGCGGCGAGCCGCTCGGCCTGGGCCTTGAGCGCCTTCTCGGAGCGGGCCGTGACGAGCCACGGGACGACCACGCCGTCCGTCTCGTGAGCGGGCTCGGCGGCTGCCGGTCCGGACTGCTCGGATGCGAACGGCACGGATACGGACGGTTCGAGTTCGGGCTGCCCGGATTCAGG
>NZ_JBSGBQ010000085.1:0-1170 GCF_053601335.1 Amycolatopsis sp. NPDC004747 | reverse complement strand
CGGCGCGCTCGGCGGCCACGACGCCAAGGAGGCGCAGGCGCTGCTCCTGGACGCGGGCTGGGTGCCCGGGGGCGCATAGGTCGACGAGGTCGGCTACATCCCCTTCGACCAGGACGCCGCGAACCTGTTCTTCCAGCTGATCGCGTCCCGTCACGAACAGGGCTCCGTGATGGTCACCTCGAACCTGCCCTTCGGACGCTGGGGAGAGACCAACGTCGCTCGGTTAGACGGCTGGGGTCCTCTGTGGGCGCCGGAGTAATGGTCGTTCAGGTGTCGTGAGGTGGAGGAGTTCCGGGGTGTCCGGTGCCGGGCGTTGGTTCTCGGGGAAGAGTTCGAGCTTGACGGTGTGGATGACCTTGGTGGTGGCAGGCTCGTCAGGTTTCAGGGTGTGGTAGCCGGTGCCGCTTCGCTTGGTGGCGCGGGGGGCTGCCCGGCCGGGGCGGGGCTCGACCGCCTCGCGGACCAGGTCGCCGCGCACGTCACGAGCCTTGGCGGCCAGGCGCCGAGGGGGAAAAGTCCGCGCCGACGGAACGTCGGGCGGCGGCGAGGGTCTGCTTGAAGCTGATGTGGGAGACGGGGAGGTTTGCCTGCCGGGCGCTCTCGGCGGCCAGGCGGTGCACGGCCTGGTAGACGCACAACATGGCCCACAGCTCCTGCTCGACCATGGCCGGGCTCATCGAGCGCAGGGTCGCGGTGCGTCCGCCGCGCTGTTCGATCTTGATGTGTTTGAAGATCGTCTCGCTGGTCCAGCGTGCCGTGTACAGCTCCGCCAGTTCCTGCGCGGGCGCCGCCTGCGGGTCGAGCAGCGTGGTGAGCAGGCAGAACAGCTCCGAGCTCTCGTTGCTCACCCCGTCTTCATCGAGGGTGGCGGTCACCACCGTGTATTCGCTGACCCGCACCGTGATCCTCTGCCCGCGTGGGCCGTTGAGATGGGAGAGGTAGGTGCCGTCCGCCAGCACCCGGTCCACCGGCAGGGTGAAGGAGTCCGAGACGCGCCACAGCAGGTGGGCGCCGGTGTCAGCGGCGGCCCGCCACAGGCCGTAGGCCGGGAAGCCACGGTCGGCCATCAGCAGCATCCCGGCGCGCAGGTGCACCAGCAGCCGGTGGGCCAGGGTCCGCTCGCCGACAGCGAAGGAATCGAAGACCGCACCAAGGCGATGATCGGTGCGG
>NZ_JBSGBQ010000084.1:0-1325 GCF_053601335.1 Amycolatopsis sp. NPDC004747 | reverse complement strand
CAGGGTTCCGGCAAAGTCGTTGTGCTGGTCAGGTGGGTATTCCGAGCAGGGTGAGGGCTCGGGTGGTGTTGCGGGCGGTGTGGCGTAGGGCTTTGGCGATGTTGGTGTGTCCTGCTTGTCGGTGTGCGCTGGTGGCGAGGTTGCGGAGGCTGGCCATGACGCGGGGTGCGGTGCCGGTGCGGGTTCGGGATTGGTCTTCGTTGTAGGTGACGTTGCGGACCCAGTGGAGTTTGTTTTCGATGTGCCAGTGGCTGCGGACGTATTGCCCGATCTGGGCAGGGTGGGCGTGGCGGCCGGTGAGGCTGGTGAGACCGAGTGCGGCGTGGGCGGAACGTTTCCGGCTGGCGTGGTGGGTGGTGTAGCGCTCGATGAGGAACGCGTGCCTGGCGTGGGGGAAGTCGATGGCGGGGTAGCCGAGGAACTCGCCCAGGGGTGCGAGCTGGACGGTGCGGCGTTCGCTGCGGCCGTGTCCGCTGCCGCTGGTGATGTGGGCGGGGATCTCGTGCCAGGGCAGGGTGTCGAGCAAGCCGTGGAGACGGTGTTGGTTCTCTTTGACGGTGAACACGTAGTCCGCGCCGCGTTGATGCAGGTAGCGGGCGTGGTCGGCGGTGGTGTGCAGGGCGTCGGCGGTGACCACCCGTCCGGCGAGGTCGACTCCGTCCAGCAGTGGCTGGAACCAGGTGATTTCGCTGCTGCCGGCGGGGACCTGGCGTTGCCCGACCACTATCGGTGTCTCGTGGGTGATCGCGGCCAGCAGGTGCACTCCGGCGCCTCCGGTGCGGGCGAAGGTGCCGCGCAGGGATTTGCCGTCCACCGCGATCGCGGCCGGCGCGGTGTCGGCTGGGTCGGTGGGGTTGGTGTCGTGGCCGGTGAGCCAGTTGCTGATCACGTCGTCGAGGATGTCGCCGTCGAGCCGGCCGGCCACACGCCGCACGGTGGCTTCATCGGGTGCTGCGTATCGGGCTCGGCGGGCATCGAATCGGGCGCCGAGGGCGGCCAGGACCGGCTGGGGCGCGTCGGCGGCCCATTCGCCGATCGCGGTGAACGACTGGGCGCCCGCGACGACGGCTGCGGCGGCAAGCGCCAGAATCGACCCGATCGAATGCCGCACACCACGCCGATCTCGTGGATCAGGCACCCCAGCCAGATGTTTGCGCAGGTCGGATACCCATAGCGGGTCGGTGGCGGCATCGATGACCGGGGCCAGGCGATCAAGGACGACAGGGATCAGGCACGATTGCGCGGCGGGCACGGCTCTCTCACACGATCATGGGACTTCGACAATCACATGATCAACGAGAGCCGTGCCCGCCCCGCAACCAGGT
>NZ_JBSGBQ010000083.1:0-1450 GCF_053601335.1 Amycolatopsis sp. NPDC004747 | reverse complement strand
GGGGGGGGTGTCCCTATGTGGTTGTCAAGCCGCGGCGGGCGCGGGGTGTCGGTAGTGGGTGCCGTTGCGGAGCATGGAGTAGAGGACGTCGCAGCGGCGGCGGGCCAGGCAGATGAGGGCGGCGTTGTGTTTCTTGCCCTCAGTTCGTTTGCGGTCGTAGTAGGCCCTGCTGGTGGGGTCGGACAGTGCGGCGAAGGCGGCGAGGAAGAATGCGCGTTTGAGCTGGCGGTTGCCGGTCCTCGCGGGGTGTTCTCCCTTGATGCTGGTGCCGGAGCTGCGGGTGACCGGGGCGATGCCGGCGTAGGCGGCCAGGTGCCCCGAGGAGGCGAAGTTGGAGGCGTCGCCGACCTCGAGCAGGATGCGGGCTGCGGTCCTGACCCCGATGCCGGGCATCGAGGTCAGGACCCCGGCAAGAGGGTGCGCATCGAGTATCCCCTCGACCTGCTCGGCGACCTGTTTGCGTTGCCGCAGGACCGTTTTGAGGCTGTCGGCCAGCCGCGGCAGGACCGTGTCCGCGGCGGCAGTGCCTGGGACGGTGACCGTCTGCTCGGCGAGGGCGGCCATGATCGCCTCGACCAGCTTGTCGCCGAGGCGGGGCGCGTGGACCTTGGCGATGGCGGTGAGCTTGCGGCGGCCGGCTTTGGCAATGCCGGCCGGTCCGCCGCAGCGGGAGAGGATTTCCAGGACGGCCGGATGGGCGATCCGCAGGCCGATCGCGTGCTCCAGAGCAGGGTGAATGCCGGTGAGCAGGCCGCGGATGCGGTTGCTGATCCGGGTGGCTTCGCCGGCCAGGTCGTCATCGAACCCGACCAGCACCTCCAGCTCGGCCAGGGCTTCGTCGCCGACATCCACCGGGCGCAGGGTGTGGGGCAGGGAGCGGGCGGCGTCGGCGATGACGAACGCGTCCCGGGCGTCGGTCTTGGCCCGGCCCGGGTAGAGGTCGGCGATGCGGCGCATCGCCAGACCAGGCAGGTAGGCGACCTGGTGCCCGGCGGCGCGGGCGACCGCGACCGGCAGCGCCCCGATCGTGGCCGGTTGGTCGACCACGACCAGCAGCGGCCCATGCTCTGCGAGCGTGTCGAACAGGGCTTTCAGCTTGGGTTCGGTGTTGGGCAGCGGGCCGTCATGCAGTCGCTTGCCGTCCGGGTCGAGACCGACCGCGTGGTGGGTGTCCTTGCCCACGTCCAGGCCGAGGAACACGCTGAAGCTGCTGCTCATCACCATGCCGTTCGTTCGCCGCGACGTGGTCACCGGTCGAGCATCGAGTGCCGGCACCCACGTTACGACGAGACCTACCCAGCGGTGGCCGTGTCCCTATTCAGCGGTCCCTCGATGCCACCAGTCCCGGTGACACCACCCCCCGGATCATGGGTTCGACTGGGGGCGCAAGTCATGCCGGGCCTGGTGACCACAGCTCCTTGATCAGGAACTACGAAAACGGTAACGGGGG
>NZ_JBSGBQ010000082.1:0-1601 GCF_053601335.1 Amycolatopsis sp. NPDC004747 | reverse complement strand
GATGGACGCGTCGGGCGACATCGGCGCAGGCTCTGGCTCTGCGGGCGCGGATTGTGTTGGCGTGTGCGGGGCTGGAGGTGCCGCCGATCGTCTCGGTAGCGCGAGAGTTGCGGGTGAGCGCGGACACCGTCCGCAAGTGGCGCAGGCGTTTTATCGTCGAGCGGTTGGACGGGTTGGTCGACGAGCCCCGGCCGGGACGGCCACCCACCATCAGTGTCGATCAGGTAGAAGCCGTGGTGGTCACCACGCTGGAACAACTACCGAAGAACGCCACCCACTGGTCCCGCCGGTCGATGGCGCAACACAGTGGTCTGTCGAAGTCCACGGTCGGCCGGATCTGGCGGCAGTTCCAGCTCAAGCCGCATCTGGCGGACACCTTCAAGCTGTCGACCGACCCGTTGTTCGTGGAGAAGGTCTACGACGTCGTCGGCCTCTATTTCAACCCGCCCGAGGGTGCGGTGGTGCTGTCAGTGGACGAGAAGTCGCAGATCCAGGCCCTGGACCGGTCCCAGCCGGTGCTGCCGATAATGCCGGGCATGCCCGAGAGGCGTACCCACGACTACGTGCGCAACGGCCTGACCACCTTGTTCGCCGCGTTCGACGTCGCCACGGGTGAAGTCATCACGGCCCTGCACCGCCGGCACCGGGCCGTGGAGTTCAAGAAGTTCCTGATCCGGATCGACAAGGCGGTGCCCGCGCACTTGCAGGTCCACTTGATCGTGGACAACTACGGCACCCACAAGACGCCTGCGATCAAAGCCTGGCTGGCCAAACACCCGCGCTTCGAGCTGCATTTCACCCCGACCGGATCCTCTTGGATCAACCAGGTCGAGCGGTGGTTCGGCTACCTCGCCCACCAGATGATCCGCCGCGGCGCACACAAGAACATCCAGGCCCTCGAAGCCGACATTCGCGCATGGGTCAAGGACTGGAACGAAGACCCCAAGCCCTTCATCTGGACCAAAACCGCCGAAGAAATCCTCGACTCCCTCGCCCGCATCTGCCGACGGATCTCTGGCGCAGGACACTAGTCCAAGATCGTCTAAGATCTTGATCTTGTGCCTCGGGATCACATAGCTGGTGAGACGTACCCGGAGAGGATCCGGATGGGGTTGTTGTCGCGGACTTTTCCCCCGGAGTTGGTCGACTTCGTGGTTGACGAGGCGGGGGCGCGGGAGGAGCGGACTCGGTCGCTGCCGTCGCGGCTGACGGTGTACTTCGTGCTGGCGATGTGGCTGTTCACCGGGTACGGATATGGGCTGGTGTTGCGGGAGTTGGTGGAGCACTGGCCGCGCCGGGCGCGTGAGACCTGGCGGCCGGCCCGCACCGGCTCGCTGACCGAGGCCCGTCAGCGGGTGGGGCCGGGGCCGCTGCGGCTGCTGTTCGACCGGGTCTCCGGAGCGAGCGGGACCGCGGCCACGCCGGGGGCGTTCTGGCGCGGCCTGCGGCTGGTCTCGATGGACGGCTCTTTGTTCGACGTGCCTGACAGCAAGGCGAACGCCGCCGCCTACACCCGTGCCGCCAACGGCAACCGGCCCGGCCCCTTCCCCCAGGTGCGGCTACTGGCCTTGGTGGAGTGCGGCACCAAGGCGATGATCGGT
>NZ_JBSGBQ010000081.1:0-1728 GCF_053601335.1 Amycolatopsis sp. NPDC004747 | reverse complement strand
TCGGCGGCGAGTACGAGCAGATCGTAGGGCCCGGACGGACGCGGGGCCCGTCGTTGCCCGTGGACCACGCCGCACCGTCGGCATGACGGCGGTCCACCCGCGACGCGGGATTCCCCCGCTGAACGGGGGTGAGCAGCCAGTCGGCGCGTTCCACGTGGCAGCCCTTCCAGCCGACGGCCCTTCCGGGATCTCCTGGTAGATCCGTTACCCCCCCAGGGCTGATTCATAGTCCTGGCGGATTTGAGAATCTGCTGGTCACAAGGGTGTGACGAACCTTCGCTGCGGCAGTTCAGCAGACAACGAAGCTCCGATGATCAAGGGGACCTACCAAGTCACCCGACCACCGGAGCTTCGATGTGCCGTCAGTCTGCCACTGTCTGTCTGGTCAAGTCGCCCTCGCCTCGGCAACGTGAACTTGCCGACATGGGTGTCCGGTTGGCTGTCCTGCCCGATCCTCGTGGCCGGCGGGGACGGCGTCATGCCCTCGCCTCGGTGTTACTGGCCGCCGCGTGCGCTGTCCTGGCCGGCGCCCGTTCCTATGTGGCGATCGGGCAGTGGGCCCGCCACGCACCCCAGGACACCCTTGCCCGCCTGGGCTTTCGCGCGCGCGGACCGCTCGGCATGCGTGTACCGGCCTCGCCCTCCACCGTGCGTCGGGTGCTGGCCCTGGTATGTCCCGGCGGACTCGCCGACCTGCTGGGACATGACCCAGCAGCGACAGAGTCGGTCGCGGTGGACGGCAAGAGCGCGCGTGGCTCACGTACCGATACCGCCCCGGCCGCCCATCTGCTGTCCGCCGTCACGGCCGCCGGCCGGACCGTCAGCCAACTGCGAATACCCGACAAGACCAACGAAATCACCGGCTTCACCGCCCTGCTGACCCCGTTCGACCTGACCGGCACCGTAGTGACCGCCGACGCTCTCCACACGCAGCGCGAACACGCGAAATGGCTGGTGGAGGTGAAGAACGCCCACTACCTCCTGGTCGTCAAGGGCAACCAGCCCAAACTCCACGCGGCGGTCAAAGCCCTGCCCTGGAAGGAGGTCACCGCCCGCCGCTACGACCGCGAGACCGGTCACGGCCGACGCGAAACCCGATCAGTCCGGGCACTTACCATCACCGGCCTCGGCCTGGACTTCCCCCACGTGACGCAAGCCGCGAAGATCCACCGGCACCGCACCGACGTCAAGACAGGCAGGATCACCCGCGAGACCGTCTACGCCATCACCGATCTCCCGGCACGCTCGGCATCACCACAGACCATCGGCCGTATCACCAGGTCACAGTGGGGCATCGAGGCCGTCCACCACATGCGGGACACCACCTTCGGCGAGGACGCCTCCACAATCCGGACCGGACACGGACCGGAGAACATGGCCACCCTGCGCAACCTCGCCATCAACACCCTTCGAGACACCGGCCACCGCAGCATCGCCGCAGGACTCCGAGAGACTTCCTACACACCGTTCACCCGTCCACTTGACCTACTTGGACTGGCCTGACCTGCAACGATCAGACTTTGAATCAGCCCTGGGCTCCAACCCGCCGTACGCGACCAGATTCGGATCATCGAACGCGGACGAGACCGTTGCTGCGGCATGGGAAGATTGCATCTCGGAAGTGCCTTGCTGATCGTGCGTGCTGGAAGCCTAGAGAACTCCCATCATCGCAGGTCACAAGGCACTTCCTCGTTTCCCGGAGAAATATCCACAGGCGGCAAGCCGGTG
>NZ_JBSGBQ010000080.1:0-1852 GCF_053601335.1 Amycolatopsis sp. NPDC004747 | reverse complement strand
GTGCCGCGATCCCGCTCCAGCAGGGTGCCGTCGGGCATGACAAGCGGGGCGGCAAGCCACCGCCGCACGTACAATTTCACCCAGACGGCGTCGGTGTGAGCCTCCACAGCCTTGACCAGGAGGTCCCAGGGCACGCTGTCGAAGAACTTGGAGATGTCGAACTCGACAACCCAGCTTCGTCCCCAACAGCGTTCCCGGCATTTCTCCACGGCGTCCAAGTACTACAGCCGGAGATCTTGAGGGTCGGTGATGGGTGGGATCGGCTGATGGTGTTTCCAGGCGTGCAGCCCGGGCGGCAGGGGGTCTCCGCGACGTCGATAGTGGCTGACCTGGGCGCGCGTCTGATGGAGTCGGCGCCAGAACTCGCAGGCCAGGACGGTCTCGACGGGGTGGTGGGGGTTGAAGCGGGTGGCGGCCAGGCAGTGCCGGACGGCGTGGACGGAGGGCCGCAGCAGCGGTCCGGGAATCAGACGGCGGCCTCGCTCCCGGTCGTGGCCTGGGCTTTTCCCGCCGTGGGGTCATGCTCGGTGTCGGTGTCGGGGAGGGCGGCGTGCTGGACGGCGAGGAAGGCGGTGGCGAGTATGCAGGCCGTGACGTGCCGGTGCCAGGGCGTCCACTTGCGGACCTGGTACTGGGCGAGTCCGACGAGCTGCTTGTTGATCTCGTTGTCCTCCTCGATCTGCCATCGGCCGCCGGCCCGGGCGATGATCTCGCTGATCGTGGCGTCGGCGGGGGCGTGGGCGAGGAAGTAGGCGATCTCGCGGTGCAGTTCACCGTCCTTGCCCCGCCGGTTGGGGTGCAGGGACCGGCGCAGGACAAGCCAGTGCGCGTGACCCTCGGCCGGGGACTCGTCCTTCACCTCGACGGCGAAGGCGGTCCAGTCGTAGAGCCTCTCGCCCTTGGAGCCGAAGCCGCAGGAGCGACGTTCCCACTGGTCACGGGCCTTCGCGTAGTGAAGGAGGTCCTCGGCTCGCTTTACGGCCGGCTGGCGCTTCTTGCTGGGCACGCCGTCCAGCGGCAGGTCGACGGGGACGCCGAACACGTAGGGCAGCTTCTGTTCGTGGCACCAGGCCCGCAGCTGCGGGTCGCGGCCGTAGCCGGCATCGGCCAGCACCCAGGCGAACGGCACCTGGGCGGCGACCGCCTGCTGAAGCATGGCGATGGCCTGCTCGGGCTTGGTGGCGAAGACGACGTCGTCGGGGATGCCAGCCGCGCGGCACCGCTCCCGGTCCTCCGTCCACTCCTTGGGCAGGTACAGGCGGCGGTCGATGAACGCGTGCCCGGCCTGGGTGGCGTAGGTGAGCATGACCATGGTCTGGCAGTTGCGGACATCCCCGGTCAGCCCACAGTGCTGGAAGGCCACCCCGACCGACTTGGTGCCCTTCTTCTGCGCCTGGGTGTCGTCGATGACCAGCGACGCCTCCGGATCGCCCAGATGCTCCACGACGTAGTCGCGCACCGCGTCCCGCAGCACGCCGGCGTCCACTGGCCCGAGCCACACAGCACGCGCACCCCGACCGACATGGACGCGCACACCCGACCGACCCGGACAGCGGCCCGGTGATGCCGGAACCCCTTCCGCGCCCCCATGTCACGGACGCGCACCCACCGGCGACGGTCTACGCCTCCCCGCCCGGCCGCCGAGTGGGCGACACCGCGGGGTCCTCCCTCTTGGCCACCCCCGTCGCGTACGCGCTCCGGGGTGCGCCGGTGCTTGTCCGCTCCCCTCGGCACACCGGCGCGGACGCGGGTCGCCTCCGCCCCTCAGCACACCGACGCGGACCTGCCGCCGGACCGCCGCGAGGGCGGGTCCGGGTGATCGGCCCCGGTGTGCGACGCGGCCCCTGACGGC
>NZ_JBSGBQ010000079.1:0-1918 GCF_053601335.1 Amycolatopsis sp. NPDC004747 | reverse complement strand
CAGACTGCTCGCAGACATCGCGGCTCAGGGGGCACAGTTCCTGATCCGTGCCACCAGTACTCGGCGTCCGCCGATGCTGGCGCTGCTGCCCGACGGGTCCTACCTCACCCGGATCGGCAGCGTTCGGCTGCGGGTGATCGAGGCCGAGGTCCGCTCCCGTACGGCCCATGGCGACGACTTCGGCGGAACCTACCGCCTGCTCACGACGCTGAGCGACCACCGCACCGACCCAGCAGACCGCCTGGTCGGTCTGTACCACGAGCGCTGGGAGATCGAGACCGCGTACCTGGCACTACGTCATACCCTGCTCAAGGGCCGCGTTCTACGGTCGAAGGACCCGGCGGGTCTCACCCAGCCTGCGTTCCGCAGTTGATGGCGGGTTCTCGGCACGGATGAGGGCGTTGTTGCAGGTCACGTGGTTCCGTCCTGGTGGAACGGCCAGAATCGCCTAGTAACACGTTCTGCTCGATTACTATGAGTTGACCTGCAGCAATGCTGTTAAGGTCTGGAACTATGTATGTACGGGCGACCACGCGGAAGAACAAGGACGGCTCGACCGTGCGCTACCTGCAGTTGGCGCACAACGAGTGGGACGCCGCCACCGGCACCTCTCGCCCGCAGGTGCTGCACAGTTTCGGCCGCGAGGACCAACTGGACCGCGGCGCCATCGAGCGCCTGGTCGCCTCGCTCGCCAAGCTCCTCGATCCGGCCGCCGCCCTGCGGGCCACCTCCGGCTCGGAACTGACACTCCTGGCCTCGCGGCCGATGGGCGGCGCCCACGCCCTGGACGGCCTGTGGCACCGCATCGGCATCGACACCGTCATGAAGAAGCTGCTGACCGGGCGTCGCCTGGACCCGACCGCCGAGCGGGTGCTGTTCGCACTGGTCGCCAACCGCGCACTGGCCCCCAGTTCCAAGCTCGCCGCCACCCGCTGGATCCAACACGACAGTCACATCCCCGGACTGCCCGCCACCAGCGACGACGCCTGCTACCGGGCGATGGACTGGCTCCTCAAGATCGAGGACAAACTCGCCGAAGAGGTCTACTGGCAGGTCGCCGACCTGCTCAACCTCGAAGTCGACCTGCTGTTCTTCGACACCACCAGCACCTACTTCGAGACCGGCGAACCCGACATCCCCGTGGCCCGAGACGAACACGGCCTGCGCCTTCCCGACGAGCCTGCCGACCAGGCGGAGCCGAGCAAGGCCACCAAGGACAGCAGCAGCGACCAGAAGACGGCGTCTTTCCGGGCCTACGGGAAGAGCAAGGACCACCGCCCCGACCTGCCGCAGGTCGTCATCGGCATGGCCGTCACCCGCACCGGCATCCCGATCAGGGTGTGGAGCTGGCCGGGGAACACCGGGGACCAGGCGCTGATCCGCCAGGTCCGCGAGGACCTGCGCGAGTGGAAGCTGACCCGGGTGGTCTGGGTCGCCGACCGCGGCTTCGCCTCCGAGACCAACCGCCGCTTCCTGCAGCGAGCCGGCGGCCACTACATCCTCGGCGAGAAGATCCGCTCCGGCTCACCCGCCGCCCAGGCCGCCCTGTCCCGCCAGGGCCGCTACGCGCACGTCGCCGACAACATGCAGGTCAAGCAGGTCCAACTCCCCGACACCGCGGACCGGTTCGTCATCTGCCACAACCCCGACCAGGCGACCCGCGATGCCGCGATCCGGGCCGACCTGCTCGCCCAGCTCGAGGACGCCATCAAGGGCTCCGACAAGCTGGGGCCCCTCAAGCGCGCCGAACTGCGCGGGAAGCTGTCCACCAAGCCCGGCCTGCACCGCTTCCTGCGCGCAACCCCCGCCGGGCTGCTACGGATCGACAAGGCCGCGATCAAGGCCGAGGAACGCCTGGACGGCAAGTTCCTCCTGCGCTGCAGCGACCCGCACCTGTCCGCCGAGGACATCGCGACCG
>NZ_JBSGBQ010000078.1:0-2088 GCF_053601335.1 Amycolatopsis sp. NPDC004747 | reverse complement strand
GTTACGGATCGCGGGCAGCACCATGCGCAGCAGCTCCTCGTCGTCGAGAAGCCGGCTGTCGGTACCGCTGAGCGCGCGGACCGCCGAGCGCACGCGCGTTACGGCCCGGGCCTGGCCGGCGCGGGCTACCGGGCCAGGTAGCGCCCGGCGGGGGTGCGAGTGATCCAGCCGCGCTCGGCCAGCTTGCGCAGCTTGCCGCGCACCGGCTCCACCTTCGTCGGCACCATCTCCAGCCCCAGCGCGCGGGCCACGTCCTTGGCCTGCAGCGGGCAGTCTGAAGTTCCCCCCGCGCACTGGACAGCGGGTGTTTACGCTGCTGAGGTGAGGTTCTGCCTGAGCAGGGATCTCGTTTCGAGTGGGGTCACGTACCCGTAGTCGGGGTGCCGACGGAGCCGGCTGCGGTTGTACTCGACCTCGACATAGCGGAAAACGTCGGCCCGGGCAGCCTCGCGGGTCTCCCACACGGTTGTCCCGATCTCCGCTTTCAGGATGGCGAACCAGCTTTCCGCGGCGGCGTTATCGTAACAAGAGCCGACGCGCCCCATCGACTGCCTCATGCGCAACTTGCGTATTTCGGTGCGGAATTCGTCACTCGTGTACTCGCTGCCGCGATCCGTATGCATGACACAACCGTGCTCCAGGCCGCCGCGACCGGCCGCCATCCGCAGGGCAGCGACCGGCAGCTCGGCGCGGTGGTGATCGGCCATCGCCCATCCGACCATCTCCCGCGTCGCGAGATCGATACAGGTCGCCAGATACAACTTCCCTTCCAGCGTGACGAGTTCGGTCATGTCGCCGACGAGCCGCATCCCGGGTCTGGGCGCGGTGAAGTCCCGGCCGATCAGGTCGAGGGCGAACACCGCCCGCTTCGCCTGCCGGGTCAGGCCCCCGCGCCGCCTGCGGGTGATCCCGACGATCCGGTGCTTGCGCATCAGCCGCTCGACCTTCTTGGAATTCACCGCCCGTCCGGCCCGCCGCAGAGCGGCGTGGATCCGCGGGGCCCCGTAGGCGCCGCGAGATCCGGCGTGAAGCACCCGGATCTCGCCCACCAGCACCTCCTCGGCCCGCTCCCGCACCGTCCGGGCCGGCCGTGACGCCCGGTGCGCGTAGTAGGTGGAACGGGGCACTCCCAGCACACGGCACAGGAACGAAACGCTGTGACCTGCAGGATTACCGTCCGATGCCTTCTCCGCATCAATGAAGTGACACCGTGCCGCGGTGTCTACCTCATCTTGTCCTGAGCGAAGAAGGCGGTCGCTTTTCCCAGCACATCGATCGTCGCCTCCTGCTCGCGGACCTTCCGCCGCAGCCGGACCAGCTCCTCGCGCTCCGCAGTGGTCAAAGCCCCGGCGGGCCCCTCACCACGGTCGATCTTGGCTTGCTTCACCCACCCGCGCAGCCCTTCCGGACTCACGCCAAGATCCCTCGCAACCTCGGTGACTGTCTTCTCCGAGGACAACGCCAAGGCGACCGCGTCCCGCTTGAACTCGGCCGTGTACCGCTTACTCGTATTGCTCTTCTTGCTCACTACCTGTGACTGCTTCCTCCGGGACTATCCGTCCCAGTATCAAGCTGTCCAGCCGACAGGGGGAACCTCACACCGGCATCGACTTCACGTCGGCACCCTGAACACTGCCGTCGGCCACGGCAAGCGACACGCGGTCCACGGTCTCAACCAGGTGACCTGTCGTCGTACTCATCAGATGACTCCTTCGGGGAGGATCACACCTGATTCATGACACTCCCGATCACTCCGGAATCAAGCCGGTGGATCCGGGTTCAGCTAAGAGTCATCACGTAATGCGGGTCTTCAAATTTAGTGGGGGTGCGCCTGTCGTCGGCTCCGGCGGGCGCAGCGTGAGCGTAGTCGTTGGTTGGCGCGGTTTCTGAAGCCGAAGGCGTTGCGTGCTTCGAGTTTGATGAGGCGGTTGTTGCCTTCGGAGGCGGCGTTGGTGATCCCGGTGGTCAGGTAGGTCTCGATGCCGTCCCACCACTGCTCGACGGCTTTGGCGAGGGTGAGGAGTTCGGGCAGGTGGACAGGGAGCCGCCGAAAAATAACTTCGGGTTCTGGTAGTGACGTTGGGTCCG
>NZ_JBSGBQ010000077.1:0-2103 GCF_053601335.1 Amycolatopsis sp. NPDC004747 | reverse complement strand
CCGAACCCGTGCAGGGCGTCGGCGGCTTCACGATCCCGCCCGACGGTTTGTACGCGGCCTTCCGCGAGGTCCTCGACGAGCACGGCATCCTCTGGATCGCCGACGAGGTGCAGACCGGCTGGGGCCGCACCGGCGAGCACTTCTGGGGCTGGCAGGCGCACGACGCCGCGGGCCCGCCGGACATGCTGACCTTCGCCAAGGGCATCGGCAACGGCATGTCCATCGGCGGTGTCGTCGCCCGTGCCGAGATCATGAACTGCCTGGACTCCAACTCCATCTCGACCTTCGGCGGCTCGCCGGTCACGATGGCGGCGGGGTGCTTCGGCACCGCATCCTCCTCGGATAGCAGGACGCCCCGTCACCACCGAAAGCGCGACAGGGCCGTTTATTAGACACTCCCTGAGTGTGTGGATGGCTTGGATGGTGCGGCTGATGCGGCGGGTGGAGGAGCGTGCTCTGCGCATGATGCGCCAGGACTTGAGCAGGGCGAAGGCGCGTTCGCCGGGGGCTCGGAGCCGGGCGTGGTCGCGGTTGAACTGCTGGTAGGGCACTGTCACGTTGACTGACTGGGTGGGATGATCTTGTGGTTGATCGTGCTGGGAGGGGTCGTCCGTGGTGAGTGCGTCGCCGTCGTACAAGGGGCACCGGTACCCGGGCGAGGTGATTTCCCGCTGTGTGTGGCTGTACTTCCGGTTCCCGCTCAGCTTCCGCGAGGTCGAGGAGCTGATGCTGGAGCGCGGTGTCCTCGTCTCCTACGAGACCGTGCGCCGCTGGTGCGCCAAGTTCGGCCAGACCTACGCGAATGGACTGCGCCGCCGCCCGCCCCAGCCCGGCGACAAATGGCACTTGCACGAGGTCTTCATCAAGATCAACGGCGAGTTGAAGTACCTGTGACGGGCCGTCGACCAGGACGGCAACGTCCTGGACATCCTCGTGCAGGACCGCCGGAATACTGCCGCGGCCAGGCGGTTCTTCCGCCGCCTGATGAAGAAGGCCCGTACGGTGCCCCGGGTGGTCGTCACGGACAGGCTCCGCACCTACGGCGCCGCCCAACGCGAGGTCATGCCCTCGGTCGAGCACCGGCAGTCGAAGTACCTGAACAACCGGGCAGAAAACAGCCACCAGCCCACCCCCCAGCGTGAACGCGCGATGAAAGGCTTCCGCAGCGTCGGCGCGGCCCAGCGCTTCCTGTCCGCCTTCAGCGGCATCTCACCCCACTTCCGACCCCACCGCCACCTGATGACCGCCACCCAACACCGCGCCGAAATGACCATCCGCTTCGCCATCTGGGACCAGATCACCGGCGCTGCCAGCCGGCCCACCACAGCCTGAACACCGCCCGGACGGCGGGCCCACCACGCCCCGACGCACCATCAGACCACCCACACACCCAACAACGTGACAGCGCCCTGGTGGGGGATGCGCGGGCCTGGTCGCCGGACGCGCAGGAGGCCGTGCGGTTGCTGGCGGTGTCCGCGCTGGTGGAGGGCCGGGGCCGGGTAGAGGTTGCCGCCCTGTTCAAGGTGTCGGTCAAGGCCGTGGACAACTGGTGGGTGAGGTGGCAGGCCGGCGGCCGGGACGCACTGCTGTCCCTCCCGCGAGGCCGCCGCGTGGGTGAGCATCAGGTCCTGTCGGAGACCGAGCAGACCGCCGTTCGGCAGGCTGTCCTCGATCACATCCCCTCCGACCTGGGGCTTTCGGGTCAGCTGTGGACACGGGGGCAGATAGGCGAGCTGATCTTCAAGCTGTCCCGGGTCCGCTTCACCGAGCCCGGAGTGGGCAAGTACCTCAAGCGTTGGGGGTTGACCTTCCAACGTCCGGACAAGCGAGCGGTCGAGCAGGACGCGGACGCGGTCCGCCTCTGGCACGAGGAGACCTGGCCGGCGATCCGGGCCAAGGCGAAGGCGGAGAATGCCGAGGTTCTCTTCGGTGACCAGGCCGGGGTCCGCTCGGACCAGGTGACAGGCCGTACCTGGGGCGCCAAAGGCACGACTCCCCTCGTCCGCCGCAGAGTAATTGTCAAGAGTTGTGGTTCGGGTGACGCGTGATCAGGCAGCGGCGGCCTCCGAACGTTCGACGAGGACGCCGTTTTCGAACGTGGCG
>NZ_JBSGBQ010000076.1:0-2227 GCF_053601335.1 Amycolatopsis sp. NPDC004747 | reverse complement strand
GGACGGCCCTGAGGATGCCGGCGCTTCCGGCGGGGCGGGGGTTTCCGGCGGCGCGGGGGCTGCCGGCGGCCCCGGTGCCGCGGGTCGACCGGACGTCGCGGGTGGACCGGGCGTGGGGGGTGCTTCGGGGGTTCTCGCCGATTCGGGGGTTTCCTTCGGCCCGGAGGCGGACCGTTTCGCCACCGCGTTGTACGGACTCGCGGAACTCGCCCGCGACGAGGGAGGCCTGGCCGGGGCGCTGCGCTCCGAGGGCGCCGTGCGCGCATGGGAACGCGCCTGCCGCACGCAGGGCGCACTGCGCGCCGCGCGCGCCGCCCGCGTGCCCGACCTGCTCTCCGTCGCCGCCCATGTCGAGCGGTCGCTGCGCCCCCTCTCGCTGGACTGGTACGCGGACGACGGGCTCGGCGCGGTCGACCTCTGCCACGCGGCCGCCGGTGGCTCGGCGGCCCTGCCCGGTCTGCTCGCCCGGCACTTCGCCTCGGTCCCGCTGCTCGTCACGGAGTACGGGGTGCCGTTGCGCGCGCACTATCTGGCCTCCGCCGCCACCGAGGACGCGCCCGCCGTACGGGCGTTGCTCGTCCCGGACAGGCACCCAATAGGGTTGTCCTGAACGAGGAAACGAGGAAGAAATGGCGCCACCCAGTAAGTACTCGCCGGAGTTCCGCGAGGAAGCCGTCCAGATCGCGTTGAGGTCAAGCAAGACGATCTCCGAAGTCGCCCGGGAGCTTGAGCTGAACTCGGAGACACTACGCGGCTGGGTGAAGAAGTACCAGAAGCAGCAGGAACCGGCTCCCGATGCGGAACTGACGGTGAACGAGCGGGCGCGCCTGAAGGAACTCGAACGACGCAACCGCGAGCTGGAGATGGAAAATTCTTTCCTGAAAAAAGCCGCAGCGTACTTCGCGAAGGATCCCCGGTAGCAAGCAAGTACGAGTTCATCGACGAGATGAGGCTCGACACCGAGAAGTACGCATACAGCGTCGAGTTCATGTGCGGCCGACTCGGCGTCTCCAGATCCGGCTACTACGACTGGCGATCCCGCCCGGAATCCGCGACAGCTCAGCGGCGCGAAGAACTGAAATTGCTCATCGAGAAAGCCTTCGACATGTCCGACAGCACCTACGGGCACCGGCGCGTCCAGGCTCAGCTGCACCGCTGGGGCGTCGCCGCGGGCGTGGAGCTTGTCCGCCGCCTCATGCGCGAACAGGGCCTGGTGTCCTGCCAGCCACGGCCGAAGAGGTTCAACCTCACTCAGGCTGCGGCCGGCCAGGTACCGGACCTCGTCGGCCGCGACTTCACCGCGGATGCGCCCGGCGAGAAGCTCGTCGGTGACATTACCTATATCGCAACCGGGGAAGGCTGGCTGTACCTCGCAACGGTCATCGACTGCTGCACGAAGGAAGTCATCGGTTATGCGATGGACGACCACTACCAAACCCCACTGATATCCAGGGCGATCCGTAACGCGGCACGGAACAGGAACCTATCGGCCGGCGCGATATTTCACTCAGATCGCGGAAGTAACTACATGTCAGCCGAGTTCGGGAGGACGCTGGACCGCTTCGGGCTCCGCAGATCTTCCGGCCGCACCGGGATCTGTTTCGACAACGCCATGGCCGAATCATTCTTCGGCGCCCTGAAGAACGAGCGCGTATCAAGGGTGACTTATCTGACCCGCGAGGCCGCCAGACAGGACGTCACTCGCTACATCGAATTCTGGTACAATCGCAAACGGCTCCACTCGGCGGTGGGTTACCGCCCTCCGTGCGAAGTCCACGCCGAGTACGAAAAGTTGCGAATTGTCGCGTGAAATAAACGGTCAGAAGCCTGTCCGGAAAACGCGAGGATGCTGGGCGGCCAGGTCGGCGGTCCGGCCGCGGACCTGGTGGCCGGTCTGGTGCGCTCGCGCTGGTCGCAGTCGCGCAACCTGGTGGACACGCTGGAGGAGCTGGCGAACATCGCCGACCTCACGGCCGCCCAGCGGGCGAACACGCTCGACGACGTCGAGGACGAGCTGTTCCGGTTCGGCCGGATCGTCTCCTCGAACACGGAGCTGCGTGCCGCGCTGACCGACCGCGCCGCCTCGAAGGCGGCCAAGAGCGAGCTGCTGCGCAGCCTGCTCAGCGGCCGTGCCAACGCGACCACCGAGCGTCTGGTGACGCGCCTGGTGACCGCGCCGCGTGGACGTAGCCTGGAGGCTGGCCTCGAGTACCTGTACAAGCGCCCC
>NZ_JBSGBQ010000075.1:0-2661 GCF_053601335.1 Amycolatopsis sp. NPDC004747 | reverse complement strand
CCGCGGTCTTCCCCGTCCCACCCGAACACGGGGACGCTCCAGCCCTCAGGAAAGGCACTTTTCGTGGGCGTCGCCGACCGATCCGATCGAGGCGGCGATGCCGGCGGTGTCCAGATGCTCGGCGAGCCGGAAACTCGTATATTGCGACCCGGCATCCGAGTGGTGGATCAACTCGTCTGGCTGAACCGGGTGTTGGTCGCGGTCACGTTGCCACACGGCCATCTCGAGGGCGTCCAGGACGAAGACCGTTTCCTTCACGGTGGCCGCGGACCAGCCGACGATCCGGCGGGAGAACGTGTCCACGACGAAGGCGACGTAGACGACACCGGCCCAGGTCTTCACGTGGGTGAAGTCCGCGACCCAGCAGCGGTTCGGGGCGGCAGCGACGAAGTCGCGGTCCAGCAGGTCCGGCGCCCGTTCGGCTTGCCCGCCGGGCAGCGTGGTGATCACGCGTTTACCACGGACCGCCCCAGCGATGCCGAGTTCGCGCATCAGGCGTTCGACGGTGCAGCGGGCCACGCGGCGGCCCTGCCGGTTCAGCTCACGCCAGATCTTCCTCGCCCCGTAGACGTGGTAGTTGGCCTCGAAGACCCCGCTGATCTGTCTCTTCAGTTCGGCATCCCGCACGGTCCTGGCCGACGGTGGGCTGCGACGTTTGTGGTGGGCGTAGTAGGTGGAAGGGGCGATCCTGCAGTCGTGCTCGGTGAGCGTCCTGCAGATCGGCTCGACGCCGCCGAAGCGGTCCCGGTGCTCGTCGATGAACGCTACGAGCGTGTGTGTGGCCGGTCTAGCTCGGCCGCGAAGAAACTCGCCGCGGCCTTCAGGATCTCGTTGGCCCGCTTGAGTTCGGCGTTCTCCTTCTTCAATGCCTTGAGCTGGGCGGACTCCTCCGTCGTCGTCCCCGGACCTGCCCCGCATCGATCTCGTGCTGCTTCACCCAGTTCCGCAGCGTCTCGCGGGAGCCGATGCCGAGCTTCTCGGCCACCGCCTGCAGGGCGGCCGTCTCGTTCGGGTAGACGTCGCCTACCTCGGCGACCATGCGCACCGCGCGACGGCGGAGCTCAAGCGGGTAACAGGAAGGTCGTGCCATGACTCGATCCTTTCATGAAATCGAGTCTCCATTCGAACCGGGGCGGTTCAAGGTGCCGCCTGCTCCTTCTCGGAGTGGCAGGTCACCAGGGTGGCGTCGATGTCCAGGACCAGGCCGGGCAGGTCACGTCCACCGGCGCGGGCGGCGGGTATACCGGACCTTGTCTCGGCAGCCTGCAGCCAGGCAACCTCGCGGGCGGCGGCACGGGCAGAGCGCACGGCGGCGAGTGCGGCCGGGTCGATCCCGGCCAGCAGGCGCCAGGCAGTCGGGGAGGATGCGACCAGGCGGACGCCGTCGTCGGCGCCGACAGCCGTGGCTTCGACGGCGGCAAGCTGGTCAACGGGCGCAAGCGGCACGTCGTGGTCGACACGCTCGGCCTGCTGCTGGGCGTGATGGTCACGAGCGCGAATGTCAGCGACCGCGCCGCCGCCCAGGTCCTGCTGCGGCAAGTCGCCGACGCCCACCACCTGCTGAAACTGGTCTGGGCCGACGGCGGCTACACCGGCAGCCTCGTCGAGTACTGCCTGGCCACGTTCGCCCTGGTCCTGGCGATCGTCAAACGCAGCGACGACATGCGTGGCTTCGTGGTCCTGCCCAAACGGTGGATCGTCGAGCGTCTCTTCGCCCACCTCATGCGCACCCGCCGCCTGGCGCGCGACTTCGAACGCCGCACCACCAGCGCCGAGGCGATGATCTACTGGTCGATGACCCTGCTCATGACCCGCCGCCTGGCCCGCTCACCCCGCGGGCGGGCGTGAAACGGCCCGGCGCCGGCTCGGCCAGCCAGCCACGCGCGACCAGCCGTTTCGCCTTCGACCTCAGCGCCTCCACCCGCGCCGGAACCACGTCCATGCCGAACAAAGCGGCCATCTCCTGGCAGGTCACCGGCCCCTGCCCGAGCCGGGCCCGGTCGGCCGCCACCTTGCAGGATGCGCTGGTAGTCCACGGGCAGAGCCGACCAATCCAGGCCCTGGCGCCACACCGGTACCTGCGACCTCGGCTTCGCCGCCTCCGCCGGCTACGGCGCCACTCGGCCCTGTTCCTCGGCGGCCGGCACCGCCTGCTCGGCCCGGGCCTGGCCCGGTCCCTTCTCGTCCGGCAGGGCCAGCACCTCGCCGACCCTCGAGCGGGCGATCACCCACTCCTTCCAATCCCGCTCGGCCACAGCCAGCTCGGCCTGGACGCGGTCGGCCTCCTCCCGCAACTCGTCCACCCGACGCCGAGCACCCAGCTCACGCTGTTCCAGCAGCCCAACCACCGACGGCATCCACGACCTCCACAGCAGCGGCGACACAACAGACCACCACTCCCACAGGATCGTCGACCCTATGCCCGACCAGCGAAAACGCTGTCCTCAAGCCCGGAAAGACAACAGCTTCTCAGGCCAAGACGTCACCTCATTGGTGAGTCTGCGGTAACAGTTGAGGGTGCGGGCGATGCTGGTCGAGGCCAGGAATTGCTCGGCCTTGCGCTCGTAGCGACGGTGCAGTCGCCGGCATCCGGCGAGCCAGGACATCGTGCGCTCTACGGTCCACCGGTGACGGCCCAGGTGCGTCGAGGACTCGATGCCC
>NZ_JBSGBQ010000074.1:0-2752 GCF_053601335.1 Amycolatopsis sp. NPDC004747 | reverse complement strand
CCCTACGTCGACCGGACGCAGAGCGTGCCGGGCATGATCCACGCGGGCGACGGCACCGAGCGGGCGTTCACCACCCGCGGCTGGACCTGGGGCGGTTCCTGGGACACCCCGATCGACTACCAGCACTTCGAGAAGCCCTGAGGTCGGCCGCCGCGGCGGGCTGCCCGGCCCGCCGCCGGCCGGTTTTCCTAGTCGCGGCGCGCGTTCTGCAGCGCCAGGCCGCGCGGGGTGGCCACGCGGGTGATCAACGCGAACGCGCCGTCGCACACAAGTGCCAGTACCACCGCCGCCAGGCCGCCCGCGAAGATCGCGCCATACCCCTGGGCGCCGACCGCGAAGCCGTCCACTATGTAACGGCCCAGGCCACCGCCGTCGTTGACGATCGCTCCGATGGCCACCGTGGCGATCAGCTGGAGGAACGCCACCCTCGCGCCCGCCAGGATCACCGGGGATGCCAACGGGAGTTCGAGGCGCAGCATGATCTGCCACTCGCGGTGACCCGTTCCGCGGGCCGCGTCGATCGTCTCCTGCTCCAGCGTCACCACGCCCGCGTACGTGTTCGTGAACAACGGGGGCATCGCCAGCGCGACCAGCGCCAGCAGCAACGGCCAGAACGTCGTGTCCAGCTCCCAGCGGCTGGCCAGGAACCAGAACAGGATGATCAACCCGAAACTCGGGATCGCCCGGCCGATGTTCACCGCGCTGCTCGCGAGGAACGCGCCGCGGCGGTAGTGGGCCAGCCAGAGTGCCGCCGGGATCGTCAGCGCCGCCGCGATGGCCAGCGCCAGCAACGAGAACCGGAGGTGCTCCAGCGTGCGGTACGGGACGCCGGCCTTGTCGGTCCAGCTCCAGCGGTTCGGCTCCGCCAGCCACGCGTTCAGCTGATCGAGGAAGCTCATCGGGCCCGCACCTTCCGCGACCAGGGCGCCAGCACGCGCTCGCTGAGCCAGAGGACCAGGTCGACCACCACCGCCAGGACGACCGACAGGCCAACGCCGACGATGATCTCCGTCGAGTTGGGAGTCGCCGTCTGGATGCCCGCGCGGATGAAGTAGCCCAAACCGCCGAGGCCGAGCATCGAAGTGACGGTCACCAGGCCGATCGTCGTCACCGCCGCGACCCGCAGGCCGGCGATCACCACCGGCAGGGCCAGCGGCAGCTCGATCTGCCAGAGCAGCCTGCCGCGCGTGTACCCCATGCCGACCGCGGCCTCGCGGACCTCGTTCGGCACCTGGTCGACGCCGGTGACGATGTTGCGGATCAGGATCAGCAGCGTGTACGTCGCGAGCGGGATCATCGCGGAGACGAACGTCAGCCCGAAGAACGGCACCAGTACCGCGAACGCGCCCAGGCTCGGGATCACGTACAACGCGCCCGCCGTGCCGAGGATCACCGGGTACGACCAGCGGTAGCGCAGGGAGACCACGGCCAGCCCGATCGAGACCACCAGGCCGATGCCCAGCGCGGCGCCGGTCAGCGAGATGTGCTCGACCAGGCGCTGGACGATGGCGTCGGCGTTGCGGTCCACCCACTTCCACTGGAAGATCGGGGGGCCGCCAGCGGCGGCCAGCGGCGTCACCGCGGTCACGTGCACGGGCCGACCTTACCCCGATCAGGCGCAAATATTCCGCGGAGTGGGAATTTCGGGGGCTTTCTCCCACCATGTGGATTCTTGTCGGAGGTCGGGACTAGGGTCCTTTCGTCTGTTCGAGTGACGAGGGAGTGGGGATTCGTGCGCTGGTTCCGGAACGCGTCCGTGGTGGCGGTGGCCGTCGCGGCAACGCTCGGTTTGGCCGCCTGTGGCGGCAGCGACAGCGGTGACAAGCCCGCCGCGCAGGGCAAGGGCGGGGCGCCGATCGTCGTCGCGTCCTTCAACTTCACCGACAGCCAGATCCTCGCCGAGATCTACGCGCAGGCGCTGGAGGCCAAGGGCTACCCGGTGACGCGCAAGCTGAACCTGGGCTCGCGGGAGCTGATCTACCCGTCGCTGAAGTCCGGTGAGCTGCAGTTCATCCCGGAGTACCAGGGCGCGGCGATCACCACCGGCTTCGGCAAGGAGGCGGGCAAGACCGCCCAGGAGGAGCACGAGCAGCTGGCGAAGCTGTTCGAGCCCAGCGGCGTCGGGCTGCTGAACTTCGCGGCCGCCGAGGACAAGAACACCTACATCGTCAAGTCCGACCTGGCCAAGGACAAGGGCATCGCGTCGATCAGCGACCTGAAGAAGCTCGACAAGGTCGTCATGGCCGGCCCGCCGGAGTGCGAGAAGCGCCTGCCGTGCTTCAAGGGCTTCACGGACGTCTACCAGCTGACCAACATCAGCTTCCAGACCATCCAGGAAGCCGGCCCGCGCGTCCAGCAGCTCAAGTCCGGGGCCGTCACGGTCATCCCGGTCGACTCGGTCAGCCCGCTGACCGGTGACCCGGCCTACACCGTGCTCAAGGACGACCTCAACATCGTGCCGACCGAGAACGTCGTGCCCGCGGTGAACAAGAAGGTCCTCGACGAGCGCGGCGCCGACTTCGCGAACGCGGTCAACGCCGTGAGCGCGAAGCTGACGACCGACGTAATGCGCGACCTGAACAAGCGCGTCGACTCGGACGGCGAGAAGGCGGCCGACGTCGCGAAGGACTGGCTCGGCCAGGCCGGGCTCTGACCTGGACGAGTAATGCGTGACTCGGTTGGTGGTCGGGCGAAGCCCAGAAATCATGGAGCTGGGTGGTCATCCCGTCGCCTGAGGCCGTCAAATCACTTT
>NZ_JBSGBQ010000073.1:1452-4029 GCF_053601335.1 Amycolatopsis sp. NPDC004747 | reverse complement strand
TCGTTACGCCATTCGTGCAGGTCGGAACTTACCCGACAAGGAATTTCGCTACCTTAGGATGGTTATAGTTACCACCGCCGTTTACTGGCGCTTAAATTCTCAGCTTCGCCCCGAAAGGCTAACCGGTCCTCTTAACGTTCCAGCACCGGGCAGGCGTCAGTCCATATACATCGTCTTGCGACTTCGCATGGACCTGTGTTTTTAGTAAACAGTCGCTTTCCGCTGGTCTCTGCGGCCACCCACCCCTAGCTCGAAAAGAGCTTCAGGATGTTTGGCCCCCCTTCTCCCGAAGTTACGGGGGCATTTTGCCGAGTTCCTTAACCACAGTTCACCCGATCGCCTTGGTATTCTCTACCTGACCACCTGTGTTGGTTTGGGGTACGGGCCGTGCATGCACTCACTAGAGGCTTTTCTCGGCAGCATAGGATCACTCTACTTCGCCTCAAACGGCTACACATCACGTCTCAGAGTATGTAAGGCACGGATTTGCCTATGCCTTCTCCTACACGCTTATACCAGGACAACCATCGCCTGGCGGAGCTACCTTCCTGCGTCACCCCATCGCTTGACTACTACGAAATCAGGTCCCACGCTCCACAACACCCACTAGGCCCGAAGGCTTCGCGGACGCGCTTTGGGTGGTTAGTATCAAACGCCTCGTCATGGGCGCACATGCTCGGGTACGGGAATATCAACCCGTTGTCCATCGACTACGCCTGTCGGCCTCGCCTTAGGTCCCGACTTACCCTGGGCGGATTAGCCTGGCCCAGGAACCCTTGGTCATCCGGCGGCAGAGTTTCTCACTCTGCATTCGCTACTCATGCCTGCATTCTCACTCCCACACCCTCCACGACTGGCTTCCGCCGCCGCTTCCCTGGATGCAGGACGCTCCCCTACCCATCCACACCACTAGACACAACCCTCAAGGGGTTGAGCCGATGTATTGTATGAATGACACAGCTTCGGCGGTGTGCTTAAGCCCCGCTACATTGTCGGCGCAGGACCACTTGACCAGTGAGCTATTACGCACTCTTTCAAGGGTGGCTGCTTCTAAGCCAACCTCCTGGTTGTCTGGGCAATCCCACATCCTTTCCCACTGAGCACACACTTAGGGGCCTTAGCTGGTGTTCTGGGCTGTTTCCCTCTCGACGACGAAGCTTATCCCCCGCCGTCTCACTGCCACGCTCTCACTAACCGGTATTCGGAGTTTGGTTGATTTCGGTAACCCGGTAAGGCCCCTAGACCATCCAGTAGCTCTACCCCCGGCAAGAAACACGTGACGCTGCACCTAAATGCATTTCGGGGAGAACCAGCTATCACGGAGTTTGATTGGCCTTTCACCCCTACCCACAGCTCATCCCCTCAGTTTTCAACCTAAGTGGGTTCGGGCCTCCACGACGTCTTACCGTCGCTTCACCCTGGCCATGGGTAGATCACTCCGCTTCGGGTCTAGACCACGCGACTACAGTTCGCCCTATTCAGACTCGCTTTCGCTACGGCTACCCCACACGGGTTAACCTCGCCACGCAGCACTAACTCGCAGGCTCATTCTTCAAAAGGCACGCCATCACCCCAAAAGGCTCTGACGGCTTGTAGGCACACGGTTTCAGGTACTCTTTCACTCCCCTCCCGGGGTACTTTTCATCTTTCCCTCACGGTACTCGTCCGCTATCGGTCTTCAGGAAGTATTTAGGCTTACCGGGTGGTCCCGGCAGATTCACAGCAAATTCCACGAGCTCGCTGCTACTCGGGAACACCACCAAGGTCCTTGAAACTGGTTTTCGCGTACGGGGCTCTCACCCACTCCGGCCCGCCATCCCAAGCGGTTCCACTAACCAGCACAACAACCCGAAGAAATGTCAGTCTCTTCAAGGCGGGTCCCACAACACCGTCTGCACAACGCCTGACAGCTTGACATGCAAACGGTTTAGCCTCTTCCGCTTTCGCTCGCCACTACTCACGGAATCACGGTTGTTTTCTCTTCCTGCGGGTACTGAGATGTTTCACTTCCCCGCGTTCCCTCCACACACCCTATATATTCAGGTGCGGGTAACACCACATCACTGGTGCTGGGTTTCCCCATTCGGAAATCCTCGGATCACAGCTCGGTTGACAGCTCCCCGAGGCTTATCGCAGCCTCCTACGTCCTTCATCGGCTCCTGAAGCCAAGACATCCACCATGTGCCCTTAACAACTTGACCACAAAGATGCTCGCATCCACTCTACAGTTCTCAAACACCACACCAGAAACAAACAGCGTTTCAGGGCGTAAGCCCTGAGGCGTGTTGCCTCAGGACCCAACAGTGTGCCAGGAACATGCCCGCGCCCGACTCGGCAGGCCAACTTTCCACGCGAAGCAAGCTTCGCAGTACTAGCCGGCGACCTCATCACCACACGAACACATAAACCAGTAGTTCCACAATTCCTTGAGCAACCGGAGCAAAACCACGTGCGGGTTTTAAACTCCAGCCACTCCCAGCTCTATGAGCTGGGATGTGTTGTGCTCCTTAGAAAGGAGGTGATCCAGCCGCACCTTCCGGTACGGCTACCTTGTTACGACTTCGTCCCAATCGCCAG
>NZ_JBSGBQ010000072.1:0-4278 GCF_053601335.1 Amycolatopsis sp. NPDC004747 | reverse complement strand
CACCGTGTGTTCCGGCGGATCCATCTCGATGAACGCGGGGTGACTGTCGCGAATGGATTCCATCCGCGGCGACAGGATCGGGAAACCGGGCAGGGAGCAGGCCCGACAGGCCCGCGTAGCCGCCTTCCTTGAGGCGCTCGCCGGAAATCACCCGGTAGGCTTCGTCGGCCTCGATGCCGAGGCCGTCCACCATCCGGTTCATGAAGTTGAACAACGCGCAGACCAGGACGGCGTCGTGCAGCGCGCGCTCGTCCCAGCCCGCGGCGAACACGGCCTCGGCGTCGGCCTCGGTCATCTTCGACGGCGTCCTCGTCAGCTTGCCGACGTAGGCGAGCACCGGCTTGAGCTTCGGGTCGACCGGCGCCGAGCCGAGGTCCGCGACCGCCGCGGCGAGCACGCCTTCGGGGATGCCGAACGCCTCCGCGGTGACGGTGTGGATGCCGTGGCAGTAGTCGCAGCTGTTGACCCCCGACACGTACGCGGCGATCATCTCGCGCTCGCCGGGGGTGAACGGCGACTCGCCGCGCAGCAGGTCCTCGTGGAACGCGAGCAGGTGCCGCGCGGGGCCCGGGTAGGCCCGGAAGACCTGCAGCAGCGTCGTGTCAGCCGGCAGGGACTTCAGGTACGACATCGAAGGGTTCCTTTCCGTCCGCCGGCCCGCCGGCGAGCTGGTCGACCTCCGCACCGCGCAGCGCGCAGGCGGTCAGGTAGGCGATCGTGCCCGCACCGGCGCCGGGCACCGCCGCCGCGACGACGTCCGCCCGGCGGGCCCACTCCCGGCGCAGCGACCCCGGCGACGACCTCGACATCGAGGCGCCGAGCCGGTCCCGCAGGTCCAGCCAGTGCTGACGGCCCGACTCCACCAGGCCGCCGAAGCCGAAGCCCGCGGCGTCGTGCCGGGCCTGGTCGACGACCTGGGTCAGCAGCGCCGGGTCGTCGGCGAGCCGGGCGAGGCCGAGCCCGGCCAGCAGCCGGTCGGCGTCCAGGCCCAGCAGGATGATCCCGGCCTCGGTGGAGCCGGGTGCGTCGATTTCGGGCAGGGCGAACCGCGAGTCGTGGGCCTCAGACACCGACGGCCGCCTCGGCCGGGGCGACGACCCCGCTGCGCAGCTGCCGGGCGATCGCCGCGGCGACCCGGGTGGTGGCGACGCGGTGGCCGTCGATGTTGCGGGCCGCCGGGCCGAGCACCATCCCCGCCGCGGCGCCGACCACCGACACGCGTGGCTCCCGGCGGTACGACAGCGTCGCCTCGTCGAGCGAGGGCCAGCCGTCGCGGGCGTCGACGACCTCGTCGGGCAGCAGCCCGGTGCCGATGGACGGCGTGGTGCCCAGCGCCAGGACGACGTGGTCGCCCGCGACCCGGCGACCGCTCTCCAGCCGCAGCACCACGCTCCCGCCGACGGCCGGGACGATTTCCTTGACGGCCTCGCCGCGGTGCACCACCAGCCTGCCTTCGGCTTCGGCGCGCTCGAGCAGCGGCCGGAACTCGAACATCACCGACGCGCGCCGGAACCGGCTCATCAGCTCCAGCCGCTCGGTCCAGCCGACGCCGTCGAAGCGCTTGCGGCCCTCCGGCCGGAAGAAGCTGGAATTCACGTCCGCGCACTGGTAGCGCTCGCCCGGCTCGCGGACCACCCAGTGCACCTCGCGACCGGCGTCGAGCGCGCCGGTGATCAGGTGGGCCGCGGTCAGGCCGGCGCCGACGACCACCTGGCAGCGGGCGCCCGGCGGCACCGATTCGTCCCAGAACGAAACCCCGCGCGGCGGGTGGCCACCGCCCCACCAGGCCTCCGGGGCCGGCCGGCGCTCCTCACCGGGGCACAGCACCACGTGGCGCGCGGCCACGGAGAAGCGGTCGGTGTGCACGTTGACCGCGTCCGGGCCGGGCACGACCTCGCGGACGGTGGCCCGGTGGGTCCGTTCACCGACGTGGTGGGTGGTGACCAGGTGGGCGCAGTAGGCCTCGAAGACGTCCACCGGGACGACCGACCGGTGCCCGGCCTGCGACATCCGGATCTCGCGGCGCTCGGTGGCGGTCAGCCGGTCCCAGTGCAGCCGCGCGAAGTCGAGGAGTTCGCAGTCGCGGAACCCCTCGACCCCGGGGTGGTGCTCGTAGGGCGAGCGCAGCACCCGCTGGCCCAGCTGGTCGATCCGGCCGAAGAAGCGCCCGCACGGGCGGCCGGTGCGGTCCACCACCACGACGTCGTGCACACCGTGGTGCCACAGCGCCGAGGCGACGGCGAGCCCGGCCGGGCCGGCCCCGACGACCACGACGTCGGCGGCGAGCGGCACCTCCCGCGCCGGGGACGGTGGCGCGGGCGGGCGCGGCCAGTGCCGGCCGCGAGGCGAGTCGAGCAGGTGCGGCTCGGGTACGAAGGTGATCACGGCTCGGCGCGCGAGGAGCTCAGAGCACCGTGACGGGAACGATCAGCTCCACCACCGGGCGCTGGCTCATCCCGTTGGTGACCAGGTCGTTCAGCGTCTGGGCGGACTGCTCGGCGCTGTCGGTGGCGATCGGGCTGTAGCGCGAGTAGAAGTACGCCGGCTTGCGGCCGCCGGTCTCCATCGAGTACGTCTTCAGCACCGTCTCGCCCGGGCGGACCTCACCGTCGTAGAAGGTCAGCCGGCGCTGGTCGGGGGTCATGAAGCTCTTCGCGAACTGGGGCGACATCAGCATCTCGTCGTCGAGGAACGTCGAGTCCTCGTCCATCACGGCCTGCATCGCGACCCACGTCTGGTCGGTCAGGTTGGTCTCGGCCTTGATCACCTGCCAGCGGCCCGGCTCGGGGAGGTTCACGCTGACCGAGACGTCGTGGTCGGTGGTGTCGATCGCGCCGGTGATCATGAGCACCCGGCGGCCGAGGTCGGCGGTCCCGGTCATCTGCACGTCCCGGGCGCGCACGCGGCTGGAAACGTCGAGTCCTGGCAATTCCGGTGACGACATGGTGCAGCCTCCTACTTACTCACCCCAGAAATAACGGCCTGACCAGCGAACATGTAAAGGCTTTCACACGGCCGGATACGCTGTCAAGATGACGAATACACGTCCGGAAGCCGTATTTCGTCAGCCGATCAGCCGAGGCGGCCCGGGGTGAGCACTGGTCCGTTCGGCCCAGTGCGGCCCGTGGACCGTTACTCCGGGCTGGCGGTCTCCTGGGGTGCGGCGGCGGCATCGGCCCCGTCTTCGAGCGCTCCGACGTGGCGGATGTCGAAGGCGGATTCAGCGCGCTGCACCATTACTTTGAGTACCAGCCGCGGTTTCACCATGACAATGAAAGTGCCGGGATCGACCGGGTCTCCGAAAATGTCGTAAACCAGAAAAGCAGAACCGTCGCCGACGGCGAACAATGCCTCGTAAACGAGATTCCGCTCCGCTTGGGACGCGGTTTCGGCCCAGCCTTCGAGGATCTCGAGGCCCGCCCTGAGCTGGAGGCGCATCGCCATCCGCCGGCCTCCCAACCGAACGTCACAGATCGCCGCGCGCACGTCACGCGTGGGCCACCGGCCGTGGTCGTGCCAGGCCCGGCGACACTTCGGCCCGAACAGGGTCAATTCTGCCGGGCGGCGCCGCGGCGATCATCTCCCTACGTGCGCTCCGGCACCGGGTGGCAACTGTCCGTACCCGGTGCCGGAACGGCCGGTCAGTTGTACCCGAGCACGATGTGCTCGCCGGGTTCGTCGTCCTCCGGTGCGGGTGGTTCCACCAGGCGGAGCCCCCGTGCCTCCTCCGCGGGCGGTGGCGTCCAGTCGTCGGCCGGGACCGCTGCTGCTGTCATGGCGTTCCTCCGTTTCCCCGTGTCGGACCACGATGCGCGGGCCGGCTCGAGGATCGGATGGAAACCGCTCTCGATGCGCCCCTGCGCAGCCCACGAGTGGCCGGTGCGGGGGTCGCCGGGGTGCACTGGAACCGGCAGCCCACTCGACGGCGAGGTGCGCGCGATGAAGTACGACCGGAACCCCAGGGCCACGCTCGGCGGCGCAGCGGACCGCCAGCGCACGTGCGCGGCGTGCGGAGCGGCGTTCGCCGCGGGCGAGCGCACGGAGGTGGAACCGTTGCTGGACGGCGAAGTGCAGTACGTGGCCGTGCACGCGGGGCACACGACGTACTCGCCCAAGCGGGAGCGGGCGGCGGCGAGCCGGCTGCGGCGGGCGGCGTGAGACCCTGCCCCGGCTGGTCGTGAGTGGTAAGGCGGGTTGGTAACCCCCCGAACAAAACAGACGAGCCCCCCCGGGCCGGCACCCCCCCGGCGGCCCCCCCCCCCCCCCGGGCGGCGGGAG
>NZ_JBSGBQ010000071.1:0-4944 GCF_053601335.1 Amycolatopsis sp. NPDC004747 | reverse complement strand
ATCACCAGTTCCCGGCTGACGCTCATCGCCGTGCCGGTGACGTAGTTGTCCAGAAGGGAGGCGTAGGTGACGGCGGGCGTCAGGCCCGCGCCGTCCTCGCCGACGCGCTCGACTGGGAGAAGAGCCGCGTCGCGCACCTGCTGACGCGGATGGAGAACCGCGGCCTGGTGGCGCGGATCGAGGACGGCGCCACCGGCAGGCGCACCGGGATCGAGCTGACCGCCGAAGGCCGTCGGACGGCGGAGAGCGCGGTCCGCGCCCACGGCGCCAACATCCGCCGTCTCGTCCTCGACCGGCTCACGCCCGAGCAGGCCGCGGCCATCCGGACCTGGAGCGAGCAGCTGATCGAACAGAGCTCCTAGAGCAGCGCCGCGACCAGCGCGGCCAGTGGCGGCACGGCCTGCGCAAGGGCACCGCCCCGGCCCGCCCCGCGGGGGCGGCTGAGGGCGAGCGCGTCCGACACGCCCAGGGCGATCCCGGCCAGCAGCATGAACCCGCAGGAGTAGAGCACCAGCCACCGCCCGGCCTCGGCGTGGCCGCTGTGCAGCAGGACCAGCCCGAGCACCGGGCCGGCCGCCATGAACAGGTTGTAGAACCCGACGTTGAACGACCACAGCCGGGTGGCGGGCAGGTTCGCCGACGGGATCTTGAAGATGCCCTCGTGCACGCCCGGCCGTTCGAACAGCACCACTTCCCAGGTGAAGGCGAGCAGGTGCACCAGCACCGCCACCCCGGCGAAGACCTGCGCGAGGGCGTTCACGGCACGAGCTCGATGCCGTGCCGCCCGGCGATCTCCGGGATCTTCTCCGGCGTCGCCTGGTCGACGGCGCGGAAGAACCGGCCCATCCCGTCCGTCAGGCACACCGCGAGGAACTGCGCCGACGGCGTGTGCACCGTGAAGGTGTTGGCCGCACCCGCCGGGATGCTGATCGACGCCCCGGGGCCGAGGTCGTGGAGCTCGCCGTCCACGTAGACGGTGATGCGCCCGTGCAGCACGTAGAAGCTCTTCGGCCAGGGCTCGGTGTGCGGCGGGACCGACGGCCCGCGCGGCGCGTCGACCTCGAACACCTCGTACGCGCCGCCGGTGTGCTCCGCGCCGACCTTGACGGTGATCCGCGCGTCCTTGGTGTCGAGTTCCGGGCCCTGGCCCGGCGCACTGAAGTGGGTCATGGCGACGACGCTAGGAACGCCCGGGCGGACGGGCCATCCCGGAAATGTGGGATACCGCGCGCCGCGGCGACCGGCGCATACTGCGTCCGTGTGGGACGGCCGGGCGCAGGGAGTGCGGCGGGAGGTCGCCGCGCTCGCGACGGCGGGCCTCGGCGTCGCCGAGCTGCACGCCGCCGCCATCGAGCTGGTCGACCGCGTGGTGCCCGCCGAGCTGACCTGCTGGGCGTCGCTCGACCCGGACACCGCGGTGATCAGCTCGATGACCAGCGGCCGGGCCCGCATCCCCGGCGAGTACGAGCCGCTGCTGGCGACCTACGAGTACGACGGCGCCCAGCCCCACACCTTCGCCGAGCTGGCGCGCCGTCCGGTGCCGGTAGCGCGCCTGTCCGACCTGCCCCGCCGGGCCGCCGAGCGCAGCGGGCGGCTCACCGAGGTCTGGCGGCCGCTGGGGCTCGGCCACGAGCTGCGCGTGGTGTTCCGGGTCGACGGGACGTCCTGGGGCGCGGCCGGCCTGGTGCGGCGCGGTGAGTTCGGCGACCGCGAGGTCGAGTTCCTGACCTCGGTCGCGCCGGCACTGGCGGCGGCGACGCGGGTGGCCGCGCGGACCCGCGGGGCGGGGAGCGGGGGCGAACCGGCGATCGTGGTGGTCGGCCCGGACGGCAGGCAGCGGGCGGCCACCGCGGCGGCCGCGGGGTGGCGCGCCGAACTCGACGAGATCGCCCCGGGCCGGTTCGCCGTCCTGCTGCGCGCGGTGGTGACCGGGGCCCGCGCGGCGGCGACCGGGACGTTCCGCGCCCGCGTCCGCGACGCCCACGACGGGTGGATCGTGCTCCACGCCAGCCGGTTGGTGACCGGCGACGGCGACGGTGAGACGGCCGTGACGTTCGACCGCGCTTCGGGTGCCGAGCTGCTGGGCGTCCTGCTCGCCGCCTACGGGCTGACCACCCGGGAGCGCGACGTCTGCCGGGAAGTGCTCGCCGGACTGTCCACAACGGACATCGCCGCCCGGCTGGCGATCTCGGCGCACACGGTGCAGGACCACCTCAAGTCGGTGTTCGGCAAGGTCGGGGTCCGCAGCCGCGGGGAACTGACCGCGAAGCTGCTGTCCTGACCGTTCCGGTTCCGGAACGATGCCGGATTGCTGGCGGAATTACCGTTCCGCTTTGCGGCACTGCATGCTAGCTTCTGCAACTTGCGGGGGAGCGCGCCGTCGGGCGACCGGCGCCCCCTGGTCTGACACGGGGGAGGCGGCATGGCCGACGACACCACGCGCTACCTCTGCGCGGCCTCTTACCTCGATCCCGCCTTCGGCAAGCGGGCCATCACGGAGTTCCTCGTCGAGCCCACCCGTCCGGTCCCGCCGTCACCGGGCCTCGACGCGGGCCGCGTGCTCACCGAGGCAGTGCGGGCGCGGGCGCGCCGCAAGAACTTCGACGGCCTGCTGGTGGTGCTGATGGCCGTCGTCATCGGGCTGCTGTGGGACAACCCGCTGCTCTACGGCTGGATCGTGCTGTCACTGCTGCTCATCGTCGGCCGGGCCGGGAAGGGCGCCTCCGCGCCGGAGAAGGGGATCAACCCCAAGACGGCGTTGTTCGTGGGGCTGGCGATCGTCGTGGTCTGGCTTTTGGTGTCCTATTGGGACGAACTGTTCGATTCCTCCGGGAGCCGGTACCCCTCCCGGTACTACGACGTGGACCCCTACGAGGTGTCGTCCGGCGGCGACACCGCCCGGACGGTCATCGGCATCGTGCTCGCCGTGGTGGTGTGCGTGGCCGTCACGATCGAGCGGTGGTCCCTGTGGAACCTGCTGACGACGCGCTTCCGGCGGCTCGGCGGCACCCCGGACAGCGGCGGCGGCAGCCTCACCGGCTTGCTCACCGAAGACTTCCGGGACCAGCTCGCCCGCTACCAGGCGGGTGCGCAGCCCGTCGACGCACCGGGGGCGCCCTTGGTGGTGTACCGCGGGTACAACCCGTTCGTGGGCGCCGGTTTCCGCCGGGACGCCTGGTCCATGGCGGTCCCGCTGGAGCGGGTCGAAGACGGCGAAGACCGGCCGAAGCTGACCACCGAGACGCTGTACGACGGGATCCGCGCGGCGATCGCGGACCTCCGCCAGGCGAGCGCGCTGTCGCCGGACCACCGGCTCGGCGGCCTGACGGTGACCGAGGCGGTGTTCACCCCGGCCACCGAGCTCGTCGACCACCTGGGGACCCCGGAAACCGCCGCCTACCTGCCGGACATCGAGCGCCCGCCGCACACCCGGCTCGGCGCGGCCGACGTCGCCCGGCTCCGCACGGAACCGAAGGAATGGGCGCGCTACTACCTGTCCTTCCAGGTGGAGACCTGGGACCGGGACCTGGTGCTCACGACGTTCCTGCACGCCGCGGTGGACGACACGACGCTGTACGTCGAGTGGACGCCGTACATGCTGCCGCCGATCCGGGCCGAGTACCGCGCGGTGGACAAGATGCGGCCGGACTCGCTGCGCCCGCTCGGCCAGGGGCTGCTGGCCTGGCTGGAGATGCCGGCGAGCCTGCCGGGCCGGATCATGAACCTCGCGTCGTGGATCCGGCAGCCGAAGCGCGAGCCGGGCGTCCTGGACCCGGACCGCTACGGCGCCGCGAACACGCTGCGCGAACTCGCGTCGGTGAACCGGTTCGCCGACTACTTCCAGCTCGTCGACATCGCGCGGTACGAGAAGATCATCGAAAGCCGGCTGCTGCCGGCGATCGGCAAGCTCCTCGCCGACGCCGGCTTCTCGACGGCGAAGTTCGAGGCACAGGCGGCGGTCGTGATCAACAACGACGTCACCATCCGCGGCGACAACCGTGGCACGATCACCCAGACCGGGCTGCGCACCCCGCCCCCGGACCCGCCCGCGGCCCCCGGCCGCCCGGCCAAGACGGAGACCTGATGGGCCACCGCATCACGAACAAGGTCAGCATCGGCGGCGACAACTCCGGCGACATCACCCAGACGGGCATCGAAGCCGGCGGCGCGGAGGCAGCGCTGACGTCGCTGACCGAGCTGGTCGAGCGGCTGTCGGCCGAGGTGCGCGGACGCGACCTGGCGAAGCAGGAGGTCCTCGAGGACACGCTGACCGACCTCGCGGCGGACCTGCGCGCGGGCGACACCGCGGAGCCGGCGGTGGTGCGCAGCCGTTGGGAGAAGGTCAAGGGATTGCTGGGCGGGGTGGTGCAGTTCTCCGAGCTGGTGGCCAAGATCTCCGACCAGGTGCAGAAGATCTTCGGCTGAGGGGGAGTTGTCCACAGGGGATGTCCAAATCGGAGCCGAACTGGCGGCCGACGACGTGACCGGGCCTCTCCGCCCTGAATCCCAGACGCCCGCCAAACCGGCGGCCGGGCACGCAAGGCAGCCAACGACGTCACCAGACCTCCCCCGCCTCTCATCCCAGCCTTCTCTTCAGCCGGCGGTCGGGTTTGTCAAGGCACGCTTTCCCGCCTTGACAAACCCGAGCGGCGGCTGAAACTCCTACCGGAGGGGCGGGGGAGGTCGGACCCGCCCTGCCGCGGCAGAGCAAAGCCGCGGCAGAAGCGGAGAAGGCGGCGAAAAGTCTGCCGCCGCTCTAAAGATTGTCCTCGGCCGGACGGGCAATGTCGCTAAGTTAGGGGTGTCCAGGCGGGGCTGGGCTGTGACACGCGCTGCGCGTATCCGTTGCCTGAGTGGATTTCGTTCTACGATGTGCGCATGCCTCGGGTGGGTCAGAAGAAAAGTTCGGGTGGCTCGCCGGTGGCAGATGTCCGGCTGTCGGAT
>NZ_JBSGBQ010000070.1:0-5629 GCF_053601335.1 Amycolatopsis sp. NPDC004747 | reverse complement strand
GGCGGGTTGGAACCCGCCTTACCACTCACGACAAGGTGACCACCCACCTACTTCCAGTCGACCTGCGGCGAGCGGTAGAAGTCGATCCCCTGCGCCACCCAGCGCGGCGCCTGCTTCGCCAGCCGCGCGCGGTAGGCGTCCCAATTGTGGGTCGACTTCGGGGACCAGCCGATCTCCGCGATCCCCGGCAGCCGCGGGAACGCCATGTACTCGATGTCGTTGCTGGTCCGGATCGTCTCGGTCCACAGCGGCGCCTCGACCCCGGCGACCTGGCTCTCGCCGACGCCGTTCACCAGCGTCGCCGGGTCCCAGTTGTAGCCATCGCGAACCTCGATCAACGCGGCCCAGTCCTGGCCGAGCGGCGTCTGCTCGGTGTACTTCATGTCGAGGTACGCGAAGTTCGCCGGCGACATGAGGATCTTGTTGCCGCGCGCCGCGGCCGCGGCGACGTCCGGGTTGTCGCCGCCGAAGTCCCAGTACTGCGGGACCGCCGACACCGGCGGGACGGACTTGGCGATCTCGTGCCAGCCGGTGACCTTCTTGCCGTACTTGGCGACGATCGGCTGCACCTTCCGCTCGAAGGTCAGGTAGTCGGCGGGCGGCGTCGAGTGGGCCTCGTCGCCGCCGATGTGCAGGTACGGGCCGGGGGTCAGGGCCGCCAGCTCGCGCACGACGTCTTCGACGAACTTGTACGTGATCGGCGAAGAGATGCACAGCGAGCTGTAACCGACCTCGGTGTCCGTGCGGACCGGGACGGCCTTGCCGTCGCAGTTCAGCTCCGCGTAGGTCGACTGCGCCGCGTTCGTGTGGCCCGGCATGTCGATCTCCGGGATCACCGTGATGTGCCGCGAAGCCGCGTACGCGACGATGTCCTTGTACTGCGCTTGGGTGTAGTAGCCGCCCGGGTCGCCGTCGACGGCCGTCTTGCCGCCGACCGTCGCCAGCTTCGGCCAGCTCTTGATCTCGATCCGCCAGCCCTGGTCGTCGGCCAGGTGCAGGTGCAGCGTGTTGACCTTGTACTGGGCGATCTGGTCGATGTAGAGCTTCACCTGGTCGGGGCGGAAGAAGTGCCGGGCGACGTCGAGCATCGCGCCGCGCTCGGCGAAGCGCGGGTAGTCGAGGATCGTGCCGCCGGCGACGGTCCACGTCCGGTGCTGCACGCGCTGGGCGTCGATCGCCGACGGGAGCAGCTGCCGCAGCGACTGCACGCCCTCGAAGAGCCCGTCCGCGGTGTTGGCGGTCAGCGTGACGCCGTCGCGCGCGACCTTCAGCTGGTAACCCTCGGTGCCGATCCGCGGGTCGTGGCCCAGCTTCAGCGCGATCGCGGGCAGGCCGGCCGCGTGCGGCACGACCGGCAGCGGGTAGCCGGTGGCCGGGCGGAGCAGGCCGCGCAGGTAGTCCGCGACCTGGCCGGACCCGCGGTCGGCGGTGATCACGGTGGCCGGCGTCAGCTTGAAGTCGCCGCGAGGATCGGCTTTCGCCGAGACGGGCGCGGGGACGACGTCGGTCACGCTGCGTTCGGGAGCGGCCGGGGCGGCCGCGGCGGAAGCGGGCAGGCCGGCGGCCGTGAGACTCACGACGGCCGCGGTCAGGACGGCTCTGGACAAGCGCATCGAAGCACCTCCGGTCGGGGACTCCCTGCAAAGGTACAGACCAGCGGGGGCATTTGGAACAGCTCTTAACGAAGGGCGGCCCGGATGGCCTCCAGGACGCTCGGGTCCTCGATCGTGGAGGGCGCCGCCTCGTCGCGGCCGTCGGCGATCGCGCGCATCGTCTTGCGCAGGATCTTCCCCGACCGCGTCTTCGGCAATGCGTCCACAATGGACACGTCACGGAAGGCGGCGACCGGGCCGATGTCCCGGCGGACCATCGCCACGAGTTCCGCGCGCAGCTGCTCCGGGTCGATGTCCGCGCCCGCTTTGAGCACCACGAACCCGCGCGGGAGCTGCCCCTTGAGCTGGTCGGCGACGCCGATCACGGCGCACTCGGCGACCGCCGGGTGCGCGGCCAGCACGGCCTCCATCGACCCGGTGGACAGCCGGTGGCCGGCGACGTTGATGACGTCGTCGGTCCGGCCCATGACGAACAGGTAGCCGTCTTCGTCGAAGTAACCGGAGTCGCCGGTCAGGTAGTGGCCCTCGTAGCGCGAAAGGTAGGCCTCGCGGTAGCGCTCGTCATCGCCCCAGAGCGTCGGCAGCGAACCCGGCGGCAGGGGCAGCTTCACCGTGACGGCGCCCTCGCGCCCGGCCGGCAGCTCCTCGCCGGCCTGGTCGAGGATGCGGACGTCCCAGCCGGGGACCGGCCTGGTCGCCGACCCGGCCTTGACCTCCATCGGCTCCAGGCCGCGCGGGTTGGCGGCGATCGGCCAGCCGGTCTCGGTCTGCCACCAGTGGTCGACGACCGGGACGCCGAGCTTCTCGTGCGCCCAGTGGTAGGTCTCCGGGTCGAGCCGCTCGCCGGCCAGGAACAGCGTCCGGAACTGCTTCAGCTCGTACTTCTCCAGCTCACGGGCGTCCGGGTCGACCTTCTTGACCGCCCGCAGCGCGGTCGGCGCGGTGAACAGCGCCTGGACGCCGTGCTCGGCGATGACCCGCCAGAACGCGCCCGCGTCCGGCGTGCCGACGGGCTTGCCTTCGTACATCACGGTCGTCGCTCCGACGAGCAGCGGCGCGTACACGATGTAGGAGTGCCCGACGACCCAGCCGACGTCGGACGCGGTCCACCAGACGTTACCCGCGTGGACGTCGTAGACGGCGTCCATCGAATAGGCGAGCGCGACGGCGTGGCCGCCGGTGTCGCGCACGACGCCCTTCGGCTTCCCGGTCGTCCCGGACGTGTAGAGGATGTACAGCGGGTCGGTGGCCGCGACCGGCACCGGGTCGGCCGGGTCGGCGCCCGCCGCCAGCTCACGCCAGTCGAGGTGGCGGCCCGCGGTGGCCGGCGCCTGCTCGCGCTGGAGCATGACGACGTGGTCGGGTTGGTGCTCGGTCATCCCGAGGGCGGCTTCGACGATCGGCTGGTACTCCACGATCCGCGTCGGCTCGATGCCGCAGGACGCCGCCAGGATGACCTTGGGCTTCGCGTCCTCGATCCGCGCGGCGAGCTCCTTCGGCGCGAAGCCGCCGAAGACCACCGAGTGCACCGCGCCGATCCGCGCGCAGGCCAGCATCGCGACCGCGGCCTCCGGCACCATCGGCAGGTAGACGATCACGCGGTCACCCTTCGTGACCCCGAGGGAGCTGAGCGCGCCGGCGAAGCGCGCGACCGTGTCGCGGAGCTCTTCGTAGGTGTAAGTCCGTTTCCGTCCGGTCACGGGAGAGTCCCAGATCAGCGCGGCCTGGCTGCCGCGGCCGGCCTCGACGTGCCGGTCCAGCGCGTTGTACGAGGTGTTCAGCTCCGCGTCCGGGAACCACCGGAAGAAGGGCGGGTGGGCGTCGTCCAGCGCCCGCTCCGGTGGCCTGGTCCAGCTGATCGACTGGGCCGCGGCCAGCCAGAACGCGTCCCGCTCGGCCAGGCTGCGCCGGTAGGCTTCGGAGTACGCGCCCATGCTCGGCTCCTTCGCGTCGGACGTTGCGCCGACCCCCATCATGGCGTGGGAGCGGTGGGCGCGCCGGATTCCGCGGGCGCGAAGACCCGGCAACCTCACGGAGCCCGGGAGCGTCCTAAGCTGGACCGCGGGAAATGCCGCGTGTCGGCCACGAAGTGAACACGGACAGTGAGGGGAGCCCGGCGGTGAACGGACTCGCGAGCGCGTTGCTCTCGCTAGCCCATTCCTTGTTCGGCCCGGGCTTCTGCCCCGGCGAATGGGTGTGGGCCACGAGTGCGGCCGGTGCGCTCGTCGCGCTGGTCCCGCCGGCCGGCGCGGTCGTCGTGTCGATCATCCGGAAGGGCACCGGCAACCGCTACGACGCCACGACGCTGTCGGTGTTCGGCGCGATCGGGCTGGTCAGCGCGCTGGTGCTGCCGTGGCTGCTGGCGAACGGCGTCTCGGGGGTCTACCGGGCGGCGTTCGCGGGCGAGAAGTCCGGCCTGAGCCGGCAGGAGCTGGACTCGCTCAACGGCGTCGGCGGCTGCTGGGTCACCGGCAGCCAGACGAAGTACCTCGGCGGCGGCCAGACCGTCTACGACGTGCTGTTCGCCAAGAACGGCAGCGACCTCCCGTTCATCGTCTACCTGGTCGCCTTCGCGGTGCTGGGCGCCGGCTCGCTGTTCTTCGTGATCCTGCAGGGCCGCACGGCCTTCCGCCGCGGCCCGAAGTGGCCGTCGCGGTTCTTCTGGATCCCGTTCGCCGCGATGCTCGTGTTCAGCGTCGGCATGGAGGCGAACACCGCGCTGCACTTCTGGCTCGGCTTCCTGCCGTTCAGCGTGCTCGGCCTGATCCCGGTCGCGATGGTCGGCCCGCCGCCGTGGTCGGTGATCAACCGGTCGGACCGGTCGGACGAGCCGCCGCCGCGCCGCGAGCCGGAGCCGCACCGGCAGCCGCCGTCGCAGGTCCAGCCGCGCCCGACCCCGCCGCCCCCGCCGCCGCCCCCGGTCAACCGGCCGTACCCGAAGACGGCGCTGGCCTCCGCGCCCGAGCCGCCGTCCCCGCCGGGAGGCATGCTGGCCGCGGCACCGGGCCCGATCCCGCCGCCGCCCGGCTCCCGCAACGCCGGCGGCAGCCGCTACCGCCGCGTCAAGCAGCTCGGCGCGGGCGGGTTCGGCACGGTCTGGCAGGCCGTCGACACCCAGCTGAACCGCACGGTCGCGCTGAAGATCGCGCACGCGCCGGACCGCGACACCGCCGAGCGCATGCAGCGCGAGGCCCGCGCGCTGGCCGTGGTCAGCCACCCGAACTGCGTCAAGGTGTACGACCTCGCCGAGGAGCCGGACGGCCTGGCGCTGGTGATGGAGTACCTCGAGGGCCGTCCGCTGGCCGAGCTGGTCGACGGCCAGGGCCCGCTCGACGACGTCGCCGCGGGCCGCCTGTGGGCGACGATGGCGGGCGCGCTGGCGGCGGCGCACGAGAAGGGCGTCCTGCACCGGGACATCAAGCCGTCGAACATCGTCCTCGACCCCAGCGGCCTCGCCCACCTCATCGACTTCGGCATCGCCCGCAGCCAGGGCGACTCGAAGATGACGGCCACCGGGATGATGATCGGCACGCCGGACTTCGTCGCCCCGGAGCAGGCGATGGGCGCCACGGCATCCCCGGCGTCGGACGCGTGGCAGCTGGCGGCGACGATCAGCTACGCGCTGTCCGGCCAGCCCCCGCGCGGAACCCGGGAGACGCCGATGGCGGCGTTGATGGCCGCGGCCCGCGCCGAGCCGGTGTCCCGCCTGCCGCAGCGCAGCGCCCACGCCCGGCTGCTGGCGGCGTCCCTGGACCCAGAGCCGCGCCGCCGCCCGACGTTGAACGCGGTCCGCCGTGAGGTCGAGGGCTGGCTGTCGCGGGCGGGCAAGTCCGCGGACGGCCCGGTGACGCGGGTCGTGCCGCGCCAGCCGGGGAGCCAGCTGCCCCGCCGCTAACCGGGTAATGCGTGACTCGGTTGGGGCGGGCGAAGCCCAGAAATCATGGAGCTGGGTGGTCATCCCGTCGCCTGAGGCCGTCAAATCACTTTGAGCCGGGCCCGCAACCCACAGACCAACG
>NZ_JBSGBQ010000069.1:0-7634 GCF_053601335.1 Amycolatopsis sp. NPDC004747 | reverse complement strand
TCCAGCGAACCGGGCGCGGAACCCTGCGGCAGCTGCGAACAGGCCGGGCCGAAGACGTCGGCGTTGGTGGTCACGCCGGAGCCACCGGCGGCCATGCTGGTCGAAGGCGCGGGCACCGTGGACGACGGCGCCATCGAGCTGCTGGAGCTGCCCGACGAAGCGGTGTCGCTGCTGCTGCACGCGGCCAGCGAAAGAGCGGCGACGGCGGCGACACCGATTCCGGCGACACGAAGCTTGGTCACGAAAATCACTCCCATAAGCGGCTGATAACTTCTTCTTGTCCGGTATTCGGGCCGACCGGTGAATCGGATTGGCCCCCGTTCGGGTGATCCAGGTCACCGCGCTGCGAAAGCGATGCCGTGCCACCCGGTTGCGCCGTCGGGAACGGTCCCGGCGCGCATTTCTTCCTGCGGTTACCCGGTTTTGGGGTTGCCCGGCAGACCGTTCATGCTCAGCTCGACCCGGTGATACCGGTGTGCTGCGCCCAGGTGATCTCCGCGACCCCGACCTTCCCCGAAGGACGGTTTCGAAACCCTTCGGCGTGTCGATGCGCGATTCCGTTTGATCGGTGCTTTCCGGCCCCAGCCGCGTTTCAGCCAATACGCCTGACGCGCGCCCCCAGGTGGTGACTTCGAGGTCGGTCACCTATTTAGTGGCCGACACCTACCCGTACCACCCGGGCGTGACCAGCCGAGCCGGAAACCGTGCTCGATCGGCAGCGGCTCGCCGTTCATGCCGATGGCGAGCATGGCCCCGCGCGTCCGGTCGGGGACGGAAGATCAGGTCAGGTCGATCCGGGCCACCGCCGGCGTCGTCGGACCGGGGGACCCGCCCGCCGGCTCGACGGTGATCCCGATCCGGTCCACCCCCGGGGGCAGGGCGGCCAGCATGGGCCGCATCCGGTCCGGCGATTCCGGTTGCATCAGGCCGGCCGAGTGCGCGCCGTCCTTGCCGATCAGCCAGACCTGGTAGACGTGCGCCGCGTCCAGCGCGGGCAGGCCGGAAGCCAGCAGCACCGCCTGGTGGCGGCTGCGGGAAACCACGAGCGTCGCGCTCCCCTGCCCGGTGCCCTGGATCGCCGAAGCGTCCGGGGCGGACAGCACCGGGTCGACCGGCGAGGGCGTCCTGGTCACCCCGAACAGCACCGCCACCAGCGCCGCCGCCGCGGCCCCGAACAGGGCGAAGCGGACCTGCCACGTCTTGGCCCGGCTCAGCTTCCGGACCACCGGCAGCTTCGGCGGCAGCTGGCGGGTGCGGGCCACGTCGGCGAGCACCAGCAGCTTCAACGACGGCGGCGGCTCCACCGCGGCGGCCACGCCCAGCCGCGCGCCGGTCGCCCGCAGCTCGGCGACCTCCTGGCGGCAGGCGGCGCATTCGCCGAGGTGGCGCTCGAACCCGGCACGCTCCACATCGGACACGGCGTCCAGTGCGTACGCCCCGGTCAACATGTGCAGCTCGGCGGTCATCGGTCCACCCCCAGGCAGTCGCGCAGCCGGATCAGGCCGTCGCGGATGCGGGTCTTGACCGTGCCCGGCGCGACCTGCAGCACCTCGGCGACCTCGGGGTAGGTGTAGCCGTTGTAGTAGGCCAGCACGATCGACTCGCGCTGCAGGTCGGTCAGCGCGGCCAGGCACTGCCGCACCCGCTGCTGCTCCAGACCGGCCAAAGTGGACTCGGTGACCTCGTCGAACGGCCGCCGCACGTCCATCAGGCCGGCCCGCTCCTCCCGGTCGACCCCGGCCTGGTGCGAGCGCACGCGGTCCACGGCCCGGCGGTGGGCGATGGTCAGCACCCACGACAGCGCACTCCCGCGCTCGGGCTCGTACCGAGTGGCCTTGCGCCACACCTCCACCAGCACCTCCTGTGTCACCTCCTCGGCCTGGGCGTGGTTGCGCAGCACGCGCGTCGCGAGGCCGAGCACCGGACCGGCGACGAGGTCGTACAGCGACGCGAACGCCGTCTCGTCACCCGCCGACACCTTCCGGAGCAGTTCCTCGGCGCTCGGCGCGGTGGCCGGCGCCTCGTCCGGCTGCAGCCGTAGCCGCCCACGCTCACCCATTCCCGCACCCTCCACGTCGCCCCTGCCTCGTAGGGGATTCGCGGCCGGACGGGGAAGCGGACTGGTGCCCGGTGGCCTTTCCCACCCGGACGGCGCAAATCCGGCGCCCGGACCCATCCGGCGGGTCGCCGGCTCCGAATCCGAGGTGCGGGAAGGTTCAGTCACCGGCGGTGACGGTGCGTGATGCAGTTGCCCGTTCGGCCACGCCGACGGTGACCTCGGACACTTCTTGATCACCCTGGCGTGTGAAAGTTTTTCGGAACACTGGGCGTTGAACTGACTATGGGTTATCCCTGGAACCAGACGAAGTTAACCGACGAGTAGCAAAGGCGGTCCCATGACCGACCCGCACAGCGTGACCAGCGCCCGCATCGATTTCGCCCTGCGCACCTTCGGGGCCGGGCCGCGACCGGTGCCGGCCGAGCTGGAGTACGACACCCTCGACCCGTACGCGGTCGCCGTGGTGCTGCACGCCGGCCCGAGCGCGGTCCGGTGGCTCTTCGGCCGCGACCTGCTCGCCGACGGCCTGCTCGCCCGCTGCGGCGACGGCGACGTGCGCATCGGCCCGGCCGACGACCCCGCGCTGGTCCTCGTGGAGCTGAGCTCCCCCGACGGCGCCGCGGTGCTCGAAGCCCCCGCCAAGGAGATCGCCGCCTTCCTCGACCGGACGTACGACGTCGTGCCGGCCGGCAGCGAGAGCGACTGGTTCGACTTCGACGAGGAAATGGCGAAGCTTTCCTATCAGGACTGAGTTAGCGTCCCCGGGCGTGAGCTTCTTCCTGACGAAGGTACTGGCCGCGCTCGAGGACGGCGGTGACCGCCCCCTCTTCGTCCAGGACGGCGTCACCACCTACCACCAGGCCCGCGACCGGCTGCGCCGCCTCCACGCCCGCCTCGGCGAAACCGAAGCCACCGTCGCGGTGGACCTGCGCAACCGGCCCGAGACGGTGCTCGTCCAGCTGGCGGCCCTCCTGCGCGGCGCGACCGTCCTGATGGTCCCGGCGTCGGCTCCGAAGGCGGACCGGCTCGCCGCGGCGCGCGGCGCCACCGTCGTCACCGACCGGCCCCGGGACTGGCCCGGCGCCGACACGAGAACCCTCGCCGACCTCGACGGCGAGCCCGAGCCGCTGCACCCGCCCGGAACCGTCCGCCTGCTCTTCCCCACCGGCGGTACCACCGGCACCCCGAAGCTGATCCGCCACAGCGGCATCTACGACGGCATGGCCCACATCTTCACGCCGTCACCGGACGGCCCGGGCCGCACGCTGCTCGTCGCGCCGATGACGCACATGACCGGCAACGCCACCGTGCTCGGCACCCTGCTGCGGCAGGACACCCTCGTCGTCCACGACGGTTTCGACGCGGGAGCGGTCCTCGACGCGATCCGGGAGCACCGCATCGACACGCTCTCGCTGACCCCGCCGCGGCTGGCCGCGCTCCTGGACCACCCGGATCGCCCGGGAACCGACCTCAGCAGCGTCCGCTCGCTCTCCCTCGGTGCCGCGCCGCTGCCGCCGCACCGGCTGGCGCAGGCCCTCGACGTCTTCGGCCCGGTCGTCGGCCAGGGCTACGGCCTCACCGAGGCACCGATGATCGCGAGCATCTCCGCCGCCGAGCTGATCGGCCACCCGGAGCGGCTGGGCTCGGTCGGCCGGATCGTGCCCGGCATGGAAGCCCGCCTCACCGCCGAGGGCGAGGTCGAGGTGCGCGGCCTGTCCATGATGGACGGTTACCTCGGCGGCCCGGACATCGGCGCGGGCTGGCTGCGCACCGGCGACCTCGGCCGGTTCGACGACGAGGGTTACCTCTACCTGCTCGACCGTGCGGACGACGTCGTCGTGGTCGGCGAGCACGGCACGAAGGTCCCCACGACCGTCGTCGAGCACGCGCTGGAGACGCACCCGGCGGTGCGGAGCGCGGCCGTCTTCGGCCACGGCGACCGGCTGCACGCTGTCGTCGTCGCGACGGGCGAAGTCACCGCGGACGACCTGAAGGCGCACGCCTGGGACGCCTTCGGCCAGGCGCACTACGTCCCGGCGGCGGTGGACTTCGTCGACGCGCTGCCGCTCACCCACGTGGGCAAGGTGGACAAGCGCGCGCTCGCTCAGCTCGTGACGGCCCCGTAGGACGAGGACCGCACCAGCTTCACGTACTTGCCGAGCACGCCTTCTCCGAACTTGTTCGGCAGCGGCTCCCAGCCTTCCCGCCGCCGGGCCAGCTCGGCCGCGTCGACCAGCAGGTCGATGCTGCGGGCCTTGATGTCGACGGCGATCCGGTCGCCGGTGCGGACGAAGGCGATCGGCCCGCCGTCGACCGCCTCCGGGGCGACGTGGCCGATGCACAGGCCGGTGGTGCCGCCGGAGAACCGCCCGTCGGTCAGCAGCAGGACGTCCCGGCCCAGCCCGGCGCCCTTGATCGCCGCGGTGATCGCCAGCATCTCCCGCATGCCCGGGCCGCCCTTGGGGCCCTCGTAGCGGATGACGACGACGTCCCCGGCCTCGATCCGGCCCTCGTTCAGGGCCGCCATGGCCTCCTGCTCGCGCTCGAACACGCGTGCCGGGCCCTCGAAGTTGGCCGTGTCGAAGCCCGCGGACTTCACGACCGCGCCCTCGGGCGCGAGCGAGCCGCGCAGGATGGTGATGCCGCCGGTCGGGTGCAGCGGGTTGTCCAGACCGCGCAGGACCTCGCCGTCGATCGGGTCCGGGTCGAGCTCGGTGAGGTTCTCGGCCACCGTGCGGCCGGTGACGGTGAGCGCGTCGCCGTGGAGCAGGCCCTCGTCCAGCAGCGCCTTCATCAGCACCGGGATGCCGCCGTGGCGGTCGATGTCCTGCATGACGTACTTGCCGAACGGCTTCAGGTCGCCCAGGTGCGGGACGCGGTCGCCGATGCGGTTGAAGTCGTCGAGCGCCAGCGGCACCTTCGCCTCGTGCGCGATGGCCAGCAGGTGCAGCACGGCGTTGGTCGAACCACCGAGGGCCATCACGACGGTGATGGCGTTCTCGAACGCCTCCCGCGTCAGGATGTCCCGCGCGGTGATGCCCTTTTCGAGCAGCCCGACGACGGCTTCCCCCGAAAGGTGGGCGTAGTGGTCGCGGCGGCGGTCCGCGGACGGCGGCGCGGCCGAGCCCGGCATGCTCATCCCCATGGCCTCGGCGGCCGACGCCATCGTGTTCGCGGTGTACATCCCGCCGCAGGCGCCTTCACCGGGGCAGATCGCGCGTTCGATGCGGTCCAGGTCAGCGGTGCCGAGCCGGCCGGCCCGGCACGCGCCGACCGCCTCGAAGGCGTCGATGATGCTGACGTCCTTCTCGGTGCCGTCGGTGAGCTTCACCCAGCCGGGGGCGATCGTGCCCGCGTAGAGGAACACCGACGCCAGGTCGAGGCGCGCGGCGGCCATCAGCATGCCCGGCAGCGACTTGTCGCAGCCGGCCAGCAGGATCGAGCCGTCGAGCCGCTCGGCCTGCATGACCGTCTCGACCGAGTCGGCGATGACCTCGCGCGAGACCAGCGAGAAGTGCATGCCGTCGTGGCCCATGGAGATGCCGTCGGACACCGAAATGGTGCCGAACTGCAGCGGGTAGCCGCCGGCCGCGTGCACGCCTTCCTTCGACGCCTGGGCCAGCCGGTCCAGCGACAGGTTGCACGGCGTGATCTCGTTCCACGAACTGGCGACACCGATGATCGGTTTCCGCCAATCGCCGTCGCCCATCCCGACGGCGCGGAGCATGCCGCGCGCGGGCGCGGCCTCGATCCCGTCGGTCACCGTGCGGCTGCGGGGCTTCGGGTCGATCGTCATCGCGGGCCTCCGATCCGGCGTCCGGGTGCGGGGAGCATGTTACCAATCGGCGCGCGGTCCGCTGGCCGGAACGATTTCCTACCGGCGCGGACGCGGACCGGCGAAAACTCGGGCCATGATCTCCACAGTGGTGTGGGGCACGGGCAACGTCGGCCGTGCGGCAATCCGGGCCGTCGAGGCCCATCCGGCGCTGAAGCTCACCGCGGTGCTCGTCCACGACCCGGCCAAGGTCGGCAAGGACGCCGGGGAGCTGGCCGGGGTCGATCCCTTGGGGGTCGCCGCGACGGACGACGTCGACGCCGTCCTGGCCGCGAGCCCGCGGGCGGTCGTGTACGCCGCTTCGGGTGACGTCCGGTTCGACGACGCCCTCGCCGACATCGTGCGCACGGTCCGGGCGGGCGCGGTCGTCGTCACGCCGGCCCTGTACCCCCTCTACGACCAGCGGAACGCCCCGAAGGAGCTGCGCGACCCGGTGCTGGACGCGATCGAAGAGGGCGGCGGGTCGCTGTTCGTCTCCGGCGTCGACCCCGGCTGGGGCAACGACGTGCTGCCGCTGCTGATCAGCGGGCTCGGCACCGACGTCGACGTCGTCCGCTGCCAGGAGATCTTCGACTACTCCACCTACGAGCAGCCCGACTCCGTCCGGTACCTGGTCGGGATGGGCCAGCCGATGGAGTACGACCCGCCGATGCTGATGACCGGCGTGCCGTCGATGGTGTGGGGCGGGCAGGTCCGGCTGATCGCGCGCGGCCTCGGCGTCGAGGTCACCGAGCTGCGGGAGACCCTCGACCGGCGCCCGCTGGACGAGACCGTGTCCACGCGGACCATGGGCGAGTTCGAGAAGGGCACGCAGGGCGCGGTGCGGTTCGAAGTGCAGGGCATCGTCGGCGGCGAGCCGCGGATCGTCATCGAGCACGTGACGCGCATCCACCCGTCGTGCGCGCCCGACTGGCCCACACCGCCCAGCGGCGACGGCGCGCACCGCGTGATCATCGAAGGCCGGCCGCGCATCGAGGTCACCGTCGAGGCGACGGACGAAGGCGAAAACCGGTCGGCGGGCGGCAACGCCACCGCCGTCGGCCGCCTGGTCGGCGCGATCGACTGGCTGGCCGCGGCCGACCCCGGCCTCTACGACGCACTCGACGTCCCGCTGCGCCCGGCAGCGGGCAAGCTCGGAAGGAGCCGTCCGTGAACATCGACATCCCCGCGGGCAAGGACCCGATCGGGTACGTCTGGGGCGAGCTGGTGCCCGGCATCGGGATCGCCGCTTCGAAGTTCTCGCTGGCGGTGTACGAGCACACGACGCTGGGGCTGCGGGAGTTCGAGGCCGCGCGGCTGCGGATCGCGCAGATCAACGGCTGCGTCTTCTGCCTCGACTGGCGCACCGAACGCGACGGCGTCAAGGTCGAGCCGGAGTTCGCGGACGCGGTGTCGGAGTGGCGCACCACCGACCGCTTCGACGAGCGGACGCGCCTGGCGGCGGAGTACGCCGAGCGGTACGCGACCGACCACCACAACCTGGACGACGAGTTCTGGAAGCGGATGTCGGCTTCCTACACACAGCGGGAGATCGTCGAGCTCAGCATGAGCCTCGGCGCGTGGCTCGCGTTCGGCCGCCTCAACCACGTCCTCGGCCTCGACACGGTCTGCGTCCTCCCGTCCCACCGGTCGTGGGGGGGGTGGGGGGGGGGGGAGGCCCCGAACACACAAACAAACCCCCCCCCCCACACAACAAAAAAACGCGGGGGAGGGAAAGAAGAATAGGTAATGAAAAGGAGA
>NZ_JBSGBQ010000068.1:0-9745 GCF_053601335.1 Amycolatopsis sp. NPDC004747 | reverse complement strand
GCAACGCGCGCTGGACGCCCGGCAGGGCCGCTTCGTTGATCGTCACCGCCGCCGTCACCGAAGGCCACTGCGTCCGGATCTGCTCGAAGCAGACCCGCCTTACCACTCACGACTACTCGGCCGAGCAGCCCTGCAGCTTCGCCACCTGCTGGCCCGCCAGGAGGAACGCACCGACGCCGTACGCCGCCGTGTCGGTCGCGTGCGCCGTCGCGGGGCGGTCGCCCACCGGCTGGACGTAGCCCACCAGGCCGCTGGGCTGCAGCGCCTTCGTCGACAGCGCCGTCCACGCCTTGTCGACCACCGGGCGGAACCGGGCCGCGTCGAGGACGCCCGCGTTGACGCCCCAGCCGAGGCCGAAGGCGAAGAACGCCGTGCCGCTGGCCTCCGGGCCGCCGTGGTCACGCGGGTTCAGCAGGTCGGAGTTCCAGAACCCGTCACGCCGCTGGACCGCAGCCAGCCTGGCGGCCATCTTCTTGTACACGCGCAGGTACTCCGGCCGTCGCGGGTCGTCGGTCGGCAGGACCTGGAGGACCTTCGTCAAGGCCGCCAGCGCCCAGCCGTTGCCGCGGGACCAGAACACGCCCGAACCCTTGAACCGCGCGTCGCGGTACCACAGGCCGGTGAACTCGCTGAACAGCTTGCGTTCCGACGACCGGAAGAGCTGGTCCATCGCGTCCAAATAGGACGGATCGTGGTCGATCAGGCTCATCCGCGCGAACGACGGCATCGCCATGTTCAGCGCGTCGACGTAGTTCCAGTAGTCGCGGTGTCCCTCCTGCACGGACGCCACTTCGTCGCGGATCCGCGTGCGGATCGAGTCCAGGGGGATCTCCGGGTGGAAGTAGGTGTAGAGATCCAGGTATGCCTCGCCCGCCGCCTGGTTGTCCGGGAAGAAGGGGCGTTTCGGGTCGAAGGGCAGCAGGTAGGAGTTGGCCTGCGCCCACGGGTAGGTCTTGTGGTTGGACTGGCCGGTGGTCCGGACCAGTGCCAGGTTGCCGACGTGGAACGTCGCGTTCTGCCAGTCCGGCGCGTCGAGGTTCGTCCCGTTGGCCACCCAGTAGTTGCCCGCGGACACCATTTCGTCGGAGATCGTGCAGGTCGCGGCGGTCGCCACCGGGGCGGTCAAGAGACCGCCCGCCACCGCCGCGGCCGCGAGCACGCCGAAACCACGAATTCCCGGGAAACGCATGAAAAGCGTCCTCCTCAACACTCATGGCGGCGGGCATCCGCAGCGAGTGAAGCGCGTCCCGGTAACCGTGTCAAGGTACCGATCACCGGTACGCCGCAACGGTTTCCAGCAACCGGCGGCACGCGGACTCGGCACCGTCGGCGTTCTTCGCCAGCACCAGCGTGAGCACCCGGGAATGCGCGACGAGCGTGTCCGCCGGTTCGCCCTGCGCCCGCAGCGCCGCCACCACCGGCACCTGCAGCTGCGCGATCAACGTGTTCCCCGACGCGCGGACCAGCGCCGCGTGGAACAGTGCATCGGCAGCCCGGAAGGCCGCGGTGTCTTCGGCGTCGGCCATCTGCGCGTAGGCCGCCGCCATCGCCGAAAGCTCGTCGGGCCGCCGGTGCCGCGCCGCCATCCGCGCCGCCTGCGGCTCGATGGCCAGCCGCAGCTCCAGCAGCTCGCGCAGGTGCTCGCGGCCGCCGGGACCGCCGACCCGCCAGGCGATGACGTCCGGGTCGATCGCGTCCCACGCCTCGGGTGGCAGCGTCCAGGTCCCGACCCGCGGCCGCGCGGTGACCATGCCCTTGGATTCGAGCACGCGCAGCGCCTCGCGGACCACCGTGCGGGACGCGGAAAACCGGCGGCCGAGCTCCTCGGGGACGAGCGGCTGCCCGTCCCCGAGGACGCCTTCGACGATGAGCCGGCCCAGTTCGTCGACGATGCGCGCGTGGAGGTTCCGCACCGCTACTCGGGCAGGCCGACGCGCCGCTCCCCGCTGCGCAGCTGCTGCAGCACGACCGCGATCACCAGCAGGGCGCCGTGGGCGACGTTCTGCCAGAACGGGTTGATGCCCAGCCCGGACATGCCGTTGTCGAGCACGCCGAGGATGACCACCGCGAGCACGGTCGAGATGATCGACCCGCGGCCGCCCTTGAGCATCGTGCCGCCGAGCGCGGCGCCGGTGACGGCCTGCAGTTCCAGGCCTTCCGAACCGGACGTCGGCTGGCCGGAGCCGGTGCGCGCGGTGATCAGCACGCCCGCGATCGCCGCGACCACGCCGACGAGGGCGTACACGCCGATGATGTACCGGTTGATGTTGATCCCGGCCAGCCGCGCGGCGGTGTCGTTGCCGCCGATGGCGTAGACGTTGCGGCCGATGTCGGTGTACTTGAGCAGGAAGTGCAGCAGCGCCGCGACGATCAGGAACACCCACACCAGCGACGGCAGGCCCGCGATCGCGCCCTTGGCCAGGAAGATGAACAGGTCGTCGCCGCCGGTGTAGCCCTGCGCCTTGCCGTCGGAGATCACCTGCGCGATGCCCTTGTAGGTGGCGAGCATGGCCAGTGTCGCGACCACCGGGTTGACCCGGCCGAAGATGATGATCATGCCGTTGACCAGGCCGCAGAGGATGCCGACGCCGACCGCGGCGAGGATGCCGACCTCGGCGTTGCCGGTCGAGGTGAACACCATCGCCGAGACGACCGAGGCCAGCCCGGCCATCGAGCCGACCGAGATGTCCAGCGCGCCGAGGATGATCACCAGCGTCTGCACCAGGGCGAGCAGCCCCATGATGGTGATCGCGCTGCCGATCAGCAGCAGGTTGTTGGTGCGGAAGAAGTTCTCGTTCAGCACGCTCAGCAGGATCACCAGCGCGATGAGCGTGATGATCAGGCTGGAGTTCTGCACGCCGATGCCGGTGAGCACCCGTCGCGCGGCGGACGGCTGCGGCGGGGCGGCAGGGGCCGACGTTTCCTTGGTGGGGGTGCTCATGCGCCGACCTCGCTGACGCTCGGCGCGGCTACAGCGGTGTCATTCGATTCGTTCGCAAGCTCACTCATGCGCCGATCTCCTGGGCGTCGTCCACGGCTGGTTCGGTTTCGGGGATGGCGAGGGTCAGCACGGCTTCCTCGGTCGCTTCGTCGCGGCCGAGCTCGCCCGCGAGCCGCCCGGTGCGCATGACGAGGATGCGGTCGGCCAGCGTCAGCACCTCGGGCAGGTCGGAGGAGATGACCAGCAGCGCGATGCCCTCGGCGGCCAGGCCGTCGATGATCCGGTAGATCTCGGCCTTCGCGCCGACGTCGACCCCGCGCGTCGGCTCGTCGAGGATCAGCAGCTTGGGCCGCCGCGCGAGCCAGCGCGCGAGGACGGCCTTCTGCTGGTTGCCGCCGGAGAGCTTGCGGACTTCCTGCTCCATCGACGGCGTCCGCACGCGAAGCTCGCGCACGTACTCCTCGACGAGCGCGCGTTCCTTCGCCCGCTTCACGACCCGGAAGCGGCGAAGCCGGTCCAGGACGGCGATGGAGACGTTGTCGCGTACGGACCGCTGCATGAGCAGCGCGTCCGTCTTGCGCTCCTCGGGGGCGAAGCCGATGCCCGCTTTGACGGCGTCACCGGGGTTGTGCGCGCGCAGGCGTTTCCCGTCGAGCTCGACGGTCCCGGACCGGATCGGCAGGTCGCCGACGATCGCGCGGGCCAGCTCGGAGCGTCCCGCGCCGACCAGCCCCGCCAGGCAGACGACCTCGCCCGCGCGGACCTGCAGCGAGATCCCGGTGACGTCGTCGGTCGTGACGTCGTCGAGCTTCAGGACCACGTCACCGGTGTCCTGCGTGACGCGGCGCTCGAGCGCGGACAGGTCGCGGCCGATCATCATCCGGACCAGGCCGGCTTCGTCGGTCTCCGCGGCCTGCTGGACGCCGACGAGCTTCCCGTCGCGCAGCACGGCGACGCGGTCGGCGAGCTGGAAGATCTCCTTCATCCGGTGCGAGACGTAGACGACCGCGACGCCGCTGTCGCGCAGCCGCCCGATCAGCCGGAAGAGCGCCTCGACCTCGTGCTCCGACAGCGACGACGTCGGCTCGTCGAAGGCGATCACCCGCGGCGGCGTGGCCGCGGTGAGCACGCGCAGGATCTCGACGAGCTGGCGTTGCGCGGGGGAGAGCGCGGCACCGAGCGTCGCGGGGTTGAGCACGCCCTCGAAGCCGTACTCGACGAGCGCGTCGTGCGTGGCCTTGGCGAGCGTGCGCCGGCTGAACACCCGGGCCTTCGCCGGCAGTTCGCCGACGAAGACGTTCTCCGCCACCGAAACGTGCGGGATGATCTCGGGTTCCTGGTAGATCACGCGGACCCCGGCGGCCATCGCCGCGCGCGGGGTGTCGAAGGCGACTTCGGTGCCGTCCAGGAGCAGCCGGCCGTCGTCCGGGCCCTGGTCGCCGGACAGCACGCGCAGCAGCGTCGACTTCCCGGCGCCGTTCTCGCCCATCAGGGCCAGTACTTCGCCGGAGCGGAACTCCAGCGAGACGTCGTCGAGGGCGGTGACCCCGGAGAAGCGCTTGCCGATGCCCTCGACGGCGAGCGCGGGAGGAGAACTGGACATGGTCGCCTTCCGTACGGCGGTCGTGAGTGGTAAGGCGGGTGCCAACCCGCCTTACCACTCACGAGGGGGCGGTCAGGTGCAGTTGACGCCGGCCTGCTTGTAGTTGTCCTTGTTGACGATCGTGGTCTTGGCGATCGTCTCCGCCGGCAGTTCCTTGCCGTTCTTCACCTTGTCGACCAGCACCTGGATCGCGGAGCGGCCGACCTCGGCACCGGAGATGTAGAGCGCGGCCTTGTTGCCGGTGTCCTTGCCGGCGGCCCAGTCCTTGCAGTCGAGGTAGGCCCCCAGCCCGACGCCGATGATGTTGTTCGCCTGCACACCGGAGTTGGCCAGCGCGGTCACGACACCGGTCTCGTTCTCGTCGTTGCAGCCCCAGACGACCCAGTGCTTGACGCCCGGGTTGGAGCCGATCACGGCGCCGGAGCGGTTCTGCGCGTCGACCGGCGAGTTGTCGGTGCCGACGTCGATGACCTGGACGTCCGCGCCCGCGGCCTTCGAGAACGCCGTCTTCGCGGCGTTGACGCGGTCGGTGCAGACGGTCAGGTCCTGCTTGTACGCGCTGATGATCTTCGTGTCGGCGGCGGCCCAGCCGGCGGCCTTGAACAGGTTCCCGGCCTCGGTGCCGACCTTCTCACCCATCTGGCTGCCGTTGAAGCCGACGAACGGCGCCTTCGCGCCGGTGCCGTCCTTGATGACGTCGTCCGAGGCGATCAGCGGGATGCCCGCGCTCTTGGCCTTGTCGATCACCTGCGGGCCGATGGCCTGGTCGGGGACGACGATGGCGACGCCGTTGGCGCCCTGGGCGACCGCGGCGTCCAGTTCGGTGATCGCTTTGTTCGCGTCCTGGCCGAGGTTGACGACCTTCAGCTCGACGCCGAGTTCCTTCGCCTTCTCCTGCGCGCCCTGGGCCTGCTCGACGAAGTACTGCTGGTCACCCTGTTTCTGCAGGTAGTACAGGGTGATCTTGCCGTTGGCCGGTGCCTGCTGCTGCGGCGCCGCGGTCTCTTTGCCCGAAGAGCAGGAGGCCAGCAGTGCGCCGGAAATCAAACAACAACCAACAAGGCTCCAGGTACGCAGCCTGTGCGAGTGTGGGGACATCGTTGCTCCCAAGGAGGCCGGGGTTGAGCGGCGCGTCGGGGCGCCGCCGAGTGACTCGTATTACAAAACACCCTTTCGTGCAGCGTCAAGGCGCAGTTAGCGGAGCGAGACCTACTCTGCGTAGTTGCATCGTGGCAAGCATGGGCCTCATTTATCGTATTTTTTCCCGCCTGTCCTGCGCGTTGTCCGGTTTTGTCGTGTGCGAATGTTCTGATCGGTGTTGTCGACTGTGGTGGAAGTTTCAAGCGTGGACCCGGAGGGTGTCGCTGCCCGATTCGCCCGGCTGGCAGGATGGCCGGACCACGTTAGGGGGACCGATGACGAAGCACCGCGTCGCCGCGCTCGCCGGCGTTGCGCTCCTGGCGGCCGCTTGCAGCAGCCCGCCGCAGCAGCGGGGCCCGGCGCCGACGCCGTTTCCCGAGACGGGTTCGTCCAGTGCCGCCGCCCCCGGCGGGTCGTTCAGCGTCGTCGCCACGGGTGACGTCCTGATCCACCCGGCGCTGACCGAGCAGGCCGAGGCGGACGGCGGCGGGAAGATCGACTACCGGCCGCTGCTGGCCGGGATCAAGCCGCTGATCTCCGGCGCCGACTTCGGGATCTGCCACCTCGAGACGCCGCTGGCGCCGGAAGGCGGGCCGTACAGCGGGTACCCGTCGTTCAGCGCGCCGCCGGAGATCGCCGACGCGATCAAGGACACCGGCTACGACACCTGCTCGACGTCGTCCAACCACACGATCGACCAGGGCGCCGAGGGCGTCACCCGCACCCTGGACAAGCTCGACGCGGTCGGCGTCAAGCACACCGGCTCGGCGCGGTCGGCGGCCGAGGCCGCGAAACCGCTGATCCTCGACGTCCACGGCGTCAAGGTCGCCCAGGTGTCGTACGCGTTCGGCTTCAACGGCATCAAGGTGCCGGCCGGGAAACCGTGGCTGGCCAACCAGATCGACGTCGACGACGTGCTGGCGGCGGCGCGCAAGGCGCGCGAAGCCGGCGCGCAGGTCGTCATCGCCAGCCTGCACTGGGGTGTCGAGTATCAGCACGAGCCGACGGCCGAACAACGTTCGCAGGCGAAGAAGATCCTGGCGTCGGACGACGTCGACCTCATCGTCGGCCACCACGCCCACGTGGTCCAGCCGTTCGAGAAGATCGGCGGCAAGTGGGTGGCCTACGGGCTCGGCAACAGCGTCGCCCGCCACTCCGAGCCCAAGGGCGACACGGAGGAGGGCGCGGCGGCCCGCTTCCGCTTCGTCCGCGACGGCGACCGCTGGAAGGTCGACAAGGCCGAGTACGTCCCGACCCTGATCCGCCTGGAAGCCCCGATCCGCCTGATCGACTTGTCGACATCCCCGTCGTCCCCGCAGGTCACCAAGGCCCTCCAGGACACGGACAAGAACATCCTGAGCCTCAACGCCGACAAATCCGGCCTAACCCGCCCCGGCCAGTAACCCGCATCTCGCGTGATCCCAGGGGCATCACTCGTGACCAGAGAGGCATCAAGCGTGACTGGTGGGGCATCGCGCTGATGCCCCGCCAATCACACGTGATGCCCGCCTGATCACGCGTGATGCCCCTCCGGACACGCGTGATGCCCCGTTCAGTGGGTGCGGGTGGTGATGAGGCGGGCCAGGGACGCGAGTTCGGCGGTGGCGCGGGAGGGCGGGGCGGCGGTGGTGAGGTCGCGCAGGGCCTTGGCCCGCAACGCGTCCGCCTGGGCCTGGCTCCACTGGCGGCCGCCCGCGGCCTCGACGAGCGAAGCCGCGCGGGCCAGCTCGGTCTCGTCCAGGGGCTCGCGCCGGGCGTAGAGCGTGGCGAGCTCGGCGCCGGCCGGCGTGCCCGAACACAGGGCCGTCACCACCGGCAGGGACTTCTTGCGGTTCTGGAGGTCCGAGTACACCGGCTTGCCGGTGACGGCCGGGTCGCCCCAGATGCCGAGCAGGTCGTCGATGTGCTGGAACGCCAGGCCCACCGCGCGGCCGAACGCGCCGAACCCGTCGAAGCCCGCCGTTCCGGAGGCCGCCCCGAGCGTGCAGGACGCCCCCAGCAGGGCCGCGGTCTTGCCCTCCGCCATCCGCACGCACTCGCCCGGGGTGACGTCGTCGCGCTGCTCGAAGTCCAGGTCCTCCGCCTGGCCTTCGAGCAGGGCCAGCGTCGCGGCCGAGAGCACCTTCGCGTTCGCCGCCCCGCTCGGCGCCAGCACCTCGAACGCCAGGCTCAGCAGCGCGTCCCCGGCCAGCACCGCCGGCCCGGTGCCGAACACCGTCCACGCCGTCGCGCGGTGGCGCCGGGTCGTGTCGCCGTCCATGACGTCGTCGTGCAGCAGCGAGAAGTTGTGCACCAGCTCGACCGCGACGGCGGCGGGCACCGCGTCGGCCGCCGCCCCGCCCGCGGCTTCCGCGCACAGCAGCACCAACGCCGGCCGCAGTGCCTTGCCGCCGTCGGTGGCCGCCGGCCGTCCGTCGGCGTCCTGCCAGCCGAAGTGGTAGGCGGCGACCCGCCGCATCGCCTCCGGCAGCCGCTCGGCGGCCGTCCGCAACGCCGGCTCGACGAGCCCCTTGCTCCACGCGAGGACGTCGGCGAGCGGACGGGCCGCGGTGCGCGTGCTCATGGCCGTCATCAGAGACCGACCTGGACGTCGTCGAGCGCGCCGAGCGCGTCCGGGACGAGGACGGCCGCGGAGTGGTACGCGCTGACGAGGTACGAGGTCACCGCGCGGTCGCCGGTGCCCATGAACCGGACGTTGAGACCCGGCTGGTACTCGTCGGGCAGCGACTCGGGCCGGAGGCCGACGACGCCCGCGTCCTCTTCGCCGGTGCGCATGGCGAGGATGGACGTCGTGCCCGCCGCGGTCACCGGGAGCTTGTCACACGGCAGGATCGGCACCCCACGCCAGGCGGTGACGCGTTTGCCGTCCAGGACAACGGTATCCGGGTAGATCCGGCGGCGCGTGCATTCCCGCCCGAACGCCGCGATCGCCCGCGGGTGGGCGAGGAAGAACCGGGTCTTGCGGCGGCGGCAGAGCAGGTCGTCCAGGTCGAGCGGGGTCGGCGGCCCGGTGCGGGTGGTGATCCGCTGCTTGAGGTCGGCGTTGTGCAGCAACCCGAACTCGGTGTTGTTGACCAGCTCGTGTTCCTGGCGTTCCCGCAACGCTTCCACGGTCAGCCGCAGCTGCTGTTCGAGCTGGTTCATCGGCTGGTTGTAGAGGTCGGCGACGCGGTTGTGGACCCGCAGCACGGTCTGCGCGACGGCCAGGTCGTACTCGCGCGGCGAGGGGTCGTAGTCGACGTAGGTGCCGGGCAGGAGGGGCTCGCCGTCGTGGCCTGCGGCGAGGTCGATGGCGGCTTCGCCCTTGGTGTTCTGCGGTTTCCGCGGCCGGGCCAGCACTTCGGCGACGTGCGTCCGGAGGGCCTCCGACCGGCCGTTGAGCCGCGCGTAGGCGGCGGCGGGCAGGACGAGCGCGACGACCCGGGTGGCGGCCCGGGCGGTGAAGGACCACGTGCCGGGGCCGGGGCCGAGGAGCTCCTCGCCGAAGTGGTCGCCGTCGGTGGCGGTCCCCACGTGCAGGTCGTCGCCGTAGGGGCCGGTGCGGTGGCGGGTGACCTTGCCGTGGGCGAGGAGGAACAGGGTGTCGAGCGGGCTGCCGGCGGTGAAGAGGGTGTCTCCGGGTTCGTATTCGCGTTGCTCGAACGCTTCGGCCAGCGCACCCAGCGCGGTCTCGTCGCCGAAACCCCGCAGCAGCGCGAGCTCGGTCAGCTCGGCGGGCACCACCTGGACCCGGGCACCGGTGGTGAAGAAGGAAACCTTGCCGTCGCCCAGGGTGTAGGTGAGCCGCCGGTTGACCCGGTAGGAACCGGCGGGCACCTCCACCCACGGCAGCCGGGACAGCAGCCAGCGGGTGCTGATGCCGCGCATCTGCGGCAGCGTCTTGGTCGTGGTGGTCAGCGTCCGCGCCGCGGTGACGCTCAGCGAGAGCTGCACCGACGCCGTTTCCTCGGTGACGGTCACGGGGTTTCCCGGCCGATTTCGGCGTTTTCGAGGATGGCGAGGGCGTCGGGGACGAGGACGGCGGCGGAGTAGTAGGCGGAGACGAGGTAGGAGATGAGGGC
>NZ_JBSGBQ010000067.1:0-10964 GCF_053601335.1 Amycolatopsis sp. NPDC004747 | reverse complement strand
CAACGGATACGCGCAGCGCGTGTCACAGCCCAGCCCCGCCTGGACACCCCTAACTTAGCGGCATTGGCCGGACGGGCAGGCTCTGGGATGACCACGGCTACCGCTGTCTGCTCGGCTTCTGGAGGTGGGCCGCTGGGTGGTCATCCCGTCGCCTGATTGAGGCCTATCACTTTGAGCCGGGCCCGCAAGCGTGCGCTGTCATCTTGCGTTGGTCTGTGGGTTGCGGGCCCGGCTCAAAGTGATTTGACGGCCTCAGGCGACGGGATGACCACCCAGCTCCGTGATTTCTGGGCTTCGCCCGACCACCAACCGAGTCACGCATTACTCGTCTGGCCGCACCCGTCGCCGGCGGCTTCAGGCGGACCGGATCCGAGCCAGGGGCCCAGCTTGTCGGGGTTCCGGATGGCCCAGATGTGCGTGATCCGGTCGTTCGCGACGGCGAACGCGTAGACAGCGGCGAGCTCGTCCCCGCGGCGCAGCACCAGGCCCGGCAGGCCGTTGACGGTCCGCTCCTCGATCGTCAGCTCGCCGAAAGAGGCCAGCTCGGCCACGTACCGGGCGACGAGTTCGCCGCCTTCGATCGGGGCGATCGCGGCGCGGACGCGGCCGCCGCCGTCGGCGGTCAGCGTCGCCTCGGGGTCGAGCAACCCGATCAGGGTGCCGATGTCCCCGGCCGCCCAGGCCTCCTTGAAGTCCCGGACCAGGCCGGCCTGCCGGGCCGCCGGGGCCGCGGGGCGGGCCGAGGCGCGGACGCGGCGGCGGGCCGCGGAGGCCAGTTCCCGGCACGCCGCCGGCGTCCGGCCGGTGATTTCGGCGACCTCGGCGAACGAGTACCCGAAGACGTCGTGCAGCACGAGGGCCACGCGCTGGGCCGGGGTCATCGCTTCGAGCGCCACCAAGAACGCCATGCTTACCGACTCGTCCAGGGTGATCCGGTCGGCCGGGTCGGGCTGGTCGGGCAGCGGCTCGGGCAGCCACTCGCCGACGTACCGCTCGCGCCGCACCCGCGCCGAGCCGAGGACGTCCAGGCAGATCCGGCCGGCCACCGTGGTCAGCCAGGCGCCGGGCGAGGAGATCGCCGCCTGCTGTTCCGGGGTCAGGGCGTACCAGCGGGCGTAGGTCTCCTGGACGGCGTCCTCGGCTTCGGTCAGCGAGCCGAGCAGCCGGTAGGCGAGGTTGACCAGGTGCCGTCGTTCGGCGACGACGATTTCCGATGGCGTTGTCATGACTCCTCCGACGACACAGCCTGCCCGAACGTCAGGACCTGACATTCCGGTGGCCCGCTTCGTCGTACCGGTCGCAACCAACCGAACAGGGGAGAAACGATGATCAAGATCGGGATCGTGCTCGGCAGCACCCGCCGGGGCCGGGTGGGGGACCAGGTGGCCCGGTGGGTCCACGAGCGGGCCGCCCGCCGCGGTGACGCCGAGTTCGCCGTGATCGACCTGCGCGACCACCCGCTGCCCCACCTCGAAGAGGCGCCGGGCTTCTCGGGGCGGTACGAGGACGAGCGGACCCAGGCCTTCGCCGCCGTCATCGCGTCGTGTGACGGGTTCGTGTTCGTCACGCCGGAGTACAACCACTCGATGCCCGGCGTGCTCAAGAACGCCCTCGACCACGTCCACGTCGAGTGGAACACCAAGGCGGCCGGGTTCGTCTCCTACGGCGGCGTCGGCGGTGCCCGGTCGGTCGAGCAGCTGCGCCTGGTCTGCGGGGCGCTCCAGCTGGCCGATGTGGCCCCGCAGGTGACGCTGCCCCTGGCGACCGAATTCGACCTCCGCACCGTCTTCGCGCCCGGCGAGCACCAGCTCGCCGCGCTGGACACCCTGCTCGGCCACGTCGTCGCCTGGAGCACCGCGCTGGCGCCGCTGCGGGGCGGGGACGCGGAAGCCGCGGTCCGCGGCCGGCTCGATGCGGTCATCGAAGCGTTGCGGGCCAAGGACCTGGAAGCGCTGCGCAGGATCTACGCGCCGGACGTCGTCTCCTTCGACGTCGAACCACCGCTGCAGCACGTGGGGGTCGACGCGAAGCTGAAGAACTGGGCGAAGGTGTTCACCCTCTTCGAAAAGGTGGACTACGAGCTGCGCGACCTGACCGTCACGGTGAGCGCCGGCCTGGCCGTGGGGCACGGCTTCGGCCGGGTCAGCGGCACGCTGCCGACCGGCGAAGACGTGTCCGGCATGTGGGTCCGGGCCACCTTCGTCTTCCGGCACCTCGGCGACGGCTGGATGATCGTGCACGACCAGGCGTCCGTGCCGTTCGACTTCGTGACCGGCCGGGGTATGACCGACCTCGAGCCGTGAGAGCTCAGTCGAGCCGCGCGCGGTGGGCGGCCACGGCGGCCCGCCGCGGGTCGGTCGCCGGGAGCGTCCGCAGCAGCGCGTCGAGCACGGCGAAGTCGTCGGCGCCGCAGGCGGTTTCCCAGAACGACCACAGCACCGCCGGGTCGCCGCTGTTCAGCGCCACCTGACGCACCTGCGCGGTCAGCGTCTCCCGCTCCTCGCGGATCGCCGGCGCTTCCGACTCCGGCAGCAGCGGCCCGCGGAAGACCCGCAGTGCCTCGGCCGGGGCGCCGGACCGGACGGCCGAGCGGGCGCGGAGGAAGTCGGCGTCGACGTCGGCGGCCAGGCGGTACGGGCGCGTCTGCACCACCGACGCGCCGAGCTGGGAGCGCAGCCGGTGGATCTCCGCGCGGACCGTCACCGGGTTGCCCGTCTCGCCGTAGAGCTGCAGGGCCAGCCGTTCGGCCGAGAGGCCGTTCGGGTGCAGGGCCAGCAGGGTCAGGATCTCCGCGTGCCGCAGCGTCAACGGCACTTCTCGACCGTCCACAGTGGTCGTGTGGGCGCCGTCGGGCAGGTACTCCAGGCGCAGCCGGGCCCGGTGGGCGCCCGCCGGGGACGACAGGCGGAGCAGGTAGCCCTCGGGCAGCGGTTCCACCGTGGCGAGGCGGCCGTCGGGCAGGGCGATCGTCCCGCCGCCGCGCCGGACGTCCACTGTGGACGGAAGGGTGCAGGACTCGGCCGCGAGCACCCGCCCGGCCGCCGAAAGCAGCGCGCCGGGGCGGCCGCGCAGGGCCTCCAGGTGCGGCATGTTGACCCGCCGCAGCCGCTCATCGCGGACGGCCAGCTGGGCGCGCAGCTGGCCTTCCGCGAGCTGCGCGGTGGCCGTGACCAGGGAAAGCATCGCCGGGTGCACCGTGCGCAGCGGCCCGCTGACGTCGATCGAGCCCAGCAGCACGCCGGTCTCGGGGTCGCGCACCGGCGCCGCCGCGCACGTCCACGTGTGGTAGCGCCGGACCAGGTGCTCGGCCGAGTAGATCTGCACCGGCTCGCCGGTGACCAGCGCCGTGCCCATGGCGTTCGTGCCGATCGCCGCCTCGCTCCACCGCGTGCCCTCGGTGAGGCCGACCCGGTCGCCGCGCAGGAGCTGGCCCGCCGCGCCCTCGCGCCAGAGGATCAGGCCGTCGGCGTCGGTGACGATCATCAGGTGCTCGGCGTCGTCGGCGATGCTCACCAGCATCTGCCGCAGCACCGGGAGCACGGGGGCCAGCGGGTGGGCCTCGCGCAGCGCGGCCAGTGCGGCGGAGTCGTGGACGAACGGCGCTTCGCCGTCGTCCGGGTCGACGCGGGCGGCCAATGAGCGGCTCCACGAGTCGGAGACCACGGAGCGTGGCGACCGCGGGCCCGGCACGCCGGCCAGCACCGCCTCGCGGACGTGCCGCAGGAGCCGCGCGTACGACTCCGGGTCGCGCAGCAGCTCGGGTTCCGGCGACTCTGCCACGTCTGCCAGCGTAGATACCGGGCACGTCGCGGTGCAACGCGCGTGCAACGTTGCCGGACCTACCTTCGCCGCACCCGATCACTCCGAGCAACGAGGCAGGGAAGATGGTCCAGTACGCCGCACCGAACACCGAAGGCAGCGTCGTCAGCTTCGAGCCGCGCTACGACCACTACATCGGCGGCGAGTACGTGCCGCCGGCCGGCGGCCGGTACTTCGAGAACCCGACGCCCGTCACCGGGAAGACGTTCTGCGAGGTCGCCCGCGGCACCGCCGAAGACGTCGAGAAGGCGCTCGACGCCGCGCACGGCGCAGCGCCGGCGTGGGGCCGGACGTCGATCGAGGAACGCGCGAACACCCTGCTGAAGATCGCCGACCGGATGGAACAGCACCTCGAAGCGATCGCGGTCGCCGAGTCGTGGGAGAACGGCAAGCCGGTCCGCGAGACGCTGGCCGCGGACATCCCGCTGGCCATCGACCACTTCCGCTACTTCGCCGGCGCCCTGCGCGCCCAGGAGGGCGGCATCTCGCAGATCGACGAGCACACCGTCGCCTACCACTTCCACGAGCCGCTCGGCGTGGTCGGGCAGATCATCCCGTGGAACTTCCCGATCCTGATGGCGGTCTGGAAGCTCGCCCCGGCGCTGGCCGCGGGCAACGCCGTGGTGCTCAAGCCGGCCGAGCAGACACCGGCGTCGATCCACGTGCTGATGTCGATCATCGGCGACCTGCTCCCGCCGGGCGTGGTCAACATCGTCAACGGCTTCGGCATCGAGGCGGGCAAGCCGCTCGCGTCGAGCAACCGCGTGCGCAAGATCGCGTTCACCGGCGAGACCACCACCGGGCGGCTGATCCTGCAGTACGCCAGCGAAAACATCATCCCGGTGACGGTCGAGCTCGGTGGCAAGAGCCCGAACATCTTCTTCGACGACGTCGCCGCGGCCAACGATTCCTTCTACGACAAGGCGCTGGAGGGCTTCGCGCTCTTCGCGCTGAACCAGGGCGAAGTCTGCACGTGCCCGTCACGCGTGCTGATCCAGTCCGGCATCCACGACCGCTTCCTCGCCGACGCCGTTTCGCGGGTGCGGAAGATCAAGCAGGGCCACCCCCTCGACACCGAGACGATGATCGGCGCGCAGGCGTCGAACGACCAGCTCGAGAAGATCCTCTCCTACATCGACATCGGCAAGCAGGAGGGCGCCGAGATCCTCACCGGCGGCACGCGGTCGGACCTCGGCGGCGAGCTCTCGGGCGGCTACTACGTCGAGCCGACGGTGTTCGCGGGCGACAACAAGATGCGGATCTTCCAGGAGGAGATCTTCGGCCCGGTGGTGTCGGTGACGAAGTTCGACGACTACGCCGACGCGCTGAAGATCGCCAACGACACGCTGTACGGCCTCGGCGCCGGCGTGTGGTCGCGGGACGGCAACGTCGCCTACCGCGCCGGCCGCGACATCCAGGCCGGCCGGGTCTGGGTGAACAACTACCACGCGTACCCGGCGCACGCGGCCTTCGGCGGGTACAAGGCCTCGGGCATCGGCCGCGAGACGCACAAGATGATGCTGGACCACTACCAGCAGACGAAGAACCTGCTCGTCTCCTACTCCGACCAGGCGCTCGGGTTCTTCTGACAGTCCTCAGCCGATCCCCCGGAACCGGCGGGCGGCGAACAGGGCGGTGAGGCTCAGGCAGGCCGTCAGCACGAGGTAGTACCCCGGCGAGACCGGCGACCCGGTCGTGGCGATCAGCGCCGCCGCGATCGTCGGGGTGAACCCGCCGAAGATGCCGACCGTCGCGTTGTAGCCGAACGAGAGCCCGGTCGCCCGGGTGTGCGCCGGGAACGCGTCGGCCATCACCGACGGCAGGGCGCCGAAGTACGCCGCCTTCAGCAGTCCCAGGATCGTCATCGCGATCGTGAGGGTCAGGAACGACGGCGCCTTCGTCACCCAGACGTACAGCGGGACCGCGCTCGCACCGATCAGCACGGCGGAGCCGACCATGAGCCGGAGCCGGCCGTGGCGGTCGGCGAGCAGGCCGGCCACCGGGGTGCCGAGGGTCAGCACGACCCCGGTGATCAACAGTGCCACGAAGGAAAGCGAGGGGTTGATCCCGAGGCTCTTGATCGCGAACGCCGGCAGCGACTGCAGGATGAAGTTCAGCGACGTCGACACGACCAGCGCGCCGCCGGCGATGAGCAGGCCGCCCCAGTGGTGGCGGAACAGTTCCCGGATCGGCGCCTTCTCCGCCGGCGTGGCGGGTGATTCGTCGACGTGCCGGCGGAGGTACCAGCCGATCGGGCCGATCAGCAGCCCGAAGGCGAACGGGACCCGCCAGCCCCACGACGTCATCGCGTCATCGGTCAGCACCGCGGTCAGCCCGGCCGCGAACCCGGCCGACAGCAGCACCGAGAGGCCCTGGCTCGCGAACTGGAAGCTGCCGAGGAAACCCTTGCGCCGCTCGTCCTGCTCGATCAGGAAGGACGTCGCGGCGCCGAACTCGCCGCCCGCGGCGAATCCCTGGACCAGCCGCGCGACGATCACGCCGAGCGGCGCCAGGATCCCGATCTGCGCGTAGCCGGGCAGGAGCACCAGCAGCAGCGTGCCGAGGACCATCAGCCGGATGGTCAGGACGAGGGCCTTCTTGCGCCCGTGCCGGTCGGCGTACGCGCCGAGCACGAGGCCGCCGAGCGGGCGGATCAGGAACGTGATCCCGAAAACGGCGTAGGCCTGCACCAGCTGGACAGCGGCGTTGCCACCGGGGAAGAACGACTTGCCGATGTAGGCCGCCATCGCCGTGTAGGCGATGAGGTCGAACCACTCGAGCGCGTTGCCGATGGTCGCCGCGGCGATCGCGCGCCGGTTCGTGACGCGGGGCCGGGTCTGCGTCTCGGTCATCGGCGCTCCCCGAGGGCGTGGAACAGGGCCGTGGCCAGCACGACCCCTTCGCGGGCGAGGGAAGCGAGCAGGTGCTCGTCGGGCGCGTGCTGCAGGCAGCCGGGGTACGAATGCGGGAGCCACAGCGTCGGCAGGCCGAGGACGTCGGTGAAGACGTGGTTGGGCAGGCCGCCGCCGAAGCCGGGCAGGAGCGCGACGGGCTTCCCGGCCACCTCGTCCAAAGTAGACACTGCCCAGCGCACCCACGGGTCGTCGACCGGCGTGCGGCTGGCCCGGAAGCCGCCCTCGACGGTCACCGAAACCATCGGGAGGTCCTGCGCGGCGAGGTGTTTCGTGATCGCCTCCGCCACGCCTTCGACGTCGGTGCCCACGACGTACCGCAGCTGCAGCACCGCACGGGCCCGGCCGGGGATCGCGTTGACCGGGCGGTCGACGTCGCCCGCGCCGAGGGAGAGGACTTCGAGGGTGTTCCAGCCGTAGAGCCGTTCGGCCGGGGTCAGCCGCGGGTCGCCCCAGTCCTCGTCCGGCACCGGGTCGCCCGGGGTGTTCGCGACGACGACGTCCGCGAGCGCCGCGCGGACGGTGTCCGGCAGCCCGGGCGGCAGCAGTCCGGGAACCTGGATGCGGCCGTGGCCGTCGACCAGGCTCGCGATCGCCGCGGCCAGGGTGGTCGCCGGGTTGCGCAGGATCCCGCCCCAGTTCCCGGAGTGGTAGGCGTCCGGGCGCAGGTCGACGTCGAGCGCGATCCGGACGCTGCCCCGCGCGCCGAGGAACAGCGTCGGTGTCGCGGCGTCGAGACGCGGGCCGTCGGAGGCGATGAGGACGTCGGCGCCCAGGAGTTCCCGGTGCGTTTCGGCGAACTCCGTCAGGCCCGGCGAGCCGATCTCCTCGCCGGTCTCGAACAGGAACTTCAGGTTGAAGCCGAGCTTTCCGCGCTCGGCCAGCAGCAGCCGCAACGCCGTGAGGTTGACCAGGTGCTGGCCCTTGTTGTCGGCGGTGCCGCGGCCGTACCAGCGGTCGCCATCCGCGGTCAGCGTCCACGGGTCCCGGCCTGCACCCCACGGCCCGGCCTCCCCGACGACGTCGGCGTGGCCGTAGCAGAGCAGCGTCGGCAGCCCGGGCGCCTCCGTGCGGGTGCCGAGCAGGAACGGGCCGCCCGCCGGGTCCGGGTTGGGGTACGTCTCCACAGCGCAGCCGAGCGACTCGAGCATGGGGGTCAGGACGTCGTCGAGGTATGCCTGGACGGCAACGCGGCCTTCGGGCGCGTCGCTCACCGTCGGGTACTTCACGAGCTTGGCGAGTTCGGCGAAGAACGCGCCGGAGTCGACTTGGGCCTGTGCTTTCGCGATCAGATCGGCAGGGATCACGGGGCCTCCCGGGTCGTGTCGGGAAAGCGTAAGGCGCGCCGGGCCGGGGGACCATTGCCGTTTCGACGGCCGTGCGTTCTCATGAAGGCAAACCGGGAGGACCGATGCGCCTGCTGCCCACTGGGCTGACCTACTTCCTCGAGGTCGCCCGCACCGGCTCGGTGTCCGAAGCCGCTGCCGCGCTGACGGTCGCGCCGTCGGCGATCAGCCGCCAGATCGCCAAGCTCGAAGCCGCGATCGGCGTGCCGCTGTTCGTCCGGCACCCGCGCGGCATGATCCCGACCGACGCCGGCAACCGGCTGCTCGACCACGTCCGCCGCAGCGAGGCGGAGTCGGCGGCGCTGCTGGACGAGCTGCGCACCGGGCGCGGGCTGCAGGCCCGCTCGATCACGGTGGCGTGTTCGGAGGGCTTCGCCCGCCGGGTGGTGCCGCGCGCGATCGCGGAGTTCCGGCGCGACCACCCCGAAGTGGCGTTCCACGTCGACGTCGTCCGGCGCGACGAAGCGACCCGGCGCGTGCTCGACGGCGAGGCGGACGTCGCCGTCACCTACACGACCGGGCCGCTGCACGGCGTGCGCGTGGAAAGCGCCGTGGTGGTGCCGGTGTACGCGATCGTGCCGGTCGGGCACGAGCTGGCCGGCCGGGCCCGGATGAGCCTGGCCGAGCTGTGCGCGTACCCGGTCGCGTTGCCGACCGCCGGGCAGAGCCTGCGCGAGCTGTTCGACATCGCCGCCCGGATCGAAAACCTCGCCGTCCGGCGGGTCCTGGAGTGCGACGAGCTCGCACCGCTCTACGAGTTCGTCCGCGCCGGCGGCGGAGTCGCGCTGGTCGGCGGGCTCGGGGACGTCCACCAGGACGCCGAGGCGGAAGGCGTGGCCTACGTCCACCTCGACAACCGCGCGTTCCGGCAACGGGAAGCGCAGGTCCAGACGATGGCGGGGCGGACGCTGTCGCTCTCGGTGACCCGGTTCACCGCCATCCTGGTTTCGCTGGTCCGGCCCGCGGAACCGGAAAAGTAAACGAACGGTCGTGCTATCTTCGGCCCATGAACGTCGACGGTGTGTTTGTGGGGGAGCCGAGCGTCCTGGGGTACCGGCGCGAGCGGCCGGTGCTGAGCGCGATCACGAAGGCGCGGGTCACGGCGCCGGAGCTGAACCTGACCGAGCTGAACCTCGACGGCGACCGCCAGGCCGACCTCACCGTGCACGGCGGGGTCGACAAAGCGGTTTACGTCTACCCGACCGAGCACTACCCGGCCTGGGCGGCCGAGGGCCTCGACGCCGAGCCGGGCGGCTTCGGCGAGAACATCTCGCTGTCCGGTGCCACCGAGGACGACGTCCGGATCGGGGACGTCTGGGCCTGGGGCGACGCGCTGGTCCAGGTCTCGCAGCCGCGGCAGCCGTGCTTCAAGCTGGCCATGAAGACCGGCCGCAAGGACGTGACCCCGCTGATGATCGACAGCGGGCGCTGCGGCTGGTACCTGCGCGTCCTGCGGCCCGGCACGGTACCGACGTCCGGTGCGGTCGAGCTCGTCGAGCGCGCGGACGGCCCGACGATCACCGAGGTGTACCTCGTCTCCTTCGCCAACTACGGGCAGCTGCCGGAGGACAAGGTGGCGGCGGCGCTGGACCTCGCCGACCGGGTGCTGGCCACCCCCGCGCTCTCGGCGTCCTACCGCGGCGGCGTCCAGTCCACTGTGGACCGCTGGCGGGCGCGGCGTGCCGGGTGACGGCCGGATCGCCCGCGGCGACGCGACCCGGCGCCTGGTGCTGCGCCGGGCCGTCGACGTCGCCTCGGTCGAGGGCCTGGACGGGCTGTCCCTCGGCCGGCTGGCCACCGAGCTGGAACTGAGCAAGAGCGGGGTGTTCGCGCTGTTCGGCTCCAAGGAGGAGCTGCAGCTCGCGACGATCGAGGCGGCCTGGGAGATCTTCCGCGCGCACGTGGTGACGCCGTCGCTCGCGGCCGGGCCGGGGCTGCCGCGGCTGCACGCGGTGTGCGAGAGGTGGCTGGACTACTCCGAACGGCGGGTCTTCCCCGGCGGGTGCTTCTTCTTCCACGCCGGCGCGGAGTTCGACGCGCGCCCGGGCCGGGTGCACGACGCGGTGGCGGCGGCGAGCGGCTCGTTCGCCGCCTTCCTCCGGGAAACCGCGGCGGAGGCGGTCGAGCTCGGCCAGGTCGACGCGGACGCCGAGGTGCTGGCGTTCGAACTCCACGCGCTGGGCCGCGCGGCCAACGCCGACGCCGTCCTCCACGGCGCCGCGGATTTCTATATCTTGGCGAGGAGGGTGATTCGCGCGCGGCTGGACGCCGTCGCGCGGGCGTGAGGGGGAAGTGTGCGATTGCCGATCGTCGCCGTGGTGGCGGCTGTGCTGGTGCTGGCCGGGTGCGGCAAGGAACCCGACCCGCGGGCCTACCCGGGCAGCGAAAACGGGGTGAGCTGGGAGGAAGCGACGGCACGGTACCGGATTTCGCCGCCCCCGTGCCCGGTCGACGACCTGCGCTTCGACCTGCAGCCGCGGCTGACCGACCGGCTGGCCTTCACGTTCACCGCGGAGAAGTCCTGTGTGGATGCTTATCTGAAGCAGTACAACGTCGATCCGGCTGCTCCGCGGCTCAGTTGGCCGAAAGACGCCGACTCCGTCAAGTCCCCGTTCGATTCGCGGACGATGCAGGAGCTGGGCTGGCAGTTCGATCCCCACGTCGAGCAGGTCTTCTACGCCGGCTTCCGGACGCCGGACCGGTGGTCGTCGTTCGACGTGGTCGTGCGCCCGGGGCCCGACCGCGAAACCGCCTACTTCCTCAGCAAAACCCTGGGCTGAGGTCGTGAGTGGTAAGGCGGGTTGGAACCCGCCTTGTCATCGGCTACGTGATCGAGGAGCAGGCCGTGCGGCCGATGCCGGGTGAGTTCGACGAGCGCTACCGCGAA
>NZ_JBSGBQ010000066.1:0-12072 GCF_053601335.1 Amycolatopsis sp. NPDC004747 | reverse complement strand
CCGCTCGGGCGGCCGCCGCCGGTGCCGCGGCGACCGGCGGCAAGGCCGGCGCGGCCGCGGCCGCCGCGGGGCCCCGCCAGTTCGCCGGGGTCGCCGCCTCGGGCACGGCGATCATCGCGGCCGTCGTCATCGCGCTCACCGCGGGCGGCGGAACGCAGGAGGTCCCGGTCGCCGCCGCGGTGCCACCACCGGCCCAGCAGGTCGAACCGCCGGCCCCGAAGCCCCAGCCGCCGGCCCCGCCCGCGCCGGAGCAGCCCCCGGTACCCCAGCCCCCGGCCCCGCAGCCCCCGGCCCCGCCCGCGCCGCCGGTCGAGCCCGCCCCGCCGCCGGTGGCCCCGCCCGCCCCGGTCCCGCCGCCCGCGCCCGCACCACCGGCACCGGCCCCGCCGTCGATGTCCGCGACGACCCCGCCGGACGGCCTCGAGCTGAGCCCGGGCGCCGCGAAGAACCTGCCGATCACCGTGCGCAACGACGGCGGCAGCCCGTCCGAGCCGGTGGCGGTCGCGCTGGACCTGCCGCGCGGGGTGCGCGCGGTCGACACCGGCGGTGGCGGCGCGCCGGCGGCCCGTGCGGAGGGCCCCGCCCCGGTCTCGGTGAACTGCCCCGGCGGCGAGGGCACGGTCGTCTGCCGGACCGGCGCCGGCCTGCAGCCCGGCCAGAGCGCGACGCTGAACTTCCGCCTGCAGGCCGACGAAGACGCCGAGGGCGGCACGGTGAAGGCGTCGGTCACGGCCGGCGTGCAGGTCTCCGTCGAGGTGAGCGTCAAGGTCACCGTGAAGGTCCCGCCGGACGCCGTGGTCCTGGAAGCCCAGGGCGACGGGCTCTCGGCGTTCCCCTGGAACCACCACCCGCTGGTCTACGTGCGGGTCCGCAACACCGGCGAGACGACCAAGCCGGTCACGGTCACCTTCGACCACCCGCTCAAGCAGTGGTGGAGCCTGCGCGGCTTCCCCTGCACGACGACCGATGACGGCGCGACCTGCACCACGAAGAGCGCGGTGGCGCCGGGCCAGCACGTCAACCTGTGGGTGCGGCTGAAGGACCGTCCCGACGAGGGCCGGGTGACGATCACCGCGCAGCTCGGCCGGGCGACGGCACCGCCGGTGACCGTGGACTTCGGCTGCTGGCGCCACTGGTGCGGCAAGGACCCGGTGCCGACGCCCACACCGCCGTCGATCCCCACGCCGACGAAGCCCTCGAAGCCGACCCCGGCCAAGCCGACGCCGAAGCCTCCGGTGACGACGACGGAGGAGTCGGCGAGCGAGCCGCCGGTTTCCTCGACCACGACGAGCGCGCCGCCGCGGTCCGGCGGGAATCCGGGGGCGAAGCCGCCGACGGTCAGCCCCGAAAAGGCGTTCGGCTGGCTGACCGGCTGAGGAAGCCCTGGATATCCGGACATTCACGACAGCAACACCGCCTGAACCACAGGTCAACGCCGTGTGTCCCTAGACTGCGTGGTGTGACCGTTGTGGAAACCGTGCTCAAGCGCACGCCGGAACCACTGCGTTCGGTGCTGATCAAGCACCGGGAGCTGCTGAAGTTCGCAATCGTGGGCGGCACGACGTTCGTGGTCGACAACGGGGTCTGGTACGCGCTGAAGCTGACGGTGCTGGAGCCGAAACCGACGACGGCGAAGGCGATCGCGATCATCGTCGCGACCATCGTGTCCTACATCCTCAACCGCGAGTGGTCCTTCCGGACCCGCGGCGGCCGCGAACGCCACCACGAAGCCGCGCTGTTCTTCGTCATCAGCGGCATCGCGGTGGGCGTCAACCTGGTCCCCCTGATCATCTCGCGGTACGTGCTCGACCTCGAGGTCCCGCACGTGACGTTCCTGGTCCAGGAGGTCGCGGACTTCGCGAGCGGCTCGATCATCGGCATGCTGCTGGCCATGTTCTTCCGCTTCTGGGGCTTCAAGAAGTGGGTGTTCCCGGACGAGCTGGGCGAGCGGCGCCGGGACAACGACCAGGTGGGCCGCCTCCCCTGAGAAACTACTTGTCTCCTGACATGTAGTTGTCTAAAGTCATCTTCGTCAGTGTTCCTTCGTGAGGACGCCGTCCGGGTTCGGCCGGGCGAGCGGGACGATTCGAGGTGGTTTCCGAGCGCGAAGAGGTCGCATCCGCTCGCGGATGACGATGGAGCCTTTTCCCGACTCGACGGGACGCGGGTTTTCCGCGTCCGCATCTCTCGTCCCTTCTGCCGAACCAAGGATTTCTTTTGCGCACGATCGCGCCTCCGCGCGCCCTCAACCGTGCCCTCACGGGCCTGTTCCTGTCCGTTTTCCTCGCGATGCTCGACGCCCAGGTCGTCGCCACCGCACTGCCCCGGATCGCCGCCGAATTCGGCGGGACCGGCGCCTACGCCTGGGTCACCACCGCCTACCTGCTCGCCGGGAGCGCCACCGCGCCGCTGTACGGCAAGCTCGGTGACGTCTTCGGCCGCAAACGTGTGCTCCTGGGCGCACTCGCCCTGTTCCTGCTCGGCTCGCTCGCCTGCGGCCTGGCGCCGTCGGCGGCGTTCCTGATCGCCGGGCGCGTGCTGCAGGGCGCCGGTTCCGGCGGCCTCTTCGTCTCCGTCGGCGCTTCGCTCGGCGAGATGTTCTCGCCTCGCGAAGGCGCGAAGTACTTCGGCTGGTTCTCGATCTGCTTCGCCGTCGCTTCGCTCGCCGGGCCGGTGGTCGGCGGCCTGCTCACCGGGCTCGCCGGGTGGCGGTCGATCTTCCTGGTCAACCTGCCGCTCGGGCTCCTCGCCCTGGCCTGCCTCACCACGCTCGACCTCTCGACCCGGCGCCGGGAAGCGCCGTTCGACTTCGCCGGCGTGCTGCTGCTCGGCACCGCGATCACCGGGTTCACCCTGCTCACGCCGTGGTCGGTCGCCATCGGCGCGGTCGCGGCCGTGGTGTTCGTGGTCGTCGAACGGCGGGCCGCGGCGCCCGTCCTGCCGCTGCGGCTGTTCCGCGACCGGACGTTCACCGTGTCCGTGCTGCTCAGCGTGCTCGCCGGGTTCGCGTTCCTCGGCTCGGTCAACTACATCGCGGTCTTCCTGCAGGCCGACGCCGGCCCGGCGGAAGGCGGGCTGCGGCTGCTGCCGATGACGCTCGCCGTGTCGCTCGCCTCCGTCGTCGCGAGCAAGGTCATCGCCCGCACCGGCGCCTACCGCTGGGCGCCGCGCTCGAGCACGGCACTCGGCCTGCTCTCGGTGCTCGGCCTGCTCACCCTCAACGGCCTGTCGCAGGTCCTCGCCTGCCTGGTCGTCTTCGGCTTCGCGGCCGGGCTCAACCTGCAGGTGCTCGCCATGGCCACGCAGAACACCGCACCCGCCGCGGACCGCGGTGCGGTCGCCGCCGGCGTCAACCTCGCCCGCGCGCTCGGCTCGGCCCTCGGCCCGGTCGCGCTCGGCTTCGCCTACCAAGCCGGCACCCACGGCGTGTTCCTCGCGCTGCTGCCGGTCCTCGCGCTCGCCCTCGTCACGGCGTTCGCGCTACCCCACATCCCGCTTTCCCGCTAGGAGAACCCCAAGATGATCTTGGTACTCGGCGCCACCGGCAAGGTCGGCCGCCACCTCGTTCCCACCCTGCTCGACGCGGGCGCGAAAGTCCGCGCGCTGACCCGCGACCCGGCGAAGGCCCGGATCGACCCGCGCGCCGAAGTGGTCCGCGGTGACCTCGGCACCTCGGACCTGCCCGCCCTGCTGGCCGGCGCGGACCGCGTGTTCGTGCTGACCCAGGGGCACAACGCCGACCGGGAGGCGGCGGTCGCGCGGGCCGCCGCCCAGGCCGGGGCCAGCCACCTCGTCAAGCTGTCCACCACTGGCGTCCACTTCGGACAGAAGGACGCGATCAGCCGCGCCCACGCCGAAGCCGAGCAGGCGGTCCGCGAAGCCGGGCCGGCGTGGACGATCCTGCGGCCCGGCGCCTTCATGGACAACCGGTTCGCCTGGATCGGCTCGATCCGCGAAGAAAACGCCGTGTACGTGCCCGACACCGATCCGCCGTCCGCGCTGGTCCACGTCCGGGACATCGCCGAGGTCGCGACGCTCGCGCTGACGACGTCCGGGCACGAAGGCGCGACCTACGAGCTGACCGGCGGCGAAGCCCTCACGGCCGAGCGGCAGGTCGCCATCCTTTCCGAGGCGATCGGCCGTCCGCTGAAGTACGTCGAAGAAACCGAAAGCGCCGCGAAGGACCGTCTGATCCGGACCTACGGCTGGCCCGCGAAGGCCGTCGACGGGCTCTTCGCCTTGAAGCGCGAGTCCTCGCCTCACGAGCACGTCGTCTTCGACACCGTCGAGCGGCTGCTCGGCAGGCCACCGCTGACCTTCGCGGTCTGGGCGTGGGAGAACGCGTCCGCGTACCATCACCAGGAGTGACCAGGGGGAGGTGAGGCGGATGGCTGACCTGCGCGTCCTCGTCGTGGACGACCATCCCTTGTTCCGGATCGGCGTGAGCACGCTGCTCGCCGCCGAACCCGGGATCGAGGTCGTCGGTGAGGCCGCCAGCGGAGCCGACGCGGTCACCTCCGCCGCCGCCCTGCGGCCCGACGTCGTGGTGATGGACCTGCACCTGCCCGACCTGTCCGGGATCCAGGCGACCCGGCACATCGTGGCGGCGAACCCGGGCACCGGCGTGCTGATGCTGACGATGGCCGACGAAAGCGAGTCGGTCTTCGCGGCGATGCGCGCCGGTGCCCGCGGCTACCTGCTCAAGGACGCCGAGCCCGACGAGATCGTCCGTGCCGTCCAGGCGGTCGCCCGCCGGGAGGCGATCTTCGGCCCGGACGTCGCGAACCGCGTGCTCGCCTTCTTCAACCAGCCGCCAGCCAGCGAGCCGGTGTTCCCAGAGCTGACCGGGCGCGAACGCGAGGTGCTCGCGCTGATCGCGGCCGGGCACAGCAACAGCCTCATCGCCAGCACGCTGTGCCTGAGCCCGAAAACCGTGCGCAACCACATCTCGAACGTCTTCGCCAAGCTGCACGTGGCCGACCGGGCCGAGGCGATCGTGCGGGCCAGGGACGCCGGGCTCGGCCGGTCTGTGCCAAGCGGGGCTTCGCCCCGGGCCGGGGGTTCCGTCACCCGGACCCCCAAACCGAAGTCCTGACCCTCCCGCCCGGGCAACATCGGGACCCCGGTCCCATGCGCCCGGGACACCCCTGCGGGCAGGCTGGGCAGCCTGCACCGTTCGAGGGGAATGGGGAACGATGTTCGAAACCGACCGGACCCCGGTGGTGGTCCGCGCCACCGATCCGATCCTGCACAACGGCGTCTGCATGGCGCTGCGTTCGCGCGACGACGTCCGGGTGGTCGACGACGGCACGGCCCTGGTCGCCCTGCTGGTCGCCGACCGGATCGACGAGAAGATGACCCAGCTGCTGTCCGCGCTGCACCACCAGGGCTTCACCCGGATCGTGCTGGTCGCGGGCGAAGTCGACGACAACGAGATCCTGAACGCGGTCGAGCACGGCGTCTGCGCGGTCGCCCGCCGCGCCGACGCGGGACCGGACGTCCTCGTCCGCCTGATCAAGACCGCGGCGGCCGGGGAGGGCGCGTTGCCGCCGGACCTGCTCGGCCGGTTGCTGAACCGGGTTTCGCGTCTGCAGCGCCAGGTGCTCGAGCCACGCGGCCTGCGGCTGGGCGGGATGAGCGACCGGGAGACGGAGGTCCTGCGGCTCGTCGCGGCGGGGTACTCGACGCAGGAGATCGCCGACGAGCTGTGCTACTCGCAGCGCACGGTGAAGAGCATCCTCCACGACGTCACCAACCGGTTCCAGCTGCGGAACCGCTCGCACGCGGTGGCGTATGCGTTGCGGGAGGGGCTGATCTAACGCGGGACGCGCTCGGCGGGCCAGCGCACCTCGGGGACGTCGCTCGGCCGCGGCACCTTGAGGAACAGGCTGAACACCGCCGGACGGCGGTTCGACAGCTCGAGGCGGCCGCCGTCCGCCTCGACCAGTGCCCGCGCCAGTGCCAGGCCGACGCCCGTCGAGCCGCCGCCCGAGAAGCCGCGTTCGAAGATGTGCGGCGCCAGCTCGTCCGGGACGCCGGGGCCGGTGTCGCTCACCTCGATCACCACCGTGCCCTCGGCGTCGCCGCGGCGGGCGATGAGCGTGACCGTGCCCGAGCCGTGGCGCAACGCGTTGTCCAGCAGCACGCCGATGACTTCGCGCAGCCGGCCCGGGGTGGCCCGGGCCATCAGGCCGTCGGCCACCCGCGTCCGCAGGTTGCGACCCTCCGAGCGGAGCAGCTCGCGCCACTCCTGCGCCATTTCCGGCAGCTGCGTCGGCAGGTCCACCGGTTCCGCGCCGACCTCGCGGGCCGCGCGGGCCGCCGCCAGCAGCTCGTCCAGGGCCTCCGCGAGCCGGTCCGCCTGTTCCTGGGCCGCCTTCGACTCGTCCGCCACCTCCTCGTCGGGGTGCACGGTGAGCGGTTCCAGCCGCAGCTGCAACGCGGTCAGCCTGCTGCGCAGCTGGTGCGAGACGTCGCCGACGAGCTGGCGCTCCCGCTGCACGAGCTGGGCCAGCGCGGTGCCGGAGGCGTCCAGCGCTTCGGCGACCATGTCGAGCTCGCCGACGCCGTAGCGGCTCGGGTCCGGCCGGAAGTCGCCGCCGCCGAGGCGGGCCGCGCGCTCGGCCACGTGCCGCAGCGGCTTCGCGAGCCGTCTGGCCGTGGCGATCGCGACCACCGCGCCGGTGCCCACCGACAACAGCACCAGCAGCACGACGACCAGCGTCACGGTCGTCTGCCGCTCGTGCATCGGGCCGGCCGGGACGGCGATCTCGACCTTGCCGTCGCGGGCCAGGTCGGCGGTTTCGGTGACGGTGTCGGGACCGGGACTGCTGCCGTAGCGCTTCTCGGTCTGGCCGCTGGCGCGGACGGTCAGCAGCCCGTTCGCCGGGACGGCCGCGCGCACCTGGTCGAGGTCGATCTCCTGGCCGTTGGCGATTTCGGTGTCCAGGATCGCCGCCGCCGCGCGGGCGTTCTCGGCGAGCGTCTCGCGGTAGCTCGACTCGATCTGCCAGCTCGCCACGATGCCCAGCGGGATGCCCAGCACCACCGCGCTGACGGCGACGGCCAGCAGGATGGCCAGCAGGATGCGGCGGCGCACGGGTCACTCGGCGTTGAAGCGGAAACCGACGCCGCGGACGGTCGCGATCCGCCGCTCGCCGTCGTGGGTCTTGCTGGTGCGCCCGGCGGCCTCGTCGGCGGCGATGGCGAGCTTCCGCCGCAGCCACGACATGTGCATGTCGAGGGTCTTGGACGTCTTCGACTCCAGGTCGTTCCAGACCTCGGCGAGGATCTCGTCGCGGCTGACGACCTGCCCGGCTCGACTCATCAGCACGCGCAGCAGCTCGAACTCCTTGTTCGCCAGCTGGACCTCGTGGTTGTCCACGGTGACCAGCCGGGCGCCGAGGTCCATCCGCACCCCGCCGGCCTCCAGCACCTCGGGCACCCGGCGGCGCAGCAGTGCGCGGATCCGGGCGAGCAGCTCGGCGAGCCGGAAGGGCTTGGCGACGTAGTCGTCGGCGCCCGCGTCCAGGCCGACGACGAAGTCGACCTCGTCGGTGCGGGCGGTGAGCATCAGGACGGGCAGCTCGGTGCCGGCCGCGCGCAGCCGCCGGCAGACCTCCAGACCGTCCATCCCGGGCAGACCGAGGTCCAGCACGAGCAGGTCGACGCGCTGGGCGGCGGTGGCGTCGAGCACCGAGGGACCGTCGGTGACGACGTGGATCTCGTATCCCTCGCGTTCGAGGGCGCGGGAGAGCGGTTCGGCGATGGCCGGATCGTCTTCGGCAAGTAGGACCATGCTCACCTGGCCAACTCTACGGCTCGCGGGCGTGAAAACATCGTGACCGTGCCTGGCTACGAAGATGATCTGGCCCTCGCCGTCCGGCTGGCCGACGCCGCCGACGCGATCACGACGGCGCGGTTCCGCGCCCTGGACCTGGCGGTGGAGCGCAAGCCCGACCGCACCCCGGTGACCGACGCCGACACCGCGGTCGAGGACGCCATCCGGTCGTTGCTGGCCTCGGAACGCCCCGATGACGCGGTGCTCGGCGAAGAGCGCGGCGGCTCGGCGTCGACGGGCCGCGCCTGGGTGCTCGACCCGATCGACGGGACCAAGAACTTCCTTCGCGGAGTACCCGTTTGGGCGACCCTCATCGCCCTGGTGGCGGACGGCGACCCGGTCGTCGGGCTGATCAGCGCACCGTTGCTGGGCCGCCGCTGGTGGGCGGCAACCGGATCCGGCGCTTTTTCGAGTGACACGGCCGGAACCCGGCGACTGTCGGTTTCGAAGGTTTCGTCCCTTTCGGACGCTTATCTGTCCACAACGGACCTGAACTCGTGGACGGAGTACCACTCCCGCGAGAAGTACCTCGATCTGGTGGACACCTGCTGGGAGACCCGCGCGTTCGGCGACTTCTGGCACCACGTGCTCGTGGCCGAGGGCGCGATCGACGTCGCGGCGGAGTGCATCGTCAACCCGTGGGACGTCGCGGCCGCGCAGGTGATCGTCACCGAAGCCGGCGGCCGGTTCAGCGACCTGGACGGCGCCGGGCGCTACGACAACGGAAGCGCGCTCTCGACGAACGGCCGTCTCCACGACGAGGCGCTGGCGATCCTCAAGCGGTAACCGGATGGGCCGCTCGGCGGGAACTTCTTGACCGGTCCGGACCACCGGTGGTTCACTCCCAGTGCTCGCCGGGTCACCCGGTCCGTTGACAACGTTGTCAACCCGGGTCACCCGCTCACCCCGGGAGGAAGAGCATGCGCAGAGTCGTCACCGCGGCTTTGATCGTCCCCCTCGTCACAGCGGTCACCGCGGTCGTGCCCGCGGCCGCGGACCCCCAGCACCGAGACCTCGCCGCCTACGTCAACCCGTTCGTCGGCGCCAAGGCCGGCGACACTCCCGAGACCAACACCTACGCCGGCGACACGTTCCCCGGCGCCGACGTCCCGTTCGGCATGGTGCAGTGGAGCCCGGACACGCCCCTGCAGCCGAAGCCGCCCGCCGGCCAGGGCCGCTACTACGCCCGCGACCGCGACGGCGGCTACGCCTGGGAAGAGAACCGCCTCCGCGGCTTCAGCCTCACCCACTTCAACGGCGCCGGCTGCGGTGGCGCGGCCGGCGACGTGCCGTTCCTGCCCTTCGCCGGAGCCATCTCGACGTCCCCGGCCGTCGACGCGACGAAGTACTTCCCCACCTTCGGCCACGCGAACGAGTCGGCGTCCCCCGGGTACTACCGGGTGAAGACGGACTCGGGCATCACCACCGAGCTGACCGCGACCCCACGCTCCGGCCTGGGCCGCTTCACCTTTCCGAAGGACACCCCCGCCACGCTGCTGATCGACGTCGCGCAGTCCGCGATGGGCAGCGATGACGCCTCGGTCACCGTCGACCCGGCGCGGCGGACCGTCGAAGGCTGGGTCTCCAGCGGGCACTTCTGCCGCGGCCCGAACACGTACAAGGTGTACTTCACCGCGACCTTCGACCAGCCGTTCCGGACGTCCGGGACCTGGCAGGACGCGATCGTGACGCCCGGCGGCACCACCGCGCGCGGCGGCAACCTGAGCAAGACGACGTGGGACAAGCAGGTCGTCACCGCCGACGGCGGCTCCGGCGCCTACCTGACCTTCGACCCGGCGAACCCGGTCCAGGTGCGCGTCGGATTGTCCTATGTGGACGCGGCGGGCGCGCGGCTGAACCTGGCCGCCGAACAGCGCGGCGCGTCCTTCGACGCCGTCAAGGCCGAGGCGCGCCGGGCCTGGAACGACCGGCTGCGGCAGATCACCGTCGAGGGCGGCACGGACGCGGCCACGAGGACGTTCTACACCGCGCTGTACCACACCCTCATGCAGCCGAACGTGTTCTCCGATGTGGACGGTCGCTACGCGGGCTTCGACAAGGCGATCCACCGCGCGAAGCCGGGCCACGCGCAGTACGCGAACTTCTCCGGCTGGGACACCTACCGCGACGAGGTCCAGCTGCTGTCGCTGCTCGCTCCGCACGAAGCCGCCGACATGGCGCAGTCGATGCTCAACCAGGCCGACCAGGCCGGCGGGATCTGGGACCGCTGGTCACAGAACAACGACTTCATGGGCGTGATGGGCGGCGACCCGTACCACTCGATCATCGCCAGCACGTACGCCTTCGGCGCCACGGACTTCGACGCGTCCCACGCGCTGGCTTCCATGGTCAACGGCGCCACCCGGGTCCAGCAGGCCGGGGAACGCGCACTCGAACGTCCCGGCCTCTCGGACTACCTGACCTTGGGCTACCACCCGAACAACGTCTCCGACATGCTCGAGGAGACGACCGCCGACTTCGGGATCGCGCAGCTGGCCCAGCGGCTCGGCGACGCCGGGACCTACCACCGGTTCATGAGCCGCGCGCAGTACTGGGAGAACGTGTACAACCCGGCGACCGGCTACCTGCAGACCCGGATGCGCGACGGCCAGTTCCTCTCGCCGTTCGATCCCGCGCAGTACCAGGAAATGCGCTACCAGGAAGGGAACGCGGCGCAGTACACGTGGATGGTGCCGTACAACGTCCGCGGGCTCTTCGACGCGATGGGCGGCGACGACGCCGTGAAGAAGCGGCTCGACTTCTTCTTCACGAAGCTGAACAGCGACGCCAACTCGCCGTACGCGTTCATGGCGAACGAACCGTCGTTCGAGGTGCCGTGGGAGTACGCCTACGCGGGAGCGCCGTCGAAGACGCAGGACATCGTGCGCCGCTCGGCGGAGCTGCTGTTCAAGCCGTCCGAAGACGGCCTGCCCGGCAACGACGACCTCGGCGCGACGTCCGCCTGGTACGTCTTCGCCGCGCTCGGCATGTACCCGGAAGCACCGGGACGCGCGGAACTCGTGCTGGCCAGCCCGTTGTTCCCGAAGATCACGCTGACGCGGGCGACCGGGCAGCGGATCACCATCACCGCGCCCGGCGCGTCCAGCTCGGTGAAGTACGTGAACAGCCTCCGGGTGAACGGCCGGCCGAGCACGAAGCCGTGGCTCCCGGAGTCCTTCGCGGTGGACGGCGGGCGGCTGGACTTCACGCTCGGGACGTCGCCGACTTCGTGGGGTTCGGGCCGGGCCGACGCGCCGCCGTCCTTCCGCGACGGTGAGGTCCCGGTGCGCGGCCGCGTCGGCCCGGGGCGCGTGGTCGTCGCGCCCGGCGGGGAGACCACTGCCACGGTGACCGCCGAAGGCATCACCGGCGCCGGTACGGTCTCGTGGGAGGCGAAGCCGCCGCTCGGGGTCACCGTGACGCCGTCGAGCGGCACGCTCACCGTCGGCGCGCACGGGACCACCACGCAGCAGGTGACGGTGACCGCGACCCGGTCGGCGGACGCGTACCTGAGCGTGCCGGTGACGTTCAGCGGCCAGCCGGTGCCCGCGTACCTGCCGGTGACGATCGGGCAGCCCGGGACACTGCACGCGGCGAACACCAACGTCGGCGTCACCGACGACAAGCTGGTCCAATACGGCGACTTCGGCGAGACCGATCTCTACCCGGGCGGCTTCGCGTTCTCGTACTCGGCGCAGGGGTTCGCCGCGAACGGCATCACGCCGGGCGGGACGGTGACCGTCGACGGGCAGCAGTTCCGCTGGCCGTCGAGCCCGACGGGGTCACCGGACAACGTCATCGCCGCGGGGCAGACGCTGGCGGTGAACGCCCCGCCGCCAGGTGCGACGAAGCTGTCGTTCCTCGGCGCGGCCACCGGCGCGGACGCGCAGGGGACGGTGACGGTCACCTACACCGACGGCTCGACCCAGCAGGGTCAACTCGGGTTGTCGGAGTGGCTGCTCAAGGGCGGTGACGAGACGCCGCAGTTCGGGAACACCGTGGTCGCGAAGGTGCCGTACGTGAACTCGGCGTTCCCGCGGTACATGTTCCGGCTCCAGCGGCCCTACACGTCGTACCTGTTCGCGACGGCCCCGATCGCCCTCGACCCGGCCAAGCAGGTCAAGTCGATCACCCTCCCGGCGTCGACCGGCGCCGGCCAGGCGCACATCTTCACCTACGCGGTGAGCTGAGTTGTCGTGAGTGGTGAGGCGGGTTGGAACCCGCCTCACCAA
>NZ_JBSGBQ010000065.1:0-12841 GCF_053601335.1 Amycolatopsis sp. NPDC004747 | reverse complement strand
CGCACAACCAGAACGCGCGCCGCAGCCAGACCGTCGAGATCATCATCTCGCAGGCCAAGGCGGCCGGCATCGAGGTCAAGGACGAGACCGACGCCAACTTCCTCAAGGGTGGCCGCGTCTCGACCGGTGACTACGACGTCGCGCTGTTCGGCTGGTCGTCCCAGCCGTTCAAGGCGGAGTCCAAGTCGATCTACGTCTGCCCGGACAAGGGTGGCGAGCAGAACTACCAGAGCCTCTGCGACCCGAAGATCGACGACGCCTACAACGCCGCGGTGAAGGCCACCGACGAGCAGGTCAAGCTGCAGAAGTACCAGGAGGCCGACAAGGCCATCGCGGACGACTACGCGACCCTGCCGCTGTTCCAGACGCCGAGCATGTGGGCGTTCAAGGGCATCGACCGCGTCTACATGCAGTCGTACGACGGTGTTCTGTGGAACGTCGGCGAGTGGGAGCAGAAGAAGTAGGGCTCGCCCCGCCTCTTCCATCCCCTCGCTCCAGATGACCTGGCGGGTACCGGGGTTCGGCCAAAAGCCGGGCCCCGGTACCCACCGGAAGTAGCTGTTGACCGTAGGGTTACCGCCACTACGGTAGACAACCGGGTAGCGGTCCAGCGCACTTCTGACGACCAGGCCCGGATGAGGAGCAGTTCGTTGAACCTGGTGATCTACATCCTTCGCCGTCTGGCGATATCGATCCCCGTCCTGCTGGTCGGGACTTTCCTGTGTTTCGTCATGGTCGCCGGCACCGGTGACCCGCTGGGCGAGCTGCGGCAGAACCCGACGATCAGCAAGGAAGCGCTGGCCGCGACGGCCGCCAAGCTCGGTCTCGACCAGGGCATCGTCCCCCGCTACTTCACGTGGCTCGGCGACTTCCTGACCGGCAACTGGGGCATCTCCATCGCCCAGGGCAACGCTCTCGCACCGGTCGCGCCCAAGGTGATGGCCGCCCTCGGCGTCACCTTCAAGCTGGTCGTCGGCGCCGAGATCCTCGCGCTGATCGTGGGCATCATCGTCGGCGTGCTCGCCGCGGTGAAGCAGTACTCGATCATCGACTACATCGCGACCACCCTCGCCTTCCTGCTCTTCTCGATGCCGATCTTCTGCGTCGCGATCGTGCTGAAGCGCTACGCCATCGAGATCAACGGCTGGGTCCGCGACCTCGGCCTGTCCGACGTCCTCGGCAACCCGTGGCTGCGCACGACCAGCCCGGAGCAGCTGAAGACCGACGGCGTCGGCGACTTCATCACCAGCACCATCGGCGCGTACCTGCTGCCGACGCTGTCGATCATGGCGATCAGCTTCGCGGCGTACAGCCGCTTCCAGCGCGCGTCGATGCTCGAGGTCATGGGCTCGGACTACGTGCGCACCGCCCGCGCCAAGGGGCTCGCCAACGGCCGGGTCATCTTCCGGCACGCGTTCCGCAACGCGCTGATCCCCGTGACGACCCTGTTCTCGGTGAACTTCGGTTCGGTTCTGGCCGGCGCGATCATCACCGAAACCGTCTTCAACTGGCACGGTATGGGCACGTTGCTGGTGGAAGCCGTCACGAAGAACGACACTCAGGTCATGATGGGCTGGCTCGTGGTGATCGCTTCTCTCGTCATCATCGCCAACCTGATCGCCGACCTGATGTACGGCATCCTGGACCCGAGGATTCGCGTTGGCTGACTTGAACTCTCTTCTCGCGACCGAAACCGCCGCGGCCGACGGCACGCTGCCGGCGGAAGCGCTGCCGGAACCGCGGAGCCAGGGCAAGCTGGTCCTGCGGAAGTTCCTGCACCACAAGCTGGCGATGGCGTCTTCGGCGGTGCTGCTGCTGATCGTGCTGCTCAGCGTGCTGATGCCGATCTTCTGGAAGCACAGCTACCAGGACAGCTCGTTCCCGTCGTTCGCCAAGCCCAGCGGCGAGTTCCCGCTCGGGACCACGCAGGTCGGCAAGGACATGGTGTCGCAGGTGCTGCGCGGCACGCAGTACTCGCTGCTCATCGCGCTCACGGTGTCGATCCTCGCCACCGTGATCGGCGTCGTCTTCGGCGCGGTCGCCGGCTACCTGCGCGGCTTCACCGACTCGGCGATCTCGCGGGTGACGGACCTGTTCCTGATCATCCCGCAGATCGCCGCGGCGGCCATCCTCGCCAAGGTGTTCGGCGGCGGCACGTGGTACATCGTCGCGCTGGTGCTCTCGGCGTTCGCGTGGATGCCGATCGCCCGGATCACCCGGGCCGAAGCGATGTCGCTGTCGCAGCGCGAGTTCGTCGACGCGGCCCGTGCTTCGGGCGCGGGCGTCGTCCGGATCATCTTCAAGCACCTGGTGCCGAACATGGTCGGCAGCATCACGGTCAACGCGACCCTCGCGGTCGCCCAGGCCGTGCTGGCGGAAGCCGCGCTGTCGTTCATCGGCCTCGGTGTCCAGCTGCCGGACACCTCGCTCGGCCGCGTCATCCTGGAGAACTACGCCCAGCTGCAGACGCGGCCGGCGCTGTTCTTCGGTCCGTTCATCGTGCTCGTGCTGATTTCACTGACGATCAACTTCATCGGTGACGGTCTTCGCGACGCCTTCGACCCGCGTCAGCGGAGAATGAAGGCCTGAACGCGCGACGCGGGGGTGACCGGTTCCGGTCACCCCCGCGTTCGTTTCGCGGGGATCGCCGAACCTGGGGGTTTCGGATGAATCTCGTGCTCTACGTGCTCCGGCGGTTGGCCATCTCCGTCCCGGTCCTGCTGATCGGCACGTTCCTGTGCTTCGTGATGGTCGCCAACACCGGCGACCCGCTCGGCGAGCTCCGCAGCAAGCCGGGGATCAGCGCGGCGGCCATCGCCGACACCGAGCACAAGCTCGGCCTGGACCAGAGCGTCCTCGCCCGCTACTTCAGCTGGCTCGGCCACTTCCTGACCGGCGACTGGGGCATCTCGATCGCGCAGGGCAACGCCTTCACCCCGGTCCAGCCGAAGGTGATGGCCGCGTTCAAGGTGACGCTGGAGCTGGTGCTGACGGCGTCCGTGCTGGCGCTGGTCTTCGGCGTGCTGGTGGGGGTGCTCGCCGCGGTGAAGCAGTACTCGATTTGGGACTACCTGGCCACGACGCTGGCGTTCCTGATGTTCTCGATGCCCATCTTCTGCGTGGCGATCGTCCTCAAAGGCTACGCGATCCGCGCCAACATCTGGGTCCGCGACCTGGGCCTGTCCGACGTGCTCGGCGACCCGTGGCTGCGGACGACGAGCCCGGAGAGCCTCTCGGCCACCGGAGTGGGTGACGCGCTCGCGAAGTACGTCGGCGCGTTCCTGCTGCCGACGCTGTCCATCATGGCCATCACGTTCGCCGCCTACAGCCGGTTCCAGCGCGCTTCGATGCTGGAGGTGCTGGGCGCCGATTACGTGCGCACAGCGCGCGCCAAGGGCGTGTCCAACAGCCGCGTGATCTGGCGCCACGCGTTCCGGAACGCGCTGATCCCGGTGATGACGCTGTTCTCGGTGAACTTCGGCGCCACGGTGACCGGCGCGATCATCACCGAAACGGTGTTCAACTGGCACGGCATGGGCACGCTGCTGGTGGAGGCGGTCAACAAGAACGACCCGCAGGTGCTGATGGGCTGGCTGGTGGTGATCGCGGCGAGCGTCATCGTCGCGAACCTCCTCGCGGACCTGCTCTACGGCATCCTGGACCCCCGCATCCGCGTCGGCTGACGGACGACACGCGTACCCCGCCGGACGACACGCGTACCCGGATGGACGACACGCCGGGCACCGCCCCCGGCGGCCGTGTCGTCCGTCTGAGTACGCGAGTCGTCCGCTTGGGTACGCGTGTCGTCCGTCCAGGTACGCGAAGGGCCCCGCACCCTGTGGGTGCGGGGCCCTTCGGCGTTCGTGCGTCAGTCGGCCACCGGGGCCAGCTTGCCTGCCTCCCACGCCGCGCGGCGCTCGGCCTGCAGGATCGGGTCCGCGACCGGGGCCGCCGACAGCAGGCGCTTCGTGTACTCCTGCTGCGGCGAGTGCAGCACCTGATCACGCGTGCCGACCTCGACGAGCTTGCCGTGCTGCATCACCGCGACGCGGTCGGCGAGCAGGTCGACCACCGCCAGGTCGTGGCTGATGAACAGGCAGGCGAACTGCAGCGACTGCTGCAGGTCCAGGAACAGGTCCAGGACGCGGGCCTGCACCGACACGTCCAGCGCCGAGGTCGGCTCGTCCGCGATGAGCAGGGCCGGGTCGAGCGACAGCGCCCGGGCGATCGCCACGCGCTGGCGCTGCCCGCCGGAGAGCTCGTGCGGGTAGCGGTTCATGTAGTGCCCGCCCAGCTCGACCTTGTCGAGCAGCGAGCGGACCCGCGCCGACAGCTCCTTGCCGGAGAGCACCTTGTGCAGCACCATCGGCTCGGCGATCGACTCGCCGATCGTCATCTTCGGGTCCAGCGTCGACGCCGGGTCCTGGAACACGATCGAGAAGAACCGGCGAAGCGGGCGAATCTCCTTCGCCGACATCTTCGTGATGTCCTTGCCCGCGATCGCGATGGTGCCCTCGGTCGCGCGCAGCAGGCCGACCGCGCAGCGGCCGACCGTCGACTTGCCGGAACCCGACTCGCCCACCAGGCCGACGATCTCGCCCTTGGCGATGGTCAGCGAGACGTCGTCGACCGCGCGGTTCTTGCCCTGGCCGCGGCGGCCGGGGTACTCGAGCACGAGGTTCTTGATCTCCAGCGCCGGCGCGGCCTCCTCGATCACGGCCTCGAGCTCTTCGTCGGCCAGCCGGATCTCCTCGGCGATCTTGGCCGCCTCGGTGCTGTCGGTGGCGATCCCGGCGTCGTCCAGCAGACGGCGGCCCTCGGGACGCTGCCCGAGCACCGGCACCGCGGCGAGCAGCCGCCGGGTGTAGTCCTCCTTCGGCGACGCGAACAGCTCGCGCACCGGCGCCTCTTCGACGATCTCGCCCTGGTACATCACGATGACGCGGTCGGCCATGTCGGCGACGACGCCCATGTCGTGGGTGATCAGCACGATCGCCGTGTCGAGGGTGTCCCGCAGCTTGCGCAGCAGGCCCAGGATCTCGGCCTGGACCGTGACGTCGAGCGCCGTGGTCGGCTCGTCGGCGATGATCACCTTCGGGTCGCAGGCGATCGCCATGGCGATGACGACGCGCTGCCGCAGACCGCCCGAGAGCTGGTGCGGGTACTGCTTGAACCGCAGCTCGGGGTTCGGGATGCCGACCATGTCGAGCAGCTCGACCGCCCGCTTGTCGGCGGCTTCCTTCGCGATGTCGAGGTGGGATCGCAGGGCCTCGCGCAGCTGCCACCCGACCGTGTAGACCGGGTTCAGCGCCGTCATCGGCTCCTGGAAGATCATCGCGACCTGGTTGCCGCGGATCTTCTGCATGTCCTTCTCTTTGAGATCCGCCAGGTTGCGCTCGCCGAGGCGCAGCTCACCGGCGATCCGGCTGGTCTTGGGCAGCAGGCCCAGCACCGACATCGACGTGACGGACTTGCCGGACCCGGACTCCCCGACCACGGCGACGATCTCGCCGGGCTGCACGTCGAACCCGATGCCCTTGACGGCGTTCACGACGCCGTCCTCGGTCTGGAACGACACGCTGAGGTCGGAAATGGACAGGACCGATCCTGACACGCCGGCGACGTCCGCCGAAGTTGCTTCAGTGCTCACCAGATGCCCTTCGTGGGGGTACAGACCGTCACGACGCGGCGGTCGCGACTCGCGCGAGGATAACCGAGGGTGTCCCCGACGAAGGTCGGAGCACGGGAATTACGCTCAACCCGTGATCTCCCCGGTATCGCGAAGGCTGCTGTTCGTCCACGCCCATCCCGACGACGAAAGCATCACCACCGGCGCCTCGATCGCACGATACGCCGCCGAAGGCGCCGACGTGACCGTGGTGACCTGCACGCTGGGCGAAGAGGGCGAGGTCATGGCCGGCCTCGGGGAGCTGGAGGGGCTGCGCGCTCACACCGCCGACCAGCTGGGCGGCTACCGCGTCACCGAGCTGACGGCCGCGTGCGCCGCGCTGGGGGTGTCCCGGCACCGTTACCTCGGCGGGCTCGGCCGGTGGCGCGATTCGGGCATGGCGGGCACGCCGTCGGCGTCGCACCCGCGGGCGTTCACCGGCGGAAGCGCCGACGAGCAGGCCGCTCAGCTGGCGGAGCTCATCGACGAGGTGCAGCCCCAGGTCGTCGTCACCTACGACGCCTTCGGCGGCTACGGCCACCCCGACCACATCCGGGCCCACGAGATCACGATGGCGGCGGCGGCCCGGGCCGGTTCGGTGCGGCGGGTGTTCCACACGGTGACGTCGAAGAGCGCGGTGCGTGCCGGGCTGGCCGCGCTGCGTGCCGGCGAACCCCGCTACCGCGTCCCGGACGACGACGAGCTGCCCGCGACGCCAGACGAGGAGATCACCACGGTGCTCGACGTCGCCGGGTACCTCCCGGCCAAGCTCGCGGCCCTGCGGGCGCACGCGACCCAGCTGGCCGTGGTCGACGGCGCCGTCCCGTACTTCGCCCTGACGAACGAGATCGCCCAGCCGATCCTCGCCGAAGACTTCTTCGTGCTCGCCCACGGGCCGGTCGAGGGTGCGGAACACGACCTGTTCGGTGGGCTGTGACCGGGGCGGAACGGCTGACGGTCGAGCAGCGGCTGCTGCTGGTCCTGCTCGCGGTCGACACGGTGCTGCTGGCCCTGCTGGAGCTGTTCTTCCTGCCGCTGCGGATCGGGGTGGTCCCGGTGCCGGTGACGGTGCTCGTGGGCGCCGTCACCACGCCGTGGCTGGTGTGGACCACGGCGAAGCTGGTGCGGCCCGGGCTTTCCTGGGTACCCCTGGTGGTGTGGGTGCTCGTCGTGTTCGGGGTCGGCATGCTGGGCCCGGGCGGTGACCTGGTGCTGATCCAGGACTGGCGGGCGTTGCTGCTGCTCGGCGCGAGTGCGCTGCCGGGCGCGATGGTGCTGGGCGGCGCACCGCGCCGGACGGCGGGAAGGGGACCGGGACGTGGGTGAGGCGATCTCCGACCGGCAGGTCGTGGCGGTGCTGCGGCCGTTCGTGCGTGCCTGCGGGCCGATGCTGGACGCGCTGCGCGAGTCCGACCCGTTCGGCCTGCAGGCGCGGGCCTCGGAAGACCTGGCCGAGGTCGAGTCGGGCCTGAAGGCGAAGCTGATCCACGGGGTCACGTCGGTGAAGGTGCCGGGCACGGCGGCGTGGGCGCGGATGACCGGCTACGACCGGTCGAGCTGGTGGATGAACCGCGTCGGCCGCTTCACGGCGGTGCTGACGTCGATCCCGGGGCTGGGTGGTGCGCTGGCCGACCGCCTGCCGGTGCAGGACGCCCTCGGCGCGGCGTCCCAGGGGCTGTTGTTGTGCGCGATCGCGGGCGAGTACGGGGTGACCGACGTCGGAACCCGCGTGCGGCTCATCGCGTGGGTGCTCTTCGAGCGCAACATCGACGCGAACCTGGCGGCCGGCAAGCACGCGGAGCACGACGAGGCCGCGGAGGCGGACGAAGCGGCGAAGCTGACCGAGGAACTGAGGGCGTCGGAGAAGAAGCACGGCAAGGCCACGGTCAAGGCGGCGGGCCGGACGCTGTGGCGGCTGGGCCGGGGCCTGCTGGGCATCACCGAGGAGCTGGAGAAGCGGCCGCGCGGCAACCTGTTCCACCGTGCGCTCGGCATGCTGCCGGTCGTCGGGGCGGCGGGTGACTACCTGGGCGAGCGGTCGGGTCTGCGGGTCGTGTGGAAGCGCGCGCACGGCTGGCTGACCGAGCACGCGCCACCGGTCACGGCACCGCGCTGATCATTCCCGCGCGGTGCCCGTCTCAAACCTCAGTTCCAGAACTGGAAGACGCTGAAGCCGATCTTCGCGCCGTCGACGTACCCGCCGAAGGCGTTGAAGATGGCGTAGGAGCCGTCCCACAGCGCGGCGTTCGCCGGGCGGAAGAACCACAGGATCGCGAACAGGATGATCGGTGCCCACGGGCGGACCTGCGCGCCCAGTTCGCGAGCCCGCGGCGGCAGGTACGGCTCGATCGCGCCCCAGCCGTCGAGGCCCGGGATCGGGAGGATGTTGAGCAGGAAGGTCACGACCTGCAGCAGCGCCAGGTAGGACATCGCGATGACCAGGCCGCCGGCCATCGGGACCACTGCGACCACCAGTGCCAGCGCCGCGCCGACCGCGAGGTTGCTCAGCGGCCCGGCCAGTGACACCCACGACGACGTCCCGCGCGAGCGCAGCGCCCCGCGGTTGATCCAGACCGCGCCGCCCGGCAGCGGGATGCCGCCGATGATGAGGAAGATCAGCGGCAGGATGATCGACAGGACGGGATCGGTGTACTTGCGGACGTCCAGCGTCAGGTACCCCTTGTGGGCGACGCTGTAGTCCCCGCCCCGGTAGGCGACCATCGCGTGCCCGAACTCGTGCAGCGACAGCGACGCCACCCAGCCGGCGGCGACGAAGATCACCACGCCGGCGATGAGCAGCGGGTCGCGGTCGCGGACGAAAACGGTGTTGATGTCACCGAACGCGGCCATGGCGCCACCGGCGACGGTGAGCGCGAGGATGCCGAGGAAGACCGGGCTGGGGCGCACTGCTGACTTCTGCACGTGCTCCAGTCTTCCGTATGCTCGGTGTGAAGTTACCGGCGTGTCCCCTTGCGCGATCGGGCCGGAACGTCCCCCGAACTCGCTACTCCGCTTGACCTGACCGCACTACACGGGTGTAATCACAGTGATGTCATTCGCCGCCGAGAGGGGACGGCGAGTGTCGTTTCACCACCGCCAGCCTGGGGAGTGCTAGGGAGCGAGGAGGCGGACGTGCGGTTGGAAGCCGATGGTAAGGAATGGGGGCACGTCATGAGTTGGGGCGAGATCCCGGAGCAGGCTCTGGGAGATCTCACCGAGCTCATCGATGCCACCGAAGAAGAGCAGGATTGGCAGGAACGCGCTCTGTGCGCGCAGACGGACCCGGAGGCGTTCTTCCCCGAGAAGGGCGGCTCCACCAGGGAAGCCAAGCGGATCTGCCTGGGCTGCGAGGTCAAGGACGAGTGCCTTGAGTACGCACTGGCCCACGACGAGCGCTTCGGCATCTGGGGCGGTCTGTCCGAGCGGGAGCGCCGCAAGCTGAAGAAACGCGCCGTCTGAGCGGGAATCACCGGTGATGCTCGGCGTCACCGGTGATTCCACGTTGGTGAAGTCTCGGCGTGGGTTCACCAACGGGTGACGGACCTGGGCCGTAGGGTGGCCGCACCGACTGCCACCCGAACTGGAGCGTTCGTTGCCCCGCACCGCCGCGCCGCCCGTCCCGCGCACCGCGCCCGTTCTGGCCATTGTGGTCTGTCACGACGGCGAAAACTGGCTGCCGCTGGCGCTTTCCGCGTTGCGTCGCAGCAGTGTCCGGCCCCGGCACGTGCTCGCCGTGGACACCGGCTCCACCGACGCGACCCCGCGGCTGCTCGCCGAAGCCGCCGAGGACCCCGGACCCGGTTCTTCCCCTGTGCTCTCCGGGGTCATCACGCTCCCGGGTGACACCGGGTTCGCGGCCGCGGTCGCCGAAGCCGTCGCGCACGCCACCGAGCGCTGGGGCGACCCGGGTTCCTGGCTGTGGCTGCTGCACGACGACTGCGCGCCCGACCCCGACTGCCTCGAGCAACTCCTGACCGTGGCGACGAAGGAACCATCGGCCACCGTGCTCGGCTCGCTCGGCCTCGACTGGACCGATCCGCGGCTGATCGTCGAAGCCGGCCTGTCCACCGACGCCTCCGGCCATCGCCAGCAGGTCGCCGCGTCCGGCGAAGACCCGGTCGAGGTGCTCGCGGTGCCCAGCGCGGGCTCGCTCGTGCGCCGCGACGCCTGGGACGCCCTCGGCGGCTTCGATCCCGATTTCCCATTGCTGCGCGAGGATCTCGACTTCGGCTGGCGCGCCAACGCGGCCGGCGGCGTGGTCCTGTCCGTGCCGCTCGCGCGGGTGCGCCACGCCCGCGGCGTGACCACCGGACGGCGGAAGGCGGACGTCCTCGCCGGTTCGCTGCCCGCCGCGAACCGCGCCCACGGGCTGCGCGTGTTCCTGGTGAACTGCTCGCCGTTTTCCTTCTGGCTCGGCATGATCCGGCTCCCGCTGCTGGCGGTGCTGCGCGCGCTCGCCTTCGTCCTGCTGCGCCGCACCGGGGAAGCGCGGGCCGAGCTCGCCGCCGCCGCGTACCTCCTCAGTGGACACGGCGGATTGCGCGCCGCCCGCGCCCACCGGCGGCGGAATCCGCGGCCGGGCACGGTTCGCGGCCTCTTCACCGGACGCTGGACGCGGCTGCGCAACGCCGTCCGCGCCGGCGTCGTCGGCCTGGTGCGCCGCGGTGTCGAGAACGACGTCGCGCTCGGCCGGGTACCCGAGACGGTCGAAACCGAGTCGGCGTGGGTGACGCCGGAAGCGCTCGACGCCCGCGAGAACCGTCCGGTGGGGCCGGACGCGCTGCCCGCGGGCGCGCTGCGCGGAGTCAGCTCGCGCGGGTCCGGGCTGCGCCGTCCGGGCACGCTCGTCGCCGTCACACTGCCGGAACCGCCGGCCGCCGAAGACGCTCCCGAGGTCGAAGAGCCGGAACCCGAACTCGTCTTCGTGGAGGTGAACCGGCGCCGCGTGCTGGCGGCGACGGTCTTCGCGCCGCCGGTGGTCCTGCTCGTCGTGCTGACCGCGCTCGGCCTGGTCGTCAACCGCGCCCGGCTCGGCCTCGACCTGTTCGGCGGCAAGCTCCTCCCGGTCGGCGGGCTGGGGGAGCTCTGGACGTCGTACCTGACGCCGTGGCACGCGATCGCGGGCGGCACCGGCGCGCCCGCGTCGGCCACCGTGCCGGTGCTCGGGACGCTCGGCGCCCTGTTCGCGCCGATCGGCGGCCCCGCCGCGCTGGTGGCGATCCTCCTCATCGGCGACATCCCGCTCGCGGCGCTGAGCGCGTACGCGGCGACGAGAAGGCTTCGCGTGCGCCGCTGGGTCCGCGCCGTCGTCGCCGCGACGTACGCGCTGCTGCCGGCCGCGACCGCCGGCGTGGCGCAGGGCCGGCTCGACGTCGTCGTGGTGCACCTGGTGCTCCCGCTGGTGGCCGCGGGCATCGCGGGGCTGCTCGTGCACGCGGACACGCGCTGGCTGCACGTCTCCGCGCTGTCGGCGTTCGGGGTGGCGCTGCTCGGCGCGTTCTCACCGCTGGCGCACGGGCTCGCGCTCGCCGGGCTGCTGATCGGGTTCGTCGTGCTGCCCGCACCGACCGGGCTGGCGCGCCGGATCGCGTCGGTCGGGATCGTGGTCCTGCTGCCGCTGGCGCTGCTGCTGCCGTGGCCGACCGTGCTGCTGAAGCACCCGGAGCTGCTCGTGCAGGGCCTCGGCGGCGCGGCTCCGGCGGTTTCGGCCACGGATCTGGCCGGGCTCGACCCGGGCGGGCCGGGCGCCTGGCCGATCGGCGTCGCGGTGATCGCCGCGGCCTTGGTGGCGGTGGTCGTCCGGCCGACGAAGCTCGCCGCGGGCGGGCTGGCGCTCGCGGCACTGGGCGCGGGCGGGGTGGTGCTGGTGCGCATGGTGACGGCACCCCCGATGCAGGGCGGCGCGGCGGCACCCGGCTACGCGGGCGTGCCGCTGCTGATCGTCGGGGCGGGGCTGCTCTGGGTGGTGCTCGGATCGTGGCAGGGCGGCGGCACGGCGGCGGTCCCGGCGCCGTGGCTGCCGAAGGTGATGGCGGTGGCCGGGGCGGCGGTGTTCCTGGGCCTGGCGGCCGGCGCGGTGGTCGTCGGCGCGCAGGGGCCGCTGCGGGCCGGGGAGCGGCCGTCGCTCGCTCCGGAGGTCGCGGCCGAGCTGGCGGCGTCCGGCCGCTCGGTGCTCGACCTGGCCCCGGACGCCACCCGCCAGATCGGCGGCCGCCTCCCGCACTACGGCGACGACGAGCTGGCCCCGGCACCCGGCACGCCGGCCCGCTTGGCATCCTGGCGCCGAGCCCTCGGCCAAGGCGACGCGGCGGCGGTCCAGGGCGCACTCGCGGCGGCTGCGGCCGCGGGCGTGGAGTACCTGGTCCTCCCGCCCGGCGTGGACCCGAAGGCGTACCCACCGCTGGCGAAGGACCTGCTGTCGGTGGCCGCGCCGACGTCCGACGGCCGCGGCGTCCTCCGCCTGCTCCCACCGGCGGGCCAGGTGATCTTGATCTCCCCGGAGCAGGCAAAGGCGGCGGTCACCGGAGGCGGCGCCCCCGGCAACGCCCCGGGCGTGGCACCGGTACGCGCAAACCTCCCGGACGTACGCGTCCGGGTCTCCGACGGCCCAACAGGCCGGCTGCTGGTACTGGCGGCGGAGCAGGAGCCGGGCTGGAAGGCCACGGTGGGCGGCAAGCCGGCCCCGATAGTGCCGGCGTGGGGCCACCAGGTGGCGGTATCGGTCCCACCAACGTCCTCCGAGGTAACGCTGGAGTACCCGGGAACGGAGCGAAACCTCCTGCTCCTGTCCCAACTGGCGGCAGCCCTGTTCACCCTGCTGACGGCAGTCCCCTCCCACCGCCGCGAGCCCGAATCCAAAGGAAAGGAGCGGGGTGGTCATCCCGTCGCCTGAGGCCGTGAAATCACTTTGAGCCGGGCCCGCAACGCACAGCGCTGCGTGGGGAGACAGCGCACGCTTGCGGGCCCGGCTCAAAGTGATAGGCCTCAATCAGGCGACGGGATGACCACCTCGCGGCCCACCTCCATGAAGTGGGGTGGGAGCGTTGGCCGTGGTCATCCCGGAGCCTGCCCGTCCGGCCAATACCGCTAAGTTAGGGGTGTCCAGGCGGGGCTGGGCTGTGACACGCGCTGCGCGTATCCGTTGTCTGAGTGGATTTCGTTCTACGATGTGCG
>NZ_JBSGBQ010000064.1:0-19418 GCF_053601335.1 Amycolatopsis sp. NPDC004747 | reverse complement strand
TCCACTCAGACAACGGATACGCGCAGCGCGTGTCACAGCCCAGCCCCGCCTGGACACCCCTAACTTAGCGGTATTGCCCGTCCGGCGAGGACATTCTTTTCTTCCAAGCCGCGGCAGAGCAGGGAGGTCTGGTGACGTCGTGGTCGGCTTCCGTTGCCGGCTGCGGGTCCGCAACGACGAAGCACCCTCGCCAACCGGACTTACACATCACTCGTCCAGTAGTTGCTGACCGGGGTTTGCTGCGCTGGTGCGCCAGGTCCTTGTCGCGCTGAAACCCTTGTCCCGCTGAGAGTTTGCCGCCCACGACCCTGTTGTCCACAATCCGGCCGTGATGGGGACAAGTGGTCCCGCGGGCTTCGGTTTCGCGGCTTTTCGTCGGGCTGCCCGGATACGCTCAATGAGGCGGGGGTCCCCCAAGGGAGGGCGGGTCGTGCCGGCCGGTGTGTCGCTGGCCGGCGCCCCACCCCAAGGCCCGGCGCCCTGCATCGAGGTCCGGCGCCCGCCCCAAGGCCCGGCGCCCCAACCCAGGGCCCGGCGCCCGCCCCAGGGCCCGGCGCCCGCCCCAAGGCCCGGCGCGCGGGGCCGGCTCAAGCCATGAGCGCGATGAGCGTCCCCAGGGCAGGTGCCCCCTGCCCGATCAGCCCCTTGATCCGCGCCCGGCGGGGGTCGAAGGCGATCAGGGCCGTGCCCGCCGCGAGCATCGACGCGGTGGCGGCCAGGACGAGCGCCTGGCCGCCGGCGACGGCGCCCGTGTGCACCGCGGTCAAACCGGCGAGCACCTGCAGCGCCAGGAGAGCGTTGTAACACCCCTGGTGGAACGCCCAGGGGCGGACCGCCGCGAGGTCCGCCGCGCGCACCTCGAACATCGCGTGGACGGCGGGGTGGGTGAAGCGGACGCTTTCCATCGTGAAGATCCACAGGTGCGTCAGCGCCGCGACGAGGGCGAATGTCTGCGCGGGGAGGTTCATCGGGGCTGGTCCCGGCGCAGCGCGCCGGTCTCGTCCAGCTCGGCGAGCAGGGCGGGCACGCCGACGGTGAGCATCTTGGTCCGGATCGAGCCGAGCAGCTTGGCCATGGCGAACCCGCCGACTCCGGTGAACCCGGTGTGGTGGTAGGTGAAGCGGGTTCCCGCCGGCGTGGGCTCCAGCCGGTAGAGGACCTGGCTGGGTGTCTCGCCCTCCTCGCCGACCCACGTGTAGCGCAGCAGTTCCCGCTCGCGGACCTCCAGGACCTCGCAGTCGACGATGCCGCGCCAGAAGGGCATCGGCTTGGCGACGAACCGGAAGCGGTTGCCGACCACGGGCTGGAACCCCTCGGCGCGCGCCCCTTTCCCGGTCGAGGTCCAGTGCGGGATCAGGTCCGGGTCGGTCATCGCCCGCCAGACCTTCACGGGCGAGTGCGGGTAGTCGCGAACGATGTGGATCTCGGACATGGCGGCTCCTCAAACTTCGGTGACTGTAAATATACAGTAGCAGAACTTTTTGCGTGACTGAAGTAGGATGGTCGCATGGGGACCACCGGCCGTCCGGTCGTCGAGGGCCTGCGTGAGCGCAAGAAGCGCGCGATGCGCCGGCAGCTGTCCGACACCGCCACGCGGATGTTCGTCGAGCACGGCTTCGACGCCGTCCGGGTCGCCGACGTCGGCAGGGCGTGCGGGGTGTCCGAGAAGACCGTCTTCAACTACTTCCCGAGCAAGGAGGCACTGCTCCTGGACCGGCTGGAAGCGACCGCCGACGCGCTGCGCACGCACCTGGCGAACCCGGCGCTTCCCCCGGTCGCCGCGATGCTGGCGGTCCTCGACCAGGAACTGCACGGTCTCGCCGCGAACCTTGCCGCCGACCCGGAGCCCGACCGCGCGCTGGCGCAGTACCGGAAGTTCGGCGACCTGATCCGCGACACCCCCTCGCTGCGGGCGTACCAGAGCGACACCGCCGACCGGTTCGTCGACGTCGCCGCCGAAGTGCTCGCCGCCCGGACCGGGCTGCGACCCGGCGATCCCGAACCGCAGATCGCCGCGGCCACCCTCCTCGGCCTGTGGCGGGTCCAGTTCCGCGCCCTGCGGACCCACCTGCGGCCCGGCCACCCGGCAACGGCCGCGATCGGCACCGTCACCCGCGAAGTCCGTCGTGCCGCCCGCCTGGCCGAGCGAGGGCTGGCCGGCTTCCCCGGGTCCGTGGAACCACGCTGAAGCACGACCGGCCCGGCGCGGGCCCAATCCGGCCTCGATGTACCGGACGTGCCACCCCCGTCACCCGTTGCGTTCGCCGCCCACCGCGTCCCACCCGGCGCACGGGGCTCGGCTGTTCCGCGAGGTCACCGGGTACGGTGGCTCACCATGAGCGAGAAGATCCGGGTGGCGGTCGTGTTCGGCGGGCGCAGCAGCGAGCACACCATCTCGTGCCTGTCCGCCGGGAGCGTCCTCGGGCACCTCGACCCGGAGCGGTTCGAGGCCGTGCCCGTCGGGATCACCCGGGAAGGCCGCTGGGTGCTCGGCACCGGGGACTCCGCCCAGCTCGCCATCCGCGGCCGGGAACTGCCCTCCGTCGACGACGGCAAGGGGCTCGTCCTCGCCGGGGACCCCTCCAGCCAAGGGCTGGTGGCCGTGCAACCCGGGCGGGAAAGCGAACTGCTGTCCCGGGTCGACGTCGTCTTCCCCGTCCTGCACGGCGCCTTCGGCGAAGACGGCACCATCCAGGGCCTCCTGGAACTCGCCGGCATCCCCTACGTCGGGCCCGGCGTGCTCGCCAGCGCCGCCGCCATGGACAAGGAAACCGCCAAGAAACTGCTCGCCGCCGAAGGGCTTCCGGTCGGGACCTACTCCGCCCTCGGGCGCGGGCAGTCTACTTTGGACGAACAGGCGAAGGCCGAGCTCGGGCTGCCCGTCTTCGTCAAGCCGTCCCGGGCCGGCTCCTCCGTCGGCATTTCGCGCGTGGCGGACTGGGCCGAGCTCGACGCCGCCATCGCACTCGCCCGCGCGACCGATCCGAAGGTGCTCGTGGAGGCCGCCGTCGTCGGCCGCGAAGTGGAGTGCGGGGTCCTCGAATTCCCCGACGGCCACGTCGAGGCCTCGCTGCCCGCCGAGATCCGGGTGCTGTCCGAAGACGAAAACGCCTGGTACGACTTCGAAACCAAGTACCTGGGCGACGACGCCGAACTCGACATCCCGGCCAAGCTCGACGACGCCCTCACCGAGAAGCTCCGCGCGATGGCCGTCGAAGCCTTCCGGGCGCTGGACTGCCAGGGCCTCGCCCGCGTCGACTTCTTCGTCACCGAGGACCACGAGTTGATCATCAACGAGGTCAACACCATGCCGGGCTTCACGACGAAGTCCGCCTACCCGAAGATGTGGGAGGTCACCGGCATGGACTACGCCACGCTGCTGACCACCCTCGTCGAGACGGCGCTCGCCCGCGGAACCGGTCTCCGCTAGGAAAAGCGCAGCGGACGCGCGGGCAGTTTCGCGGCCACGGTGTCCGAGATCTCCTGCAGCGGGCCCGTTCCGGCGCTGTCCGGCACGGTCAGCGCCGCGTAGACCTCGCGGTCCACCACGTACCACGTCGACGTGCCGTCACCGGGCACCTGCAGCCACTGCACGCCGTTGACCAGCCGCAGCTGGGCCGTCGGGGTCAGCTCCGGCGGCCGGTTCAGGCCGCAGCGCAGGACCAGCGGGTCTTCGGTGCCCCAGGCGACCGTGGCGGGCGGGGCCGGGGCGGCCAGCTCGCGCACCTTCAGCTGCTTGCCGTTCGACGTCAGCTCCGCCGGGACCGCGCCCAGCAGCGTGGTGCAGCCCGGCGACCCCGACTCGGGCGCGGGGACCGGGACCAGCGGCAGCGGCCCGGCGGCGGGCTGCTCGGCGCCCTTGGTCAGGGCGAACACGGCGACGGCGACCGCCAGCGCCACGGCGAGCGCGGCCGCGGTGACGAGCACCACCCGGGGCGGCGCTCCGGTGTCGGAATCAGGCACCGGACCACTACACCACTGCCGCCGGTTCGGCGGGTCCCGGGGCCCCGGGAACGGCTCCGCTCAGAGGTGCACGACCGGGCAGGTCAGCGTCCGCGTGATGCCCTCCACGTTCTGCACCTTCGCGACCACGAGCTGGCCCAGCTGGTCGACGTTGTCGGCGGCCGCGCGGACGATCACGTCGTACGGTCCGGTGACATCCTCCGAGCTGGTCACACCCGGGATGCTGGAGATCTCGGCAGCCACCGCGGCCGCCTTGCCGACCTCGGTCTGGATGAGGATGTATGCGTGGACCACGGCGCGCCCTTTCGTCGGGATCTTGTTCCTCAAGGTAGGAACGTCACCAGCAACGTATCGCCAGCTCACGGAAAAACATAGGGCATCCGACTATCGGTGATCGATCTTTGTCCCGGTAGAGAAAGCAGAGGTGACCGGTGTCACCGAACGACGGAACGGTCGCCGAGACCGGCGAGTTCGCGCTCATCCGAGCCGTCACCGAAGGACGGCGCCAGCCCCCGGGCACGCTGCTCGGCCCGGGCGACGACGCCGCCGTCGTCGCCGCCCCGGACGGCCGGGTGGTCGCCAGCACCGACGTGCTCGTCCAGGGTGTCCACTTCCGCCTCGACTGGTCGACGCCCGAGCACGTCGGGCGCAAGGCCGTCGCGGTCAACCTGGCCGACATCGCCGCCATGGGCGCCAGCCCGACCACCGTCCTGGTCGGACTCGCCTGCCCGCCCGAGACACCCAGCGACGTCGTGAAGGGGCTCACCGACGGCATGTGGGCCGAGGCCGAACGCGCCGGCATCGGCGTCTCCGGCGGCGACATGGTCCGCGCCGACCAGCTCGTGATCAGTGTCACGGCGCTCGGCGACCTCGGCGACCGCGAGCCGGTGACGCGCTCGGGCGCCCGGCCCGGCGACGTCGTCGCGGTGAACGGGCGGCTCGGCTGGGCCGCGGCCGGCCTGGCCGTGCTCGGCCGCGGCTTCCGGTCGCCGGTCGGCGTGGTCAACGCCCAGCGCTGCCCGGAACCGCCCTACGAAGCCGGCCCGCGGGCCGCGCTCGCCGGGGCCACGGCGATGATCGACGTCTCCGACGGCCTGCTCGCCGACCTCGGCCACATCGGCGAGGCCTCCGACGTCGGCATCGACGTCCGCACCGCCGACCTCGACGTCCCCGCCCGGCTCACCGAGGTCGGCGCCGCCCTCGGCGCGGATCCGCTGGACTGGGTGCTCACCGGCGGCGAGGACCACGCGCTGGCGGCCACCTTCCCGCCGTTCACCGAGCTCCCGGACGGCTGGCGCACCATCGGCGTCGTCACCATGGCCGGCTCCGGGATCACCGTCGACGGGAAACCGTTTTCGCGAGAAGGCGGGTGGACGCACTGGCGCTGATCTAGGCTCCGGAAGCGTGAGAATCGTTCCAGTTCCCTACGACCACCCTGACGCGGCCAAGCTCATGGCTTCGGTGCAGCAGGTGTACGTCGAGCGCTACGGCAGCGAGGACGCCACCCCGATGAGCCCCGCGGACTTCGACCCGCCGCAGGGCGTGTTCCTCGTCGGCTACCAGGGCGAGGAGGCGGTCGCCTGCGGGGCGTGGCGCGCCCACGACGGGCCCGAGCCCGACTTCCAGGACGGCGACGCCGAGTTCAAGCGGATGTACGTCGCCGATTCCGCCCGCGGCCGCGGGTTCGCGCGGATGATCCTGTCCGAGCTGGAGCGCACGGCGGCGCTGTGCGGCCGCAAGCGCGCGGTCCTGGAGACCGGGACCAAGCAGCCGGAAGCGATCGCGCTCTACACGTCGTCGGGCTACGCCGAGATCCCGCACTTCGGCGTCTACAAGAACGAGCCGGAAAGCCGCTGCTTCGGCAAGGACCTCACCTCGGTGTGAGCTTCAGCAGGGCCGCCGCGTGGGGTCGCAGGGTCGAGGAAACGGAGCCGGCGGCTGTGCCCGCTTCCCGGTGGGCCCAGAGGTCGCGGACGTTCCACACACCGGGGATCGCGGCGGAGACGGTCGCGGTGGTGCTGCCGGTGTTCAGCAGCACCACCGCGAAACCGCCGCCGCTCAACGGTTTTCCCCACACCTGCCAGGTGGGACCGGCGTCGAGCTGCCGTCCCTGGCTGCCCGCGAAGTCCTGGTCGACGGCGATCGCTTCGGCGTTGCCGAGCGTCGCGAGGTCGGTGCCGCCCAGCTTCGCCGGGTCGGTGCCGGCGAACAGCGGCGCGTTGAGCACGGCCCAGACGCTGAAGTGCGCGCGCGACTCGTCGGCGGTCAGCGTGCCGTTGCCGACCTGCAGCATGTCCGGGTCGTTCCAGCCGCCGGGGGAGCCGCTGTGGGTGGCGACACCGGCTTGCCGGTCGATCGTCGCGAGCACGGATTCCCAGGTCGGAACCAGGTCGTAGGTGGTGCGCCACAGGTTCGCCACCGGCCGCGCCCAGGTCCACGGGCGGGAGACGCCGTACTCGGAGATCGCGTAGACGATCGGCCGGGGCAGCGCGGCCAGCTCGTCGCGCATCTTCTCGAACGCGGCCTTCCGGTCGAGGCCGTCCACGGTGTCGGCGTAGCACCAGTCGTACTTGAGGTAGTCGACGCCCCAGCGGTCGAACGTCTCGGCGTCCTGGCGCTCGTGCCCGAGCGAGCCGATGCCGGACGCGGGGTAGGCGTCGTTGGTCATGGCGCAGGTCCGGCTGCCGGGCACGGCGTAGATGCCGAACAGCAGGCCGCGGGAGTGGACGTAGTCGGCGAGGTCGGCGATGCCGTGCGGGAACCGCCCGGGGTCCGCCCGCAGCGAGCCGTCGGCGGCCCGGCCTGCTGCCTGCCAGCAGTCGTCGACCACGACGTACTGGTAACCCGCGTCACGCAGGCCGGTGTCGGCGAGCCCGTCGGCGGCCTTCCGGACGACGTCCTCGGTGAGGTCGTGGCAGCGGACCTGGTTCCAGCTGTTCCAGCCCATCGGCGGGGTGCCGGCCAGGCCGTTCGCCGCCGCCGGGGCCGCGACGGGCAGGCTCAGCAGCCACGTCAGCACGACGAGGAGGAGCACGAGCGGGCTGGTTTTCGGCTTCACGGCGATGGCGTGATCCAATCGCACCGGAAGTGAAACCGCGGTCACCCGGAGGCGGCATGCCGATCTACGCACTCGGTTCGCTCGAACCGACGATCCACCCGGACGCCTACGTCCATCCCGACGCGACGGTGATCGGCGACGTCCGGATCGGCGCGCACGCGTCGGTGTGGCCGCAGACGGTGCTGCGCGGCGACCACGGCTACATCGAGATCGGCGAGCGTTCGAACGTGCAGGACGGCTGCGTCCTGCACTGCACCTCGCGGCACCCGACGATCCTCGGGCCGTCGTCGGCGATCGGGCACGCGGTGCACGTCGAGGGCGCAACGATCGGCACCGGCTGCCTCATCGCGTCGGGCTCGGTGGTGCTGAACGGCTCGGTGATCGAGGACGGCGGCATGGTCGGCGCGGGCGCGGTGCTGTCGTACGGCTCCCACGTGAAGACCGGGGAGATCGCACTGGGCGTGCCCGCGAAGACCCGCGAGAACAAGTCGTTCGGCGCGGACAACATCGCGTTGGTCGTCGATTCCTACGTCGAGCGCGGCAAGCGGTTCCGGACCGAGTTGCGGCGGCTCGACCCGCTCGGGTGACGCCGGCCACGCCCGGTAGGCTTGCGCGCCGTGACCGCACGACCGCTGCAGGACATCGTCGAGGCAGGCTGGGCGAAAGCCCTCGAACCGGTGGCGCCGCAGGTCGCCGCGATGGGGGAGTTCCTCCGCGCGGAGATCGCCGCGGGCCGCACCTACCTGCCGGCGGGTGAGCACGTGCTGCGGGCGTTCAAGCAGCCGTTCCACGACGTCCGCGTGCTGATCGTCGGCCAGGACCCGTACCCGACCCCGGGGCACGCGGTCGGCCTGAGCTTCTCGGTGGCGCCCGACGTCCGGCCGATCCCGAAGAGCCTGGTCAACATCTACAAGGAGTACGTCGACGACCTCGGCCACCCGCTGCCGTCCAACGGCGACCTGACGCCGTGGGCCGAGCAGGGCGTGCTGCTGCTCAACAGGGCGCTGACCGTGCAGCCCGGGAAGTCGAACTCGCACCAGGGCAAGGGCTGGGAAGAGGTCACCGAGCAGGCGATCAAGGCCCTCGCGGCCCGGTCGGAGCCGATGGTGGCGATCCTGTGGGGCCGCAACGCCCGCAACCTGCGCCCGATGCTGGGTGACGTCCCGTGCATCGAGTCCGCGCACCCGAGCCCGCTCTCGGCGCACAACGGCTTCTTCGGGTCCCGGCCGTTCAGCCGGGCCAACCAGCTGCTGGAGCAGCAGGGTGCGGCGCCGGTCGACTGGAAACTCCCCTAGGCCGGAGCGTCCGGATCGGCGGGCCGGCTCCGACCGAGGGGTGAACGAATCCTTCCGGAGGAAACCATGAACGTCATCTCGGCCGACGGCACGTCCATCCACTTCGAACAGCGCGGCGACGGCCCGCCGGTGATCCTGGTCGGCGGCGCGTTCAACGACCGCACGACCACGGTGGGCCTGGCCGAGGTGCTGGCCGGCGACTTCACGGCGATCAACTACGACCGCCGCGGGCGCGGCGACTCCGGGGACGCCCCGGAGTACGCCGTCGAGCGGGAGATCGAGGACATCGCGGCGCTGATCGCCCAGGTGGGCGGCACGGCGTCGGTGTTCGGGCACTCCTCGGGCGCGATCCTGGCCCTGGAAGCGGCCGCGGCGGGCATCGGGATCGAAAAGGTGGTGGCGTACGAGCCGCCTTACGCGACGGACGAGCACCCGCGGGCCGACGTGGTGGGCGAGGTGCGCGCCCGGCTGTCGGCGGGGGACTCCGACGGCGCGGTGGCGACGTTCCTGCAGGTCGCGGGCACCCCGGCGGAGATGATCGAGGGGATGAAGCAGGCCCCGGTGTGGGGCTGGTTCACGGCGCTGGCGCACACGCTGCCGTACGACCTGACGATCTGCGGCCCGGACGCCCGCCCCCGGGCCTCCTTGGCCCGCATCGCGATCCCGACGCTGGTGATCGGCGGCGGCGCGAGCGACGACGCACTGCAGTCAGGAGCCCGCGCGGCCGCCGAGGCCATCCCGGGCGCCCGTCACGAGACCCTCGAAGGGCAGGACCACGGGGTGCTGCAGTACCCGGAAACGCTCAAGGACCTGCTGACCGATTTTCTGAAGTAGGACATGAAAATGGCGGGTGCTCTCGTGAGCACCCGCCATCCCAAACTTCGCTCAGCGTCAGCCGCGAACGACCTTGCCCGCCTTGATGCAGGAGGTGCACACGTTCAGGCGCTTGCGCTGGGACACCCCCACCTTGGCGTGGACGGTCTGGATGTTCGGGTTCCACCGGCGGTTGGTACGGCGGTGGGAGTGCGAGACCGCCTTGCCGAAGCCCGGTCCCTTGCCACAGACGTCGCACACGGCAGCCACGTCGAACTCCTTTGGATCTGGGTCATAGAAATGAGCCCAGATGCACTGGGCAACTCGACCATAGTAACTACTGCGTTCCGGGCCCCCGGCACCGGGTCGATACGCTGCCCGGGGACCGGGTAGGAGGTTACGGGGTGCGGGTGCTGGACACGGCGGCGGTGTCGGCCTGGGCTGCGGGTTGTGTGCGCAGCCTGGCGAGCCTGCGGCCGGCCATCGACGAGATCAACGTCTACCCCGTCGCCGATTCCGACACCGGCTCCAACATGCTCTTCACGATGACCGGCGCGGCCCGGGAGCTCTCCGAAGCGGCCCCGGAAACCGCCGGCGAAGCGCTGAAGGTCCTCGCGCGCGGCGCGGTCACCTCCGCGAAGGGCAACTCCGGCGTGATCCTCTCCCAGGTCGTGCGCGGGCTCGCGGACCACGCCGAAGGCGAGCTGGACGGCGCGTGGCTGGCCGCGGCACTCGGGCACGCCGACGAGGCCGCCACCGGCGCCGTCAGCCGCCCGGTCGCCGGGACCATCCTGACCGTCCTGCACGCCGTCGCGCTCGCCGTCCGCGGCGACACGGGCCCGCTGCCCGAGGTCGCGCACAAGGCGGCGCGGGCAGCGGCGCATGCCCTGGAGAAGACGCCCGAGCAGCTGCCCGCGCTGGCCAGGGCCGGGGTCGTCGACGCCGGGGCGCGCGGCCTGGTCGCCGTGCTGGACGCGCTGGTCGGCGTGCTCACCGGCGCCCCCGTCGAGCAGGAACACGCCCTCGAGGTGCACACCGTGCACACCGTGCACACCGAAAGCTCCGAGGCCTACGTCTGGGAGGTCATGTACCTCCTGGACGGCGTCGACGAGGCGAGCCTGCCGACGCTGCAGAAGGAGCTGAGCGGCCTCGGGGACAGCGTCACCGTGGCCGGGGACGGCTCGGGCAGCCACGCCGTGCACGTCCACTGCGCCGACATCGGCGGCGCCATCGAGGCCGGGCTCGCGCTGGGCCGTCCGCGCAAGATCCGCGTGGAGCCGTTGCTCACGCCGACGCCGATCGAGCCCGGTGGCGGGATCGACCGCACGGTCGTCGCCGTCGTCCACGGGGGCGCGCTGGCCGAGCTGCTGCGCGCCGAAAGCATCCCGGTGCTGGCCGTGCCCGAGGGCGGGACGCCGAGCGTCGAGGACATGATCGGCCTGCTCAACGAGGCCGCCGGGCAGCAGGTGACCGTGCTGCCGGGCAGCGTCGCCCTCACCGCCGCCGCCGACACCGCGGCCGGGCACGCGATGGCCGCCGACCGGGACGTCGTGGTCATCCCGTGCGCGTCGCCGGTGCAGGTGCTGGCCGCTCTCGCCGTGCACGACGCCGGCCGCCGCACCAACGACGACGTCGTCGCGATGGCCGAAGCGGCCGCCGCGACCAGGCGTGGCGAACTGCGGATCGCGCAGGAGGAGTCGCTAACCTGGGTGGGCCGGGCCCAGTCCGGTGACGTGGTCGGCCTGGTCGACGACGAGGTGGTGCTGATCGAGCCCGCGCCCGCGTCCGAGACGAACCTGGTCGCGGCCGCGATGAAGGTGCTGAACCGGATGCTGGCGCTCGGCGGGGAGCTGGTGACGGTGCTGAGCGGGGCGGCGGCCCCGCCGGGGGTCGCCGGGGAGCTCGCCGAGCAGCTGCGGGTGGAGCACCCGGAGGTGGAGCTGACCAGCTACGCCAGCGGCCAGGCGGACGCCGTGCTGCTGATGGGAGTCGAATAGCGGATGGCCGGACTGCGCGACAAGCTGCCGTTGCTGCTGGGCGCCAAGACGGCGAAGGCGCTCGCCACGTCGTTGGACATCGAAACGGTCAGCGACCTGCTGCGCCACTACCCGCGCCGCTACGCCGAGCGCGGTGAGCTCACCGACATCCACGGCCTCGAGCTGGGCGAGCACGCCACCGTGCTGGCGCGCATCGAAAAGGTGAGCAAGCGGCGGATGAAGGCGCGCAACGGGACCATCCTCGACATGGTCATCACCGACGGGAAACGCCGGCTGACCTGCGCGTTCTTCAATCAGACCTGGCGGGAGAAGGACCTCGTCCCCGGCAAGACCGGCCTGTTCGCCGGCAAGGTGTCCGCCTTCCGCGACACGCTGCAGCTGACCAACCCCGAGTACGAGCTGTTCGAGGCCGACCGCGCCGAAGAGGCGATGGACGACTTCCTCGCCGCGATCATCCCGGTGTACCCGGCGGCGCAGGGCATGCCGACCTGGTCGATCGCCAAGTGCGTGCGGCAGGTCCTCGACGTCCTCGAGGTCGACGACGACCCGATGCCCGCCGAGCTGCGGCGGCTGCACAAGCTGGCCGACCTCGACAACGCGCTGCGCGGCATCCACCGCCCGGAGAACTGGGCGCACCTGGAGGCGTCGAAGAAGCGGCTGAAGTGGGACGAAGCCATGGCCGTCCAGCTGATCTTCGCGCAGCGGCGCCACTCGGCCATCTCGCGGCCGGCGAAGGCGAACCCGCACGTCAGCGGCGGTCTGCTGGACGCCTTCGACAAGCGGCTGCCGTTCGACCTCACCGCGGGCCAGCGGGGCATCGGCGACGAGATCGCCGCCGATCTGGCGTCGGAGCACCCGATGAACCGGCTGCTGCAGGGCGAGGTCGGCTCGGGCAAGACGGTCGTCGCGCTGCGGGCGATGCTGCAGGTCGTCGACAGCGGGCGGCAGGCCGCGATGCTGGCGCCGACCGAGGTCCTGGCCGCGCAGCACGCGCGGTCGCTGCGGGAAATGCTCGGTGACCTCGGCCAGGCGGGCGAGCTGGGCGCGGCGGAGAACGCCACGCGCGTGACGCTGCTCACCGGCTCGATGGGCGCGAAGGAGCGCAAGAAGGCGCTGCTGGAGATCGTCAGCGGCGAAGCCGGGATCGTCGTCGGCACGCACGCGCTGATCCAGGACCACGTCGAGTTCGCCGACCTCGGCCTCGCCGTCGTCGACGAGCAGCACCGCTTCGGCGTCGAGCAGCGGGACGCGCTGCGCACCCGCGGGGCCGGCGACACGAGCCCGCACGTGCTCGTCATGACCGCGACGCCGATCCCGCGCACGGTGGCCATGACCGTGTACGGCGACCTGGAGGTCTCGGCGCTGCGCGAGATGCCGGTCGGGCGGTCGCCGATCGCGACCACGGTCGTGCCGGTCGCCGAGAAGCCCGCCTGGTTCGAGCGGATCTGGCAGCGCGTGCGCGAGGAGGTCGGCAAGGGGCACCAGGCGTACGTCGTCTGCCCGCGGATCGGCGACGAGCCGCCGTCGGACAAGAGCGACAAGCGGCCGCCGCTCGCGGTCCTCGAAGTGGCCCCCGAGCTGGAGCACGGGCCGCTGCAGGGCCTGAAGATCGGCGTGCTGCACGGCCGGATGCCGCCCGACGACAAGGACGCCGTGATGCGCGCGTTCTCCTCGGGGCAGCTGGACGTTCTCGTGGCCACGACGGTGATCGAGGTCGGCGTGAACGTGCCGAACGCGACCGCGATGGTGATCATGGACGCCGACCGGTTCGGCGTCAGCCAGCTGCACCAGCTGCGCGGCCGCGTCGGCCGGGGCAGCGTGCCGGGGCTGTGCCTGCTGGTCACCGAAACCCTGGACGGCACGGCGACGCGCGAGCGGCTGGCGGCGGTCGAGTCCACGACGGACGGGTTCGAGCTGTCGCGACTGGACCTGGAGCTGCGCCGCGAAGGCGACATCCTGGGCGCCGCGCAGTCCGGGAAGCGGTCCACGCTGAAGCTGCTGTCGCTGCTGCGGGACGAGGACGTGATCGCCGCTTCGCGGGCCTTGGCGCAGGAGCTCGTCACGCAGGACCCGGAGCTGGCGAAGTACCGGGGCCTGGCGCAGATGGTCGCCGACGTCGTCGACGTCGACCGCGCGGAGTACCTGGAGAAGAGTTGATCCGCCCGGCCACGGTCGCCGACGCCGAGGCGATCGGCGAGGTCCACGTGCGGTCGTGGCAGGCGGCTTACGAGGGGCTGATCCCGGCTGGGTTCCTCGCGCGGCTCTCGGCTTCCTCGCGCGCGGCGGCGTGGGCCCGGCGCATCGGCGACGGTTCCGGGCAGGTGCTGGTCGCCGAGGAGGACGGCGTCGTCGCGGGCTTCGCCGCCTTCGGGCCTTCGCAGCTGTACGCGCTGTACTTGCTGCCGGAGTTCTGGGGGCGCGGCCTCGGCCGGGCGCTGCACGACCGGGTCGTCGCGGAGATGCCCGGCGAGAGCGCCGTGCTGTGGGTGCTCGCGACGAACGAGCGGGCGAAGGCGTTCTACGTGCGGCAGGGCTGGGTGGACGACGACGCCCGCCAGACCGAGACGATCGACGAGGGGCGCGTCACGCTGGAGGAGATGCGGTACCGCCGCCGGCTGCCGTGAACACCCCGGCCTTCGCGGCGGCCGCGGCGGCCTTCGCGGCGACGCCGGCGTCCTGGGGGGTCACGCCTTCCCGGGAGACGAACAGGCGGTAGAAGACCGGCCCGCAGGCCACCCGGACCACCTCGACGGCGTCCGTGCCGGGCGGGACCTCGCCGCGCTCGATCGCCCGGTGCACGGCGGCGGCCGAGCGGGCGTGGCGGTCGACGTAGAACTCCTGCAGGGCCGCCGCCGCGCGGGCGGAGAGGAACGCGGCCGAGATCGACGCCGTCGGCAGCTCGCGCTCGCCCGGCGTGGTGAAGTAGCGCACCAGCTCGAGGTTGATCCCGCGCAGGTCGCCTTCGAGCGATCCGGTGTCCGGGGCCGCCCACTCCTGTTCGGTGCCCATCAGCAAGGCGGCCGCGACCAGGCCCTCGGCGGACTCCCAGCGGCGGTACAGCGTCGTCTTGTGCACGCCGGAGCGCTCGGCGACCGCCTCGACCGTCAGCTCCGCGTACCCGCGTTCGCCGAGCAGCTCGAGGGTGGCGTTCAGCGCGGCGAGGCGGGTCCGCTCGGTGCGGCCGCCCGGCCGCTTGGTCCCGGAAATCTCGGTTGCCAACTGCTACTCCTGTTGCGTTAGTGTCTCCAGTATGACAGGAACCGTCGACGTTGCCGAGATCGCCGGGCTGATCGGCGACGCCGAAGTCGTCGCCATCGGCGAGAACAACCATCACGTCCGCGAGTTCGGCGCGCTGCGCGACCGCCTCCTGCGCCACCTGGTCACCGAGCGCGGGTTCACCGTGCTCGGGTTCGAGGGCGGCTTCGCCGAGGGACACCTGGTCGACGCGTGGCTGCGGGGCGGTCCGGGCGAGGTCGCCGACGTCGCCCGGGACGGCTTCACCTTCGGCCTCGGCGACTCGGCCGAGGTGCACGAGATGCTGACCTGGCTGCGCGGCCGCGGCGTCCGGTTCTTCGGGCTGGACGTGCCGAGTTCGGCGGGTTCGCCGGTGCCCGCGCTGCGGGCGGTCCGCGAAGTCCTGGCGCGGGTGGATCCGGCCAATGTGTCCCTTGTGGACACGGCGCTGGCGGCCTGCGAGCCGTACGCGTCGGTGAGCAGCGCGGTCGCGCCGGGCCGGTACCAGGAGATGAGCGTGGAGGCGCGGGACGCGGCCACGACGGCCCTGACAGTCCTCAAAGGACATGTCGAGTCACTGGCGCCCGAAGCCGCGCACGACGCCGAGGGCGCGTTGCGCGTCGACCTGTACCTGCGGGAGCTCGACGCGCTCATGGCGGGCCGGGCGCCGGAGCCGCAGAGCTCGTCGCGGGACACGTACATGGCGGCCACCGTGCGCCTGCTGCGGCGGCGGTTCCCCGGCGAGAAGATCGTGCTGATGATCCACAACGGACACCTGCAGCGGGTGCCGTTCTCGCCGATGCCGGGCATGACGGCGCCCTCGGCCGGGACGCACCTGGCCGCGGAACTGGGGGAGCGCTATTTCGCGCTGGCCTTGACCGCCGTCTCGGGGACGACGACCGGGCTGGCGCCCGACCCGGCGTACCCGCTGGGGTTCCGGATGTTCGAGCAGGCCCTCTCGGAGCCGGCGGAGGGCAGCGTCGAGGCGATGCTGGCTTCGCGGGCGCCGTGCGTGGTCGAGCGCCTGGCGGCGTCGAGCGTCCGGCACGCGCACATGACTGTGCCGGTCGACGTCGCCGCGGCGTTCGACGCGGTGGTTTGCCTGGAGAAGCAGGAAACGATTTTCGCGGGCAGCGCCGAACAGGTGCGCCCGTTCGGCTGATTGCCGCAGTGTGCGGGATGGGCGTTTCCTACCGGTATGGCCGGGCGGAGGCGGGCGCTGATCGTCGCCAACGGCGAGTACGACAACGCGGGGCTGCAGCGGCTGGGCTCGCCCGCGGCGGACGCCGACGCCCTGGCCGGGGTGCTCGGCGACCGGGCGATCAGCGACTTCGAAGTCTCCGTCGTGCGGAACGAGACCGCGCACGTGGTGCAGGCGGAGATCGAGGACCTCTGCGTGGAGGGCAGGCCCGACGACGTCCTCCTGATGCACTTCTCGTGCCACGGCCTGAAGGACGATTCGGGCGGGCTGTACTTCGCCGCCCGCAACACGCGGCCGGACCGCCTGCGGTCGACGGCGGTGCCCGCGGACTTCGTGCAGCAGTGCATCCGGCAGAGCCGCTCGCGCAGCATCGTCCTGCTGCTGGACTGTTGTTACGGAGGGGCGTTCGGCCAGGGTGTGGCGGTCCGGGCCTCGGGGGACGCGAACGTGCTCGACAGCTTCCGCGGCGGCCGGGGCCGCGCGGTGATCACGGCGTCGAACTCGATCGAGTACGCGTTCGAGGGCGCGACGCTGGCGGCGGGGGAGCCTGCCCAGCCGTCGGTGTTCACGTCGGCGCTGGTGGAGGGCCTGCGCACGGGCGAAGCCGACCGCGACGAGGACGGCTGGATCGCGCTGGGCGAGCTGTACGAGTACCTGTTCGACCGGGTCCGCGAGCGCAACCCCAAGCAGACACCGAGCCGCGACATCGAGATGCAGGGCGAGCTTTACCTGGCGAAGAGCAGGCGGCGGCGCATCAAGCCGTCCCCGGTGCCGTCCGACCTGGCGGCGGCGATCGGGGCGGAGAACCCGTTCACCCGGCTCGGCGCGGTCGCCGAGCTCCGTCGCCGGCTGTCGAGCTCGAACCTGCCGGTGGCGATGGGCGCGTTCGAGGCGCTCCGGACGATGGCCGCGACCGACATCGAGCACGTGGCGGCGGCGGCTTCGGACGCGCTGTCGTTCGCGGTGGTCCGGGTGGACGTTCCGTCGGTGCGCTTGTCGGCTGCCGCGGGGTCGCGGGCTTCGGCGGTGCTGCGGGTGCTGGGGCCGCCGGTGGCGCGGGAGGTGCGATTCGAGGCTTCGCACCCGTGGATCGGGGTGACGGAGGTGCCCGGCGGGGCGGAGCTTTCGGCGACGGCCGGGGAAGCGGGAGTGCGGCGCGGGACGGTGGTGGTCAGCGGGCCGACCGGGGAAGCCGTGGTGACGGTGGAGATCGAGGCGCCGGCGGCGGTCGAGCCGGTTGTGGGGTCCGAGCCCGGGCCGCTGCCGGTCGCGGGGCAGGAGCCCGGCCCGCCGGCCGAGTCCAAGGCGGTGCACGAGCGCGAGCCCGGGCCGCCGGCCGAGCCCGAGGCGGCGCAGGAGCCCAAGCCGGTCGCGGCGCCCGCTCTTGAGCAGCCGGTGGCGCCAGGGCCTCAGGCGCGTCCTGCGGCGGGCGAAGTCGCGCCGACCGCCTCCGTGGCTGCGGAGAAGGCCGAGACCCAGCCGTCCGGTGCGGGGAGTGGGCGGCCGGTGGCTGCCGGGAGCGCCGGGCCCTCGCAAGCCTCCGAACCGCCCGCGACCCGCCCCGCGGCCGCCGGGCAGGGCGGCCGGCCGGGCTCCGTCGATCCCGTCGGCGGGTTCGCCGGGGTGGCCGCCGTTGCCGGCTCGGTGTTCGCCGTCGTCGGGCTGCCGCTGAAGTACCGCTGGGACAGCTACACCCTCGCCGGCTACCGCCCCGGCATGGAGTACTACGTGGGGCTCGTCGCCGCCTGCGCGCTCCTCGCCGGGGTGCTGACCCTCGTGCCCCGGACCAGGGCCCGGACCGGACCCGCCCTGCTGGCCGGCGTGGGGCTGGCCGCCTTGTTCGGGCTGGCGCGGTTCGCCGGCGAGGGCGTCACCCTGTCCGCGGCCACGGCCGCCGGGCGGGGCAGCGGGATCACGCTGGTCCGGTTCGTCGGCGACGGGTCGTCGGGCACCGGGCTGAACGCCGGGTTCACCTTCCTCCTCCTCGCGCACGTCGCGTGGGTGCTCGCCGGGGCGTGCGCGCTGGTGGCCCTGCGCCGGAGCCCCGCCGTCGGCCTGCGTGCCGGGCCGGTGCGCGGGTGGCCTGCCTGGCTGGCGATCGGGCTCGGCGTGCTGCTCGGCGCCGGGTGGATCGCGCAGCTCGTGGAACTGTCCGCCTACGACGCCGACAGCGCCGGCCGCAACGCCGCCTACTACGTGTTCGGCGCGGTGCTGGCGGTCGTCGTTCCCGTCGTCGCCGTGGTGCTGATTCCGCGTGCGGTCGGCGGCGCGGTGCTCGCCATGGGCATCGCCGGCCTGACCGGGGTCCTGGGGCCGACCTTCGCCGTGCTGGTGGACTACTCGTCACTGACGTACGCGGGTCAGGTGATCGCCGTGACGGCGCTCGTGCTGCTGGCGATCGACACCGCGGTCCTCGCCCGGCGGAATCAGCCGGACGGGGGACAGCCCTGAGTTGTCGTCCGGGCACCGCCGGGGTACCACGACGATCATGAGGATGCTTCTCGCGGCCGTGGCCGTGCTCGCCGGGCAGGTCTCGAGCGGGGGCGTGCAGCCCGATCCGCCCGGCTGGGGACTGGACCGGATCGACCAGCGGACCGGCCTCGACCACGCGTACCACTACGCGAGCGACGCCTCGGGCGTCACGATCTACGTGATCGACAGCGGCGTCGACGCGGCGCACCCCGACTTCCAGGGCCGCGTCGCGCCCGGACGCGACTTCCTCGACGGCGGCTCCGACACCACGGACACGAACGGCCACGGCACGCGCCTGGCCGGCATCGCCGCGGGCAAGGCGTACGGCGTCGCGAAGGGAGCGCAGATCGTGCCGGTGCGCGTGCTGGACTCCGGTGGCGGCGGGGCCACCGACAAGATCATCGCCGGGATCGACTGGGTCGCGCAGAACGCGCAGCAGCCCGCGGTCGCCGTCCTCGGCATCGGCGGGGTGCCGAACGACCAGCTCGACGCGGCGGTCAAGCGGCTGGCGACGGTGGTCCCGATCGCGGTGCCGGCCGGCAGCGAGACGGCCGACGCGAGCGGCTTCTCGCCGGGCCGGGTGCCGGAGGCGCTGACGGTCGCGGCCTCCGACGCCCAGGACCGGCCGGACAAGACGTCGAACTCCGGGCAGGACGTGGACCTGTACGCGCCGGGCTCGGACATCCCGTCCCCGATCGCGGGCGGAACGGGAGCGAGCCCGGAATCGGGCACGTCGATGGCGGCGGCGTTCGCGGCCGGCGTGGCGGCGCTGTACCGGGCCCAGCACCCGGAGGCGACGCCGGCCCAGGTGGACGAGGCAGTGATCCGCGCGGCGACGCCGGATGTGCTGAAGGGGGTTCCGGACGGGACGGCCAACCGGTTGCTCTATGCGCCGCCCGGTGGGTGAGGGGTCGGGCTTTCTGGGCGGGGCTTCTCTGGTTGTCCACAACTCGGCTGAGGTGTGGACACCGTGTCTGATCTGCGGCTTTTCCGGGTTTTGTGTCGGGCAGGCTCGATAGGCTGGACTCGGGATGGACCCCCGGGAGGGTGGGTCCTGCTCTGGGGCCGCCGATGTGCAGCCGACGGGTGGCTCGGGTGCGGGCCACCTGCAGCTGACGGGCCGCCCGGGTGCAGCGCACCAGCTGCCGATGGGTGGCTCGGGTGCGGCCCGCCAGCCGCCGATGGGCCGCTCGGGTGCGGCAGGCCAGCCGCCGGCGTGTGGTCTACGGGTGGCTCGGGTGCGGCCCGCCAGCCGCCGGCGTGTGGCCGACGAGTGGCCCGCGTGCGTCCCCCCCGTTACCGTTTTCGTAGTTCCTGATCAAGGAGCTGTGGTCACCAGGCCCGGCATGACTTGCGCCCCCAGTCGAACCCATGATCCGGGGGGT
>NZ_JBSGBQ010000063.1:0-19779 GCF_053601335.1 Amycolatopsis sp. NPDC004747 | reverse complement strand
TGCTCGACCAGGTTCCCCCCGCCCGCCACCCCGATCCGTAGTCACAGTCACGGCTTCGGGGTGGCGGAACCATCCCCTCCCCATCGGTCACCGAGCCCACCCCGGCAGCAATCCCCTCAATCGACAGAGCACCACGCTCGCCCGGTGGCGCCGACGCGTCGAGTAGGTTCACCGGCGAGGAGGTGATCAGCATGCCCCGCTGGGACGTACCGGCGGCCATCGGCGCCGGCGGCGCACTGGGCAGCCTGGCCCGCTACGGCCTGTCGGTGGCCCTCCCGCACGCACGCGGCGAGTTCGCCGTCGCCACCCTGCTCACCAACGTGCTCGGCTGCCTGCTGATCGGCGTCCTGATGGCGATCCTGACGACCACCGCGCGCCCGCACCACCTCCTCCGGCCGTTCCTCGGCGTCGGGGTCCTCGGCGGCTTCACGACGTTCTCGACGTTCGTGACCGACACCCTCGACGCGGCGACGACCGGCCGGCTCGTGGGATCCTTGGCGTACGTGGCCGTCTCGGTGGTGCTGTGCCTGACGGCGGTCGCGGCCGGCCTGACGGCGACGCGCGCGGTGCGAAAGGGACGCTGATGGAAGGACCTGCCACCCGCCTGACGATCTACCTCGGCGAAGACGACCACTGGCACCACAAGCCGCTCTACCACGAGATCGTCCGCCGGGCCCGCGACGCGGGTCTCGCGGGCGCTTCGGTGCTTCGCGGTGTCGAGGGCTACGGCGCTTCGTCGCTGATCCACACCACGCGGATCCTGTCGCTGTCGGAGGACCTGCCGATGGTGATCGTGATCATCGACGAAGAGGCGAAGCTGCGCGCGTTCCTGCCCCAGCTGGACGAGCTGATCGGCGAGGGGCTGGTGACGCTCGACCAGGTCGAGGTGGTCCGCCACGTGGGGCGGACGGAGTGACGCTCGTCCTGGTGGCCCTCGGCGGAGCGGCGGGGTCGATCCTGCGCTACCTGACGGACCGCCGCGTGCAGCGGTGGCGCGATTCGCCGTTCCCGTTCGGGACGCTGACGGTGAACGTCGCGGGCTCGTTCGTCCTGGGCTTCCTGAGCGGCTGGCTCCTGCACGGCGCGGAGCCGTCCTCGGTCCGCGCGCTGGTGGCGGTGGGCTTCTGCGGCGGCCTGACGACGTTCTCGACGTTCGGCTACGAGACGGTCCGGCTGTTTCTCGAGAAGACGCGACTGTACGCGGTGGTCAACGTGCTGGTGACGGTGGCCGCGGGGCTGGCCTCCGGCGCGCTCGGGCTCGCGCTGGCCACCGTCACCTTCACGTGAGTGCCGGCGTCAGCGCGGCGCCAGCCCGCGCACCTGCTCGAACGGGTCCTCCCCCGTAGGCAGCAGGGCGATGATCGGCGTGGTCAGCCCGTTGTCCACGTAGGCCTGGACCTGCTCCCGGCACGACTCCACGCTGCCGTGGATCACCAGTTCGTCGACGACCGCGTCCGGGATCACCTGGTTCGCCTTCTGCCGGTCCCCCGCCGCCCACGCCTCGTGCATCGGGGCCAGTGCCTCGCCGCGGCCGAGCCACTCGTGGAACGCCGCGTACACCGGCACCGTCAGGTAGCTCGAAATCAGCATCCGGCCCAGGCCACGGGCCGCCTCGGCGTCCTCGGTCGGGCAGACGAAGATGCGGGCCGCGAGTTCCACGTCCGGGCCCACGACAGAACGCACCTTCGGCACGTCCGAAGCCGCCAGCCAGTTCGTGATCGCGCCGTCCGCCTCGCGCGCCGCCAGCCTCAGCATGCCCGGACGCAGGGCCGCCAGCATGATCGACGGCGGCGGGTCCGCCGGGCGCTCCAGGCGGAACTTCGACACCGCGAACGTCTCGTACTTCTCGCTGACCTTCTCCCCCGCCAGCGCCGACCGCAGGAAGCGCAGCGTGTCGCGAGAACGCGCGAACGGCTCGTCGAAGGACGCCGCGTTCCAGCCGGAGACGATCACCGGGGAGGACGCGCCGATGCCGAGGACGAACCGGCCCGGGGCCAGCTCCGCCACCGTCGCCGCCTGCATCGCCAGCAGGCCGGGGCCGCGCGTGTACACCGGGACGATCGCCGTGCCCAGGCGCAGCTGGGGCGCCCACTGCGAGGCCAGCACCAGCGGGGTGAACGCGTCCGTGCCCGCCGTCTCGGCCGTCCACGCGTCCGTGTAGCCCAGGTCCGGCAGCTGCTCCACCAGCTCGCGGTGCGCGGTCAGCGGCACCCCGGTCAGCGGGATCGTGAGTCCCCAGCGGCTCATGCGTTCTCCTTGTCCACGGCGGAAAGTTCGCGCAGCAGCCAGTCCACCTGCGTGCGCATCAGGTTCTCCGCGACCTCTTCGGCCTGCGGTGTCATGTGGGTCGCGCCCGCCAGCGGCAGGAAGACGTGCGGCCGTCCCTTCGCCAGCAACGCCGACGACAGCCGCAGCGCGTGCGCGACGAACACGTTGTCGTCGGCCAGCCCGTGCACGATCAGCAGCGCGCGGCTCAGCTCGGCCGCGCTCTCGATCAGCGAGTTGTGCGCGTAGCTCTCCGGCTCGTCCTGCGGCTTCCCGAGGTAGCGTTCGGTGTAGTGGGTGTCGTAGAGCGACCAGTCGGTGACCGGCGCACCCGCGACCGCCGCGTGGAAGACGTCCGGACGGCGCAGCACGGCCAGCGCCGACAGGTAGCCGCCGTAGGACCAGCCGCGGATCGCGACCCGCTCGACGTCCAGCTCGGGATGCGACGCGGCCGCCGCCTGCAGCGCGTCCACCTGGTCCTGCAGGGTGACGTCGGCGAGGCGGCCGGCGATCTCGCGCTCCCACACCGCCCCGCGGCCCGGCGTGCCGCGGCCGTCCGCGACCAGCACCGCGAAGCCCTGGTCGGCCAGCCACTGCGACGTCAGGAACGCGTTGCGGCTCTGCAGGACGCGCTGCGCGTGCGGGCCGCCGTACGGGTCGAGCAGCACCGGCAGCTTGCCCTCGCTCGGCTCGTACCCGCGCGGCAGCAGCAGCGCCGCGCGCAGGCCGCGCTCCCCGAGCGTCAGCCAGGTCAGGTTCGGCACGATGTCCGGATCCACAGTGGACGACTCGATCGCCGCGACCGGCGCGCCGTCGCGCAGCACCGACACCCGCGGGCCGCTGTGCTCCAGGCTCCACGACGACAGCACGGTGACCGCGGCGGACCCGGCGCCGACGTGCACGCCGTCCACAGTGGACAAGCGGCGCACGGACGCGCCTTCGGTGCGGAAGACGTGGATCTGCGTCGGGTCGGCCTCGGAGGCGCTGAACAGGATCTCGTCGCCGACATCGAGCACGGCCCGCAGCTGCAGCCCGGCCGGCGTGACGGCCTCGCCGCCGACGAAGAGCCGGTGGTCGCCGTCGACCATGCCCTCGACGACCAGGCGGCCGTCGGGCGTCCACGCCGGCACGCCGCCGACGATGTCGATCCAGTGCCGGTCGGTCGCGGTGTGCACGACCGAGGTCGAGCCGTCGCTGACGTCCACGGAAAGGACGTCCATCCGCTTCTGGTCGCGCGGCTGGACGGCCAGCAGCGGCGCGCCGCCTGCCGACCAGTGCACCGAGGCCAGGTACTCCCAGTCGCCCGGCTCGACGTCCACGCGCGAGCCGTCCAGGCCGAGCACCGCCAGGGAAACGAGGGCGTTCGTGGTGCCCGCGGCCGGGTAGGCGACGACGTTGGCCGGGTGCTGGGGGTTCGCCGGGTCGGCGATGGTCCAGCGCGGGACCGGGCCGCGGTCGGAGCGCTCGGCCAGGATGCTGCGGCCGTCCGGCGCCCACCAGTAGCCGCGCGTGCGGTCCATCTCCTCGGCCGCGATGAACTCGGCGAGCCCCCAGGCGATGTCCTCGCCGTCCTCCTCCACCAGCACGCGGTCGTCGCCGGTGGCCAGTTCCAGCACGTGCAGCCGCCGGTTCTGCACGTAGGCGACGTGCGTGCCGGCCGGGCTGGGCCGCGGGTCGATGACCGAACCGTCGACGCGCAGCGTCACCTCGCCCGAAGCGAGGTCCAGGGTGTAGAGCTTGCCCGAGAGCGAGAACACCGCGACGGTGAAGGCGGCGTCGACGCCGTAGTGGACGACGCCGCCGCCGGTCTCGCGCGCCCGCTCGCGCCGCGCGCGCTCCTCGGCGGGCAGCTCCTCTTCGCCGGGCAGCAGCTCGGCGGCGTCGACGAGCTTGGTCTCGGCGCCGGTCGCCAGGTCGGCCGACCAGAGGCTGTGCCGGGGGTCGGTGCCCGACTCCGCGCGCAGGAACAGCACGCGGGAGCCGTCCGGGGCGACCCGGAACTCCTTCGGCGCGCCGAGGGTGAAGCGCTGGGTCCGGGCCTGTTTGCGGAGGAACGGGAGGTCGTCGACATCGGTCACGCCCGCACTCTTCCAGACGATCACGCCGGGGCGCCAACGCCCTTCAGCTTGGCCAGCTCGGCGTCGACGTCGTAGTCCGGCGCCGGGAACTGCGGCTTCAGGTCGGCGAGGGTCTCGATCAGCAGCTCGGCGACGGCCCAGTTGCGGTACCACTTGTGGTCGGCGGGCACGGCGTACCAGCCCGGCGTCTTCTCGAAGATGTCGGCGTAGGCCTTCGCGTAGGCCGGCCAGTGCGACCGCGCCTCCAGGTCACCCGGGTTGTACTTCCAGCGCTTCTCGGGCGTGACGAGCCGGGCCTTCAGCCGCTTGAGCTGCTCTTCCGGGGAGATGTGCAGGAACACCTTGAGCACGGTCGTGCCCGCCTCGGCCAGCTCCGCCTCGAACGCGTTGATCTCGGCGTAGCGGCGCCGCCGCTCGGCCGCGGTGAGCAGCCCGGACACGCGCGGGACCAGGATGTCCTCGTAGTGCGAGCGGTCGAAGACGCCGATCTGGCCTGCCGCGGGCAGCTGCTTGCGGATCCGCCACAGGTAGTGGTGCCGCCGTTCGGCCGCGGTGGGCTTCTTGAACGCCGCGTACCGGACACCCATCGGGTTGACCAGGCCGAGCACGTGCGACACCGTGCCGCCCTTGCCGGAGGTGTCCATACCCTGCAGCACGAGCAGCACCCGGCGGGCGCTCCCGCCGACACCCTCGGCGTAGAGCGCCTCCTGCAGCGCGGACAGCCGCTCGCCCGCGCTGCCGAGCCGTTCGAGGGCCTTGGTCTTCTTGCCGGGCCCGACCGGGGTCGAGCCCGGGTCCGGCAGTTCGCCGCCGATGCGCAGCGCGTCCCGGACCCGGCTTCCGTCGTCCTTCTTGGCCATCCGGCGAAGCTACCCGCTCACGCGGCGGCTTTCTCGGCGAAGAGCTTCAGCAGGGCGCCGTGGCCGCCTTCGCCGGAGACGCCTTCGCGCACCTTCGGGCCGGTTTCGCCGTGCCGCTCGAAGTTCCGGTGCTCCAGCTCGACGCGGGTCGATCTCGGCCCCTCCTCGATGAACCGGACCTCGATCTCGCTGGCGGAAGCCGGGTCCGGGTTGATCTTCCAGTCGCCGTCGATGCGCCAGGACAGCACCACCCGAGTGGGCGGCTCCCAGACCAGCACTTCGCCCCACTGGCACTCGGCGCCGTCGACCGTGCGCTCGTACCAGCGGCCGCCCGGCTTCGGCTCAAGGACGGCTTCGGCGAGGTCGGCCGCGCCGATGTGGTGCTGCCGCGGCCACCAGCTGTCGAAGGCCTCGGTGTAGGTCTTGAACGCGTGCTCCCGCGAGCAGGCGACGGTGACGCTCTTGCGGAGGGGTTCCAGGCCGGTCATGACTGCTCCTCTTCGGTGGATTCCGCCAGTTCGGCGAAGGCCTTCAGCGCGTCCGACCACATCCCGTCGAGCCAGGCGCGCAGGGCGGCGATCCCGGCCGGTTCGAGCCGGTAGAGCCGCTTGGTGCCGACGGCCCGGTCGGTGACCAGTCCGGCCGCCTTGAGCACCTTGAGGTGCTGCGACACGGCCGGGCGGCTGATCGGGAGGTCCGCGGCCAGCTCGCCGACCGCGCGCGGCCCGGCCCGCAGCGCTTCGAAGATCGCGCGGCGCGACGGGTCGGCGAGGGCGGCCAGCTGGTCGCTTCCGTAAGTCGCCACGAACGGTAAGTTACGGCTTACCAAAGCGGCCGTCAACCGGCACGCACTGTTTCGGGGGTGTGAACCCAATATTGCGCAACGAACAACGGGTGAAAGCAATGATTCCCGGCTGAAGTCTGCGTGTTCTGCCTCTAACCTGAACGCATGACGACGTTCGCCGGCCGGGAGACCGCCGCCCCCACCGCCGCGAGCTTCATCGAGCTCGACGAGCGGTGGAGCACGCACAACTACCACCCGCTGCCCGTCGTGATCGCCGAAGCCGCCGGCGCCTCGGTGACCGACGTCGAGGGCAGGTCCTACCTCGACTTCCTCTCCGGGTATTCGGCGCTGAACTTCGGCCACCGCCACCCGGACCTGGTCGCCGCCGCCGTCGAGCAGCTCGGGCGCGTCACGCTGACGTCGCGGGCGTTCCACCACGACCAGCTGGGGCTGTTCTGCCGCGAGCTGGCCGAGCTGACCGGCACCGACCTGGTGCTGCCGATGAACTCCGGCGCCGAGGCCGTCGAGTCCGCGGTCAAGATCGCCCGCAAGTGGGCACACCGGGTCAAGGGCGTGCCGGACGGCACCGCCGAGATCATCGTCGCCGGCTCGAACTTCCACGGCCGGACCACCACGATCGTGTCGTTCTCGACCGACGAGACCGCCCGCGCCGACTTCGGCCCGTTCACGCCGGGCTTCGTCACGGTGAAGTACGGCGACGCGGCCGCGCTGCGCGACGCGATCACCCCGCGCACCGCCGCGGTGCTGCTGGAACCGGTGCAGGGCGAGGCGGGCGTCATCGTGCCGCCGGAGGGCTACTTCGCCGAGGTCCGGCAGGCGTGCGACGACCACGGCGTGCTGCTGATCGCCGACGAGATCCAGTCCGGGCTGGCCCGCACCGGCACCGTGCTGGCCCTGGACCACGAGGGCGTCCGCGCGGACGTGTACACGCTGGGCAAGGCCCTCGGCGGCGGCATCCTGCCGGTGTCCGCGGTGGCCGGCCGCCGTGACGTGCTGGGCGTGCTGAAGCCGGGCGAGCACGGCTCCACCTTCGGCGGCAACCCGCTGGCCTGCGCAGTCGGCCGCGCGGTGGTCCGCCTGCTTTCGACGGGCGAGTTCCAGCGGCGGGCCACGGAGCTGGGCGCCCACCTGCACGCCCGGCTGAACGCCCTGGTCGGCCAAGGCCTGTCGGAGGTCCGCGGCCGCGGGCTCTGGGCCGGCATCGACCTCGCCCCGGGCGGCCCGTCGGGCCGGGCGGCGTCGGAGGCCCTGATGGCGCGGGGCGTGCTGTGCAAGGAGACCCACGAGCACACGCTGCGGGTCGCGCCGCCGCTGGTGATCACCCGCGAGGAGCTGGACCGCGGCATCGACGCGATCGCCGAGGTCGTCCGGCACTGAGACCACCCGGACGCCGCCGGGTGAGCCTCCCGCCCCGGCGGCGTCCGGGAGCACAACGTCCGCTTCGGACGTTGTGCCCGGTATGGGATCAGGGGAATGGGCAGAACGGCCGCTGGTCGGCACCGCCGGCGTGACGCCGGCCGAGCTGTACGAACAGGGCAAGCGCCTCCGGGAAAAGACCCCGGCCGCGGCACACGACCATGCGGCCGCCGCGAAAGACCGGCCGACACCGCGCCAGTACTTCGAAGCCACCAACGCCGGACGGCTGCCGGAGCTGACCGAACTGCGGCGGGAACGGATGCTGGCCTCGCCGTTCACCTTCTTCCGCGGTGCGGCCGGCCTGATGGGCGCCGACCTCGCCGGGACGCCGCACTCGGGCCTCACCGCGCAGCTCTGCGGCGACGCGCACGCCGCGAACTTCGGGCTCTACGGCACGCCCGAAGGCAAGATCGTGATGGACATCAACGACTTCGACGAGACCGTGCCGGGCCCGTGGGAGTGGGACCTCAAGCGGCTCGCCGCCAGCCTCGTGCTCGCCGGCCGGGAAGGCGGCATCGGCGAATCCGGCTGCCGCGAGGCCGCCGAAGACGCCGTGAAGTCCTACCGGCGGACCATCCGCGCGCTGGCCGAGCTGCCGTTCCTGCGCAGCTGGAACGCGCTGCCGGACTCGTCGGTGCTGTCGAAGGCCCGCGCCGACGAGCTGATCGACGACTTCGCCGACGCGGCCGAGAAGGCCCGCAAGAACGACAGCGCCAAGGTCTCCGCGAAGTGGACCGAGCGCGTCGACGACCACGAGACCGGCCTGGCCCGCCACCGGTTCGTCGCCGACCCGCCGGTGCTGACGGACGTCGACCCGGAAACCGCCGAAGCCGTCGCCGCCGGCCTGGTGTCCTATGTGGACACCCTGCGCGAGTCGCGGCGCACGCTGATCGCGCGGTACCGGCTCGCCGACGTCGCCTTCCGGGTGGTCGGCACGGGCAGCGTCGGCCTGCGCAGCTACGTCGCCCTGCTGCACGGCAACGACGACGAAGACCTGGTCCTGCAGGTGAAGCAGGCCCAGCGCCCGGCACTGGCGCCCTACCTCGACCTGCCGCCGGCCGCGCACGAGGGGCAGCGGATCGTCGACGGCGCCCGGCTGGTGCAGGCCGAGACGGACATCCTGCTCGGCTGGACCACGATCGACGGCGTCCCGTACATCGTCCGGCAGTTCCGCAACCTCAAGGGCGACATCGACCCGTCGGAACTGGAGAAGGACCACCTCGACGACTACGGCAGGCTGGCCGGGGCGCTGCTCGCCCGCGCCCACACGAGGTCGCTGCACCCGAAGCTGCTGGCGGGCTACTTCGCCGACGACTCGGAGCTCGACGAGGCGATGGGCGCGTACGCGGTGCGGTATGCCGACCGAACGGAAGCCGATCATGCCGCCTTTTCCCGTAACTGACGGACGGATCCCCCGGCCACGCTGGAAAACCCGCGCCCGCGGTGCTAGACGTTCGTGATCGAGCAGCGGGCGAGGGAGGCGGCGTGGCGGATCTCAAGCGGCGGTCGGTGCTCACGGGCGCGGTGGCGACGGCACTGGCCGCCACGGCGGCACCCGCGCCGGCGGCACCCGCGCCGGCGGCGCCCCCGCGGCGGGCGTTCCGCCTCGGCGTCAACTACACGCCGTCGACGCGCTGGTTCCACATGTGGGAGGACTGGCGCGAGGACGACCTGCGCCGCGACCTCGACGACATCGCCGCGCTCGGGCTCGACCACCTCCGGCTCATGCTGCTGTGGTCGGCCTTCCAGCCGGAACCCACGCTGGTGAGCGGCGAGAAGCTCGACCGGCTGCACCGGTTCCTCGACCTCGCCGGCGCGGCCGGGCTGGACGTCGAGGTCACGGTGTTCAACGGCCACATCTCGGCCCGCTACTGGACGCCGAACTGGCTGCAGGCGAAACCGAAGCCGGTCAACTGGTTCACCGACCCGGCGGCCCTCGACGCCCAGCGGACGCTGCTGCGGGCCCTCGCCGAGCGGATCGGGCGGCACCCGCGCTTCCTCGGCTTCGACCTGTCGAACGAGCCGTACTACTACTGGGACGACTTCGCCGGCCTGTTCGTCACCCAGGCCCAGGCCGACGCGTGGGCCCGCACGCTGTGCGCCACCGCCGAGGAGGTGGCGCCCGGCAAGGCGCACACGGTCGGCTGCGACCGGGCGCCGTGGGACAACGGCACGTACTTCACCCGCCGCGGGCTCGCGGACGCGGGCAACGTCGTGGCGATCCACCCGTGGACGTCGTTCTCCGGCACGCTCGTGACGGATCCGCTCGGCGCGGTGGCCACGCACAACGCGGAACGGCTGATCCAGGTGGCCCAGGCGTACGCGACCGACCCGGCGCGCCGCGTCTGGATCCAGGAGGACGGCGCGGCGCCGTCGATCCACTTCAGCGATGCGACCCGCCCCCAGTACGGCGAGTGGCTGTCCCGGTCGATCCGGAACGCCGCGTCGGCCGCCCACACCCTGGGCTTCACGTGGTGGTGCTCCCACGACGTGAACCCGGCGCTGGTCCCGAACCTGAACCCCCTGGAGTACGACCTGGGGCTGTACACGAACGACCGGCGCCTGAAGCCGGCCGGCCAGGCGTTGCGGGCCCTGGTGGCGGAATTCGACCGCACCCCACCGCGGCCGGCCCCGCGCACGACGGCGATCGTGCTCCCGGACCTCTTCCCGACCTGGGGCAACGACCGGTTCTTCAAGCTGGCTTCCGAGGGGAAGCCGGTCGCGTTCGTGCTGCAGAGCCGCGCGTCGGACGCGAACTACCTGAAGCAGCGGGGAATCACCGAACTCATCAGCCTGTGACCAGCTCGGCGACGTCCGCCGCGCAGCCCCAGGCCAGGCTGATGCCCGCTCCGCCGTGCCCGTAGCAGTGCACGACGTCGCCCACCCGCTCCAGCCGGACCTCGCGCCGCGCCGGACGCAGCCCCACCAGCGACCGCAGCACCTCGGCGCCCGCCAGGCGCGGCTCCAGCTCCCGGCACCGGCGCAGGATGTCCGCCGTGACGGCCGGGTTCGGGTCGGTGTCGCCGCGGCCCGGCTCCTCCGTTCCGCCGCACACCACGTGGTCGCCGTGCGGGATCACGTACGTCACGCCCGGGCCCGTCTCGTCGACGACGAACTCGGCCAGGCCCGGGTCGGGCACGTGCACGACCTGGCCGCCGACCGGGACCATCGAGGCGTCGCCCGCCAGCGGGCCCGCGCCGAGACCGGCCGCGTTCACCACGACGTCCGCGGCCAAGCCGGACAGCGACGTCAGCGTCCGGTATTCGACCCGCACGCCCAGCGCGCGGACCCCGGCGAGCAGCCAGGTCAGGTACACCGGCGTGTCGACCACCGCGGTGGTGAACTCCACGCGGTCGCCCTCGCGGACCGGGTCACCGACCGCCGGGAGCCACCGCGGGTCCGGCGATCCGGGCGCCAGCAGGATCCGGCCGCGGCGGAAGCGCACGCCCGGCGCGCCGTGCCCCCGGAACACCGCGAGGCTCGCCGCGGTCCAGCGCGGGAGCCGCTCGTCCGGTGAGCTCCCCGGTGGGTACACCACCCCGCCCGCCACCGCCGACGTCGACCCGACCGGCGGGCCCGCCGCCACGACCGTGACCTCGTGTCCGGCTTCCGCCAGCCGGTACGCGCTGCTCAGCCCGACCATCCCGGCCCCGGCGACAGTGACCCGCATCCGCTCCTCCCAAGTCGCTCCCCCGCATCGTGACGCACCCGCGGTGCCTGCGTCGTCCCGGGGGCCCGGCTACCCTCGCGCGGGTGAGGACGACCGCCGCCGTCTGCGCCCTGTTCGCGCTGCTGCTGGGCCTGCCGTTCGCCGGCGGGCGCACGCCCGGCGCGGTCGACGACGTCGCCGCCCGGGCCGTCGCGCACCTGAGCCCCGGCGTGGTGCGGGCGCTGGTCTTCCCGACCGAGCCGTACGTCGTGCTCACGCTGGGCCTGCTCGCGGTCGTGCTGTGCCTGCGCGCCGGGCGGCGGCTGGAGGCCGCGCTCGCGCTCGCCGTCCCGGTGCTGGCGATCCTGCTGACGAGCTGGGTGCTCAAACCGCTGTACGACCGGTGGAAGAACGACACCCTGGTCTACCCGAGCGGCCACACGGTGAGCCTGGTGGCGGTGCTGACCGTGCTCGTCCTCGTCACGCGCCGGGTCGTCGTCGGAGTGCTGTCCGCGGTGACCGTGCTCGCCGCGGCCGCGGGCCTGGTCGGCATGGGCTACCACTACCTGACCGACGTCGTCGGCGGGACGCTCTTCGCCGTCTCGGTCGTGCTGGTCAGCTGGCCGGCCCGGCGTCACGAGCCAGCGCCGTCAACCGGCTGACCGCACGCAGGTACTTCTTGCGGTAGCCACCGTTGACCATCTCCTCGGTGAACAGCGACGGCAGCGGCTCGCCCGACACGACCAGCGGGATGGCCCGGTCGTAGAGCCGGTCGGCGAAGGCGACCAGCCGCAGCGCCACGTTCTGGTCCGGCGCCGGGTGGATGCCGCGCAGGTGCACGCGGGCGACGCCGTCCAGCAGCCGTCCGTAGCGCGAGGGGTGCAGCTCGGCGAGGTGCGCGCACAGCGCGTCGAAGTCGTCCACAGTGGACCCTTCGTGGGCCGCGGCCGAGGACTCCAGCTCCGCCGGCGAAACCGGGGGCGGTGCGTCCGGCAGGCCGCGGTGGCGGTAGTCCGGGCCGTCGACGCGGACCACGCCGAACCGCGCCGACAGCGTCTGGATCTCGCGCAGGAAGTCCTCGGCCGCGAACCGGCCCTCGCCCAGCTTCTCCGGCAGCGTGTTCGACGTCGCCGCGACGAACACCCCGGCGTTCATCAGCTCCTGCAGCAGCCGCGTCACGAGCGTGGTGTCGCCCGGGTCGTCCAGCTCGAACTCGTCGATGGCCAGGATCCGGTGCTCCGACAGCCGCCGGACGGCCTCGGCGAAGCCCAGCGCGCCGACCAGGTGGGTCAGCTCGACGAAGGTGCCGTACGCCTTGGGCGACGGCACCGCGTGCCAGGTCGAGGCGAGCAGGTGGGTCTTGCCGACGCCGAAGCCGCCGTCGAGGTAGAGCCCCATCGGCCCGGACGGCTCCGGCGCCCCGCCGAACAGCCTGAAGCGCTTCTTCTCCTTGCGCGCGCCCACCTTGGCCGCGAACGCGGAGCACGCCTCGACCGCGGCGGCCTGGCTGGGCTCGTCCGGGTTGGGGAGGTAGGTGCCGAACCGGACGGCGTCGAAGCGCGGCGGCGGCACCAGCGCGCCGATCAGCTCGTCGGCGGACAGCTCGGGACGGCGATCGACCAGGTGCGCGGGCATGGTCGCAGAGCCTAGCCACGCCCCGGATACCGGTGAGCGGGCATATCCCCCGGTAGAGACGTGATTCACGCTCATGCTGGGATGATCGGGTGCAGCGTGTGTGGCCCGATCGGACGGGCGAACTGAGCGGTTCGGACCTCGAAGAGATCTACGCCTACCCGGTCGGCCTTTCCCAACCCTGGGTGCAGGTGAACTTCGTCGCGTCCGCGGACGGCGCCGTCGAGATCGACACCACCTCGGCGGGGCTCTCGCACGCCGCCGACCGCAAGGTCTTCCTGCTCGGCCGCGACCTCGCCGACGTGGTCCTCGTCGGCGCCGGGACCGCCCGCGCCGAGGACTACCGCGGCGTCGTCGCGGGTCCGAAACGCCTGGAGCGCCGACGGCGTCTGGGCTTCGACGGTGTCCCGCCGATCGCCGTCGTCACGCGCACGGCGGACCTGGACCCCGCTTCCCGGCTGTTCACCGAGACCGTCGTGCCCCCGATCGTGGTCACCACGGACACCGCCGACACGCGCGCCCTCGAAGCCGCCGGCGCCGAAGTCCTGCGCGCGGGGGCCCACGACGTCGACCTGCCCCTCGCGCTCGAGCGGCTCGCCGCCCGCGGCCTGCGCCGCGTCGACTGCGAAGGCGGCCCTGGCCTGTTCGCCCGGCTCGTCGCCGACGACCTCGTCGACCAGCTGTGCCTGACCGTCGCGCCGCTGCTGGTGGCCGGGACCGCGGGCCGGATCGCCGCGGGCGCCGCGCCGGCCGTGCCGCGCCGGCTCGCCCTCGCGTCGGTCCTGGTCGAGGACGGCTTCACGCTCCTGCGCTACCGCCGGGACGCCGGGTGAGCGACGACACCGAGCTCCTCGCCCGGGCCGCGGGCGGCGACCACACCGCGTTCGGCGCGCTGGTGCGGGAGCACACGCCCCGGATGTACCGGGTCGCGCTGCGGATCACCGGCAGCGCCGCCGAGGCCGAGGACGTCGTGCAGGAGGCGTGGCTGGCCGCGTGGCGGTCGCTGGCCGGGTTCCGGCAGGAGTCGGCCGTGTCGACGTGGCTCTACCGGGTGGTCACCAACAGCGCGCTCGCCGTGCTGCGCCGCCGCCGTCCGACGGTCTCCCTCGACGACCCCGACCCGCAGTCCACTGTGGACAGCGCGTTGCTCGCCGCGGCCGTGCCCGGCCCGGAAGGCCGGGTCGTGCGGGCCGAAGAGGTCGACGCCGTGCTGCGGGCGGTCGGCAGGCTCCAGGTGTCCCAGCGCGTCCCGCTCGTGCTGCGCGAGCTGGAGGGGCTGAGCTACGAAGAGGTCGCCGAAGTGCTCGACGTGAACGTCGGCGCCTTGCGTTCCCGGCTGCACCGGGCCAGGGTGGCGCTGCTCGCCGAGTTGAGGGAGCGGTGATGGCCGAGACTGACGATCCCGAGCGGGATCCCCGCTGGGACGCCGTGCGCGCCGCGGCCCGGCGCCGGGTGCCGACCCCGCCCGGGCTGGTCGAGCGGGTGCTGCGGGCCGTCGCGCGAGGCCGCCGGACGGCGGTGGAGGTGCCCGGCAATGCGGGCCGGCTGAGCGTCACCGAAGGCGTCGTCGGCCTTCTGGCCCGGACGATCGCCGCGGACCGGGCCCCGTTCGGGGTGCGGATCTCGGCCGTCGCCGTCGAGGACGACGTCGTGCAGGTGCTCGTGTCGGTCCGGTTCGGCATCATCGCCGACGTGGCCGCCGAAGCGCTCCGGCGGGAGGTCACCGCGGAGCTGTCCCGGCAGCTGGGGGTCGCCTCGGTGGTGAACGTGCACGTCGTGGACGTCCACCCGGGGCGGGATTAACCCGATCGGGGGACCTTGCGTGAGGGTTACGCGCGTCCGGGCATCGTAAGGGCGAGAACCCGCCGAGAGGAGCCCGAAGGCATGCACCCGGAACGGACCGAAAGCCCCGGCACGGTCACGCCCCTCAACGAAGAGGGCGCCGCCGGCCGCACCACCATCTCGTCGCTGGTCGTGCAGAAGGTGGCCGGCCTGGCCGCCCGCGAAATCGCCGGCGTGCACACGCTGGGCGGTGGCGGGGTGTCCCGCGCGATCGGCGCGCTGCGCGAGCGGATCCCCGGCTCCGGCACGGTCACCACCACCGGCGTGTCGGTGGAGGTCGGCGAGAAGCAGACCGCGATCGACCTCGACGTCGTCGTCGAGTACGGCGCCCGCATCACCGACGTCGCCCGCGCGGTGCGGCGCAACGTGATCACCGCGGTCGAGCAGATCACCGGCCTCGAGGTGATCGAGGTCAACATCGCGGTCAACGACATCTTCCTGCCGGGCGAGGAAGAACCCGAATCCACGCGGGTGGAATGACCGCGCGCGCACCCGGAGACCCGGAGGGCCGTGCGGCCTTCCGGGCGTTCGTGCGCGCGCACCACCCGGACGTCGGCGGCGACCCGGCCGAGTTCGCGGCCGGGCTCGCCCGCTTCCGCGAGTCCGCGCCGGACGCCCGCTTCGACGCCCCGGTCACCTTCGTGCGCCGCCGCCGGGGAATCGCGGCGCTGCTCACCCGCTTCCGCCGCCGCCCGTCCCGCGTGCGGTGAGTTTCCGCCCAGTCCAAGGAGGACATGTGAACGCAACGCAGACCGGGTTACTGGCCGGGCTGATCCTCGGCCTCGCCGCAACCCAGGGGTTCACCGCGTTCCTGGTGACACTGGCCGTCGGGATCATCGGCCTCGTCGCCGGCCGGGTCCTCGACGGCGAACTCGACCTCGGCGAGCTGTTCGGCAAGGGCCGCGACAAGTGAGCCCCGCGCTCGACGTGCCGCGCGAGCTCGCCGAACCGGCCGAGCGCGGCACCCTGACCATCGGGCACGCGGTGGTCCGCAAGGTCGCCCAGCACGCCGCCGGTCAGGTCACCGGCACCGCTCGCGACGGCAAGAAGGGCCCGAAGGCCAAGGTCGGCGGCCACGACAACGACGTCGACCTCGCGCTCGACCTGGCCCTGCGCTACCCGGCGGCGATCCGCGCGGTCGTCGGCGACGTGCGCGAGAAGGTCACCGAAGAGGTCGAGCTGATCACCGGCTACCGCGTGCGGAGCATGGCCGTGACGGTGTCCGCGCTGCTGCCGGACAGCGCGCCGAGGGTGCGGTAGCCGTGCGCCCCTTCGTCCGCATCATCGCCACCCTGCTGGGCCTGGCCTTCGCGGCGGCCGGTGCGCTGCTGGCCCTGGAAGTCGGCTGGCACTGGTGGCACCCGGGCTCGGCACCGCTGCTGGTGCCGTGGCCGCGCTGGCAGGCCGGCCTGGCGTCGCTGGGCTGGGACGCCTATGCGGTGCGCGTCGGCGCCGGCGTGCTGGCCGCCGCGGGCCTGGTCCTGCTGGTGTGCGCCCTCGCCGCCGGCAGCCGCGCGATCCGGCTGACCGACCCGGCCGTCGACGTGAGCGTCTCGACGTCACCGCGCTCGCTGGCCCGGCTGGTCGGGTTGACCGTGCGCGCGCAGGACAACGTCGCCGGCGCGTCGGTCACCGCGAGCGCCCGCCGCGTCCGCGTCCGCGCGAAGAGCACCCTCGAGACCGAAGGCGAGCTGCGGCCGCGCCTGCTCGCCACGGTGTCGGCGCTGCTGGACGAGCTCCCCCTGGTGCGGCGGCCGAAGGTGACGGTCGTCGTCGACTCGCCGAAGGACCGCCGATGAGCAAGACGATCGCCGCGAAGGCACTTTCCCGGTCCTACACCGGCGAACGCGCCCTGACGTTCCTGGCCGGCCTGCTCGCGTTCTCGGGCGGGGCCGTGGCACTGGTGGTCGGCTTCGGCGGGCTCGGCGAGTTCCGCGGCCGCCGCCCGCTGCTGGACCCGATCGCCGTGGACTGGCTCGGCACCCACGCGACCCCGGCGCGCGTCGCCGCGATCGTGCTCGGCGTGCTGCTGTTCGTGTTCGGGCTGCGGTGGGCCCTGCGCTCGCTGCGCCCGGAACCGCGGCCGGACCTGGACCTCGACCGCACGGAGGGCGCGGAGCTGGTGGTCACCGCGGCCGCGATCGCCGACGCGGTCCAGGCGGACGCGGAGCAGCTCGGCGGCGTCAGCCGGGCCCGGGTCCGCGCGGTCGGTTCGCGGACTTCTCCGGCGTTGCGCATCACCCTGTGGCTCCGCGAAGGCACGGACCTCAAGGCGGTCTGGGCGGAGCTGGACACCCGGGTGCTGACCAGGGCGCGCGAATCGCTCGGCCTGGAGTCGCTGCCCACCGCCGTCCGCCTGGAACTCGACACGAGCCCGGCGAAACGCGTGCGCTGAGCCGGGCTTTTCCGCAGAATGCGGGGCATGCCCCTACCGCTGCAGCCGCCGCTGAAGCCGATGCTCGCCAAGCCCGCCAAGGCCATCCCGGACTCCGGGGGCCTGCTGTTCGAACCCAAGTGGGACGGCTTCCGCTGCATCGTCTTCCGCGACGGCGACGAGCTGTACCTGCAGTCCCGCGCGGAAAAACCGCTGAACCGGTACTTCCCCGAGGCCGTCGCGCGGCTGCTGGACACCCTGCCGCCGCGGGTGGTGCTCGACGGTGAGCTCGTCGTCGCGCGGGAGGGCAAACTCGACTTCGACGCCCTCACCGAGCGCATCCACCCCGCCGAAAGCCGGATCACGCTGCTGGCGGCCGAACAGCCCGCCGAGTTCGTCGCCTTCGACGTGCTGGCCCTCGGCAGCGAAACCCTCCTCGACGAGCCGACGTCCGTCCGCCGGGAGCGCCTGGTCGAACTGGCCGGCGACCGGTTCCCGCGCACCCCCGCCACCACCGATCCGGACACCGCGCGGCACTGGTTCGAGCTGTTCGAAGGCGCCGGGCTCGACGGCGTCATCGGCAAGCCCCTCGACGAGCCGTACACCCCCGGCAAGCGCGTCATGGTCAAGTACAAGCACGTGCGCACCGCCGACTGCGTGCTCGCCGGGCTGCGCTGGCACGTCGACGGCGCGGCCGGCGAACTCGTCGGCTCCTTCCTGCTCGGCCTGCACGACGAAAAGGGCGTGCTGCACCACGTCGGCACCATCGGGTCGTTCCCCAAGGAGCGCCGCCGTGAGCTCGCCGAGGAGCTGGCGCCCCTGATCACCGACGGCGAAGACCACCCCTGGGGCGGCCGGGCCACCGGCGAGGCGCAGCGCATCCCGGGCGGGATCACCCGCTGGCGCGCCACCGAGCACGAATGGGTGCCGCTGCGGCCCGAGCGCGTCGTCGAGGTCGCCTACGAGAACACCGAAGGCGGGATGCCGTCGCGGTTCCGGCACAACGCGCGGTTCGTGCGGTGGCGGCCGGACCGCGAACCCGCGTCGTGCGACTACGGCCAGCTCGACGAGCCGGCCCGCTACGACCTCGACGCCGTCTTCCGCGGCCAGGTGGTGCGGACCCGCTAACCCGCGTCCCACACCGGCCGTGCGAAGCTCGCACCTGCCCTTGATCGACGCTGCCCTCGATCGACGACCGACGTGAGGACCCCGCCCGTGCGCCGCCGCCGTACCCGCCTCCTGGCCGGGCTGCTCGCCGTGACCGCCGCCGCGGGGTGCGCCGCGGGTCCGTCGGTCCGCCCGGCGCTGGTCGAGAACGACGGCAGGACGACCGGCGCCACGCCGTCCCGGACACCCGGGGTCCCCCTGCCGCCGCTGGGCGAGCCGCAGTCGCCGACGCTGAAGTGGGCCGACTGCGACGACGACACCCGCCAGCGCGTCGGCACCCCCGGCGTCCCGGACGGCCTGCACTTCACCTGCGCCCGGGTCACCGCGCCGCTCGACGCGCCGGGCGAGCCGCGGCGCTCGGTGGTGCGGCTGCTGGCGCTGAAGGTCGGCAGCGGGCCGGTGCCGCTGGTCGTGGTCAACGACGTCGACGGCGATCCGGGCACCGTGTACGCCGCGCGGCTGGCCGCGACGCTGCCGCCCGCGTTCCTGGAGAAGTTCTCGCTGATCGGGCTGGACCGGCGCGGCACCGGGCTGTCCGGCGCCGCCCAGTGCGTCCCCGCCGACATCCGGCACGACCTCGTCGACGCCGACCCGGCGCAGGGCGGCCTCGGCGAGGTGCTCGACGCGGCCCGCAAGGCCGGCCAGCAGTGCGCCATCGAGCTGGACGACACCCAGACGGCGCTGGACAGCTGGCGCGGCGCGGGCGACCTCGACGAGCTGCGCAAGCAGCTGGGTGCCGACCGGCTCAACGCCCTGGGCCACGGCGACGGCTCGAAGGTGCTGGCCGAGTACGCGGTGCGCTTCCCCGCCCAGGTCGGGCGCGTGGTCCTCGACGGCGTGCCCGACCCGGGCGCCGACACGGCCGCGGTCCTCGACGCGGTCGCCGCCGGCGCCCAGTCCACCTGGGACGCCTTCGCGGCGGACTGCGCGTCGCGGCACTGCGCCCTGGGCGATCCCAAGGCCGCGCTGGGCGCGCTCACCGACCAGCTGCGGCGCACCCCGGCGACGACCGCCGACGGCGTCCCGTTCGGCCCGGGCATCGCGACGTTCGCCGTCTACACGGGACTTACGCAGCGTTCGCGGTGGCCGGAGCTGGACGGCGCGATCACCGCGGCGCGCGCCGGGGACATCGGGCCGCTGGCCGCGTTCGCCGCGCCGGTGCTGCGCGACACCCGCGCCCAGCCGTCGCGGATCGACGCCACGATCGCGACCCGCTGCAACGACAGCCAGACCCGGCTCTCGGCCGACCAGCTCGACCAGGTCGTGGCCGGGATGCGCGGCAAGTACCCGCAGTTCGGCGCGGTCGTCGCCCAGCAGCTGGCGTGGTGCGGCCCGTGGCCGGTGCGCACCGAGCCGCTGCCGGCGCCGGGCACGCCGGGCGTCCCGCCGATCCTGGTCGCGGCCACCGCGACCGACCCGGTCACGCCCCAGGTCGGCAGCACCCGCGCGGCCGACCAGATGCCGTCCGCGGTGACCATCACCTGGCAGGGCGCGGGCCACGGCGCCCTCGGCGTCTCCCCCTGCGTCACCGAGGCGGCCCGCGCCTTCCTGATCGACGGGAAAATCCCCGCCGACGGCACCCTCTGCCCCGCCTGACCCGTGATCAGAAGGGCATCACGCGTGATCAGCTGGGTGTGCCCCTGGCGGGGCGCTCGTTCGGGGTTGAAAATGGGGTTGGTCGCTCGCTGACG
>NZ_JBSGBQ010000062.1:0-24217 GCF_053601335.1 Amycolatopsis sp. NPDC004747 | reverse complement strand
TCGGCCACCACACCCCAACCGAAACCCGAACCAACCACTACGCTCAAACCTCAGCTGCCTAAAACCCCGTGTCCGCCTCACCGGGGCAACTCCACTAGGTAGTGGACAGTCGACGTGTCCACAAGTACCGAAACTGGGCTCCAGTCGGCGTCTCTATCCTATGAACGAGTCCCACGGCTCGATGGACCAGGACCGCGAGTCGATTGGCCTGACAGGAGAGATCGGCATGACCGGTCTCACCGGCTTCACTCCGCGTACCGGTCGCACAGGTGTGACCTCGCGGACAGGCTTCACCGGGCCGCCCTGGGCTCCGTATGTCCACGCGACCACATCCCCGCCGTGGTCTCTGAAGAAGCGATCTCTGTACCACCCAATGTGTCGCCCTCTGATATCGACGACGTCTTCAGACCGGAGCCAGGCACTCACCTGTCCTCTCAGGTCGCGGATGGTGTCGGTGTCAAACCAGGCGCAGACGCGTCCGCGGCAGTCATAGATCGGCTCCATCCCCGGATGCTAGTTCGTCGAGGGTGCTTCCGCCTGGAGTGCTACGCCCAATACGTGTCCAACGGGCACGTTCCCAGCTTGCCACACGACACGTTCGCGCAGGTCACGCTACGTGTAACCGATCCGGCGTGTCTAACCCTCCGGAGGCAGACGCCTGTAGCCGTGGGGTCGGCGGTATGCTATAGGCGGTCGCTGAGCTGAACTCGGCCCCCGACTGGATGCTGTCGTTGCAAGCTGCGTCCTGCTCGCTTGTCTGCACCATAGCGCTGATCAGCCTAATTCCGCTGCTCAAGGCCATGAAAGACAAGGTGATCAAGATGAAGCTGAAGATAAGCCTCCGGGCCACCTGGAAGGTGACTGCGCCGGCCATAAGCTCCCCCGTCGGGGTGCTGTGGGGTGTCGCAGGGTCGGGTTGAGCTCAGCGGCTTGAAGCCTCCCACCCTCGATACACCCCAAGTCGAGACCTCAAGGGGCCCTATACAGGCCAGAAGTCCAATTCAAGATCCGTTCAACACCCGTCCGGCCTGGGCCCGTAAGCCGTGAATCCGAAGACTCCGACTCGGGTGGCTGAGTGACGAACTGAGCGACAACCGCGCCGCACACACCTGGACGTTCGCGGACGTCAGCAGACATTCGCGAGTCACTCAGCCAAGCCTCTGACCAGGCTTTTTGAGGTTGCCAGGTGCCTGGGGGTCAAGGGGTCGCAGGTTCAAATCCTGTCAGCCCGACGGACACGCAAGCCGCTTGGCTTGGGCGGGAGCCCGGCTCAAGCGGCTTTCGTATTTCACCGCCCCAGAGTCACGTCAAGGCCTGTGCCGACGGTGGCGCTCCGCATCCGCCGGACTTCCATGACGCGCCCACGGGGGAAACCGGCACCCACATCAGCCGAGGCCTTGCTGGGACAGCCAGTCCTTCGCCACGTCCGCGGCCTTCTCCCCGTCGGTGTCCACGCGCTTGTTCAGCTCCCGCATTCCCTCCGTCGTCAGCTTCGCGCTCACCGCGTCGACCGCGGCCGTGAAGTCCGCTCCGCGCTGCTCCAAGACCTTCTTGTTCACCGCCGGCACCACGTTCTCGGTGGGCACCATGGCCAGGTCGTCCTTGAGGGCCACGTACTTCGCGTCGCCCGCCAGGGGGCTCACCGAATCGACCGGGATGACCGTCACCGCGCCTGAGTCGAGTTGCTGGGCGCGGGGGCCGAGCTCCTGGACCGTCTGGAACGTCGCGTTCGTCAGCTTGTACACGTCGGTGAAGCCCTTGAAGCACGTCAGGCGCTTCTCGCACTCCGGGCCGCCCGCCAGGACCACCTTGTCGAGCTTCTTCAGGTCGCTGATGCTCGAGAGGCCCTTCGACTTCGCGAGGTCGGCCTTCACGATGTAGGTGTTCTTGTCCTCGGCCGCCGCGTAGTTCAGCAGCGAGACGCCGCTCGGCTCCAGCAGCTTCGCCAGCTGGTCGTGCTCGCCCTTGGCGTCCTTCACCGGTTCCTTGCCGAACCCGGCGGCGATCGCCGAGCCCTGGTACTCCGGGATGAACTGCAGCTCACCGGACTTCAATGACGGGTAGATCAGCTCCCGCGACCCGAGGTTCAGCTTGCGCGTCACCGGGTAGCCCTTGGCCTCCAGCGCCTGCGCGTAGATCTCGGCGAGGATCTGGCTGTCGGTGAAGTTGAAGGACGCGACGACGATCGGCGCCCCGCCCTTGCCCGGCGCGGCGGGCTTCTCTTCCCCGCCACCGCACGCCGTCAGGCCCAGTGCGGCCGCCGCCACCAGCGCGGCCACTCGGATGTTCCGGGTCCAGCCCACGTCCCACACTCCTGTCGTCGAGATCGGACGAGCAGGACCCTAACGAGCCCCACCGACAGAAACCACATCGTGGGAATCACCCGGCGAGGTGCTCACGCAGCGTCGAGCCGCCGTAGTCGGTGCGGTACCGGCCCTTGGCCTGCAGGATCGGCACGACGTGGTCGACGAACGCGGTCAGCTCGTAGGGCAGCGTCGAGCCCATGATGGTGAACCCGTCGACGGCGCCGGCGTCCTGCCAGGTGAGCACGTGCTCGGCGAGCTGCTCGGGCGTGCCGACGAAGTGGACCTGGCCCGCTCCCCCGGTGATCCGCGCCGCGATCTCGCGCAACGGGGCTTCGGGACGCTCCCGCGCCGCCGCGGCCAGCTGCTGCAGGCGGCTCGACCCGCCTTCGGCCCGGAGCTCGGCCGGCAGCGGGGCGTCCGGGTCGAACGCGTCCGGGTCGAAGCCCGCGGTGTACAGCGCGTTCTGCCAGCGGAACTCCGGGCTGGCCAGCTCTTCGAGCCGCTGGGCCCGCGCCTTCGCCTCGGCCTCGGTGCCGCCCAGGGTCACCATCAGCGCCGGGAGAACCCGCACGCGTGCCGGGTCCCGGCCCGCCGCGACGACCTGGGCGTCGAGCTCGGCGCGGAACTTCACCGCCGCCGCCAGCGACGGTGGCCCGGAGAAGACCAGCTCCGCGTACCGGGCGGCGAGCCCGATCCCGGCGGCCGACTGTCCCGCCTGGACGAGCACCGGGCACCCCTGCGGCGACCGCGGGAACGGCAGGACGCCTTCGACGTCGTAGAACCGGCCGTGGAAGCGCGGCGCGTGCAGCTTCGCGCGGTCGGCCCACACACCCTTCTCCCGGTCGCCGACGATCGCGTCGCCCTCCCAGCTGTCCCACGCCCGGGTGACGACGTCGACGAACTCGTGGGCGCGTTCGTACCGGTCGGCGTGGTCGGGATGGGCCTTCTCACCGAAGTTGGCCGCGGCCAGCGGGGTGATCGTGGTGACGATGTTCCAGCCGGCGCGGCCGCCGCTGAGGTGGTCCAGCGTGGCGAACCGCCGGGCCAGCTCCCACGGCTGGCTGTAGGTGGTCGACCCCGTCCCGATCAGCCCGATCTTCCCGGTGACGGCGGCCAGCGCCGACAGCACCGCGATCGGGTCGAACTGCGTCTGCGGCAGGTAGGTGACGCGGTACTCGGCGATGGCGATGTTGTCGGCGAGGAAGATCGAGTCCATCAGCCCGCGCTCGGCGGTCCGCGCGATGTCCGCGTAGTAGGGCAGGCCGAGCACGCCGCGGACGTCGTCGCCGACGACCCGCCACGCGGACTCGTGGTAGCCGTTCGGCCAGATGAAGGCGTTGAAGTGCAGGGATTTCCCGGTCACAGCGTGGCTCCTTCGATGCTCGCCGCCGCATCGGCGGTGGTCCGCCCGCGAGCCGCGGGCCGTCCTCCGTACGGGTCTTCGTCCGTCCACAGTGTCGTGGGCGCGGCCGCGCGGACGACCGGAACGACCTCGGAGGCGAACCGCTCGAGCATGGCCAGCTGCTGCTCGTGCGGGATCATCGTGGGCAGGCTGAAGGACTGCAGGTCGTGCCCGTAGGCTTCGTGCCACCAGAGGATCTTCTCGGCGATCTGCTGCGGGCTGCCGACCAGGACCGGCCCGCGCGCGATGGCGTCGTCGATGGTCGGGAACTCCATCGGGTTGCCCGGCGTGTGGTTCCCGGGCTGGTTGAAGAACTCGACGATCTTTTCGTACGTCGGGCCGAAAGCCTCCCGCGCCTCCTGCGTCGTGTCGGCCAGGTACAGGAATCCGGCACCGGCGGCGACGAAGGCGAACTTCGGGTCGTGGGCGTGCTCGGCGTAGTGCTTGCGGTAGTGCTCGATCAGGGCGGTGTACCTGTCCCGCGGCTGGAGGGCGTTGGCCGAGAACAGCGGGTCGCCCCACTTCGCCGCCAGCTCCGCCGAGGTCACCGTGGTGGCCGAGCCGTGCCAGACGCGCGGTGCGCCGGCGAACGGGCGCGGCAGGCTGGTCACCTCGTGCAGCGGGCCGCGGAACCGGCCCGACCAGGTGACGTCCTCCTCGCGCCAGAGCCGCCGCAGCAGTTCGTACTTCTCGGCGAGCGCGTCCCACTGATCACCGTTTTCGACGCCGAACATCGGCAGCTGGCGCAGCTCGTTGCCTTTGCCGATCACCAGTTCCAGGCGGCCGCGGGACAGCTGGTCGACCGTGGCGTAGTCCTCGGCCACCCGCAGCGGGTCGTGGATCGACAGGACCGAGACACCGGTCTGGATCCGCACCCGGCTGGTCGTCGCGGCGATCGCCCCGAGCAGCACGGTGACGCCGCTGCTCAGGAACTGCCCGGCGTGGCGTTCCCCGAGCGCGACGGCGTCGAACCCGAACTCCTCCGCGTAACGCGCCGAAGTGAGCGCCTGGGCGAACCGCTCGTCGGTGCGGATCCGGCGGCCGGTCACCGGATTCGTCAGGTGGGGCAGGATGTCCAGGACCTGGAATCTCATCGCGTTGCTCCGTCCGCCTCGTGGAACACGATCATCGTGCCGACGACGGGCCCGGTGCCGTCAAGTCGTCCCACCCGCCGGGCGTCCTTCGCGCCGCGGCGGTCCCGGTCCACGATCGCACTCGTGACGACTCGGCGCGAACGATGCGACACCGGCTCCTGAGCGTGCGGCCGACCGGGGAGGTCACTCCCGCAGCACCCTTGATCGCGGCGGCCGATGGCGCCCAGACTTGGTTCCGGATGCTCTTGGCGGTCGGGAGAGGGTTGGACTCGTGAGTCTGGTAAGCAGCGCAATCACCGCGGTGGTCACCCTGCTCGGCGTGCTGGTGGGCGGCTGGCTGTCCGTTCGGAACCAAGACCGGCTGTGGCACCGTGACCACGCACGGCAGTGGCGGGATATCCGCTTGGCCGCGTACAACGACTTCCTGTCCGCCTATCGCCAGTACTTTGCCTTCACCCTCGAACCAGAGGCCAAGATCACCACCGTTGTCCGACCGGAGGTTTCCGAGCCGCTGCCGTACTTCGACGAGAACGGAAGGCCCTACAAGGAGAAGATGGACGCGGCCCTGATGGCGGCCCGGCTGGTGTCGGAGAGGCCCGAAACCCTGGCTGCTCTCAATGGACTGGCGACGGGCGCGCGCAGCATAGCCGCCGCTCGGGCGACACAGGCAGCCGACAGCATCCCGCAAGACCGATTCCAACGGTTGTGGGAGGCCCAGCAGGCGTTCCTGACGGCTGCCCGAGTGGAGCTGGGGCTTCCCCCGGTTCCATTTCTCGCGGCGGATCACTGACCGGCCGACGAACACAGAAGCCCGCTCGACGACGACCACGGCGAGACTCAGGCCCCGCGCGTCCGCCGCTCCCCGGGCGTAAGCATCGGCGGATAGGGCGTTATACACCGCAGGCAGCACGCCGGTTCACGGCCGATCGACGGGTCCCGTCTCGGCGGGCATGCCGATCAGGCTGATCATCCGGCGGGTGCGGCCCGGCCCGGTCTCGCGGCCGAGCCGGGCCGTCACGGCCGCGCGGAGCTCCTCCTGCAGCTCCGCCGTTTCGGCGTCGGTCAGCCACAGCGCCGCCTGCTGGTAGGTGACGCCGTCCGCGGACGGGTCGGCGGGCTCGGTGGCCAGGTAGTGGTCGAAGTCGGCCAGCAGGCCGCCGACGAACGCGGTGAACGCGCGCCGGTGGTCGTCGGTGGTCATCGCGGCGCGGGCCTCGGGGCCGATCTCGGCGTGCTGCCACGACACGCGGTAGGTGCGCTCGACCGCGCCGCGGACCCGTTTCTCGTCGAGCACCTCGAGCACGCCCGCCGCCGCCAGGGCCGCGACGTGGCGGTACATCGTCGCCGGCGGGATGTCCGGCAGGCGCTCGCGCAGCTCCGCCGTCGTCGCGGGGTGGCCGTCCAGGAACGTGCGCAGGATCCGGAGCCGGACCGGGTGCAGCAGCAGGTCGAGCGAAGTCATGGACACATCATTACTCGGGCTGATACCTTTATCAAAACTGATAACGATGGAGGTTGACGATGACCGGCACCGCCGTGACGCGGGAAATCGACCTGGCCGCACCGGCCGCGGACGGCGTGCTCCTCGCCGGCACCCTCACCCTGCCCGCCGGGCCGGGGCCGCACCCGGCGGTGCTGTGCCTGCCCGGGTCCGGGAAGCTCGATCGCGACTCGAACACCGGCCGGCTCCGGATGGACCTGGGCCGCCCGCTGGCCACGACGCTGGCCCGGCACGGCATCGCGTCGTTCCGCTACGACCGCCGCGGCGTCGGCGCCACGCCCGGCGACTGGCACACCGTCGGTTTCCTGGACAACCGCGCCGACGCCGCCGCCGCGTTCCAGGCCCTGCGCACCCACCCGGCGGTGCACGGACGCCCGGTCGCCGTGCTGGGCCACAGCGAGGGCGCGGTGCACGCCATGTGGCTGGCCGCCCACGCGCCCGCCGCGGCCGCGGTCCTGCTGGCCGGGTACGCGCGGTCCGGCGAAGCGGCCGTGCGCTGGCAGGGCGGCCGGCTCGCCGCGACGGCGCCCGGCCTGCTCCGCCCGCTGCTGCCCGCGCTGCGCCGGGTGGCCTCGAAGCAGCTGGCCCGGCTGGCCGCGACCACCGCCGACACCACCCGCGTCGGCGGTGTCCGGGTCAACGCCAAGTGGTGGCGCGAGCAGCTGGCCTACGACCCGCGCGCGGACCTCGGCCGCATCCGCGTGCCCGTCCTGGCCGTCACCGGCGCGAAGGACGTCCAGGTCGACCCGGCCGACCTCGACGTGATCGCCGCGCTGGTGCCGGGCGCACAGACCCGCCGGGTGCCGGACCTGACCCACCTCCTCCGCCGCACCGACGGCCCCGGCACCGTGTCCACCTACCGCAAGCTGCTGCGCCACCCCGTCGAAGACGACCTGCTGAGCGACACCGCACAGTGGCTCGCCGAACGGCTCGGCTGAATCCCGTCAGGACCGCTCGTTCACCCAGACCGCGACCTGGGTCCGGTTCGCGAGGTCCAGCTTGTTGAGGATGTGCTGGAGGTGGGTTTCCGCGGTGCGCTGGGCGATGACCAGGCGGACGGCGATCTCGCGGTTGCTCAGCCCGGTCGCGACCAGCCGGGCGATCTCCGTCTCGCGCGGGGTCAGCGGCGGCAGCACCGCGTTCCCGGCCGGCTTCTCCGGCTTCGCGGCGGGCGCCAGGATGTCGTGCGGGTTCCGCCCGCGTCCCTCGGCGAACGCCCCCTCGAACCGTGCTTCGCCGAGTGCGCCGCGGGTGGCCGCGAGCAGCTGCCGATGAGCGAGCGACACGGCGATGTCCGGCTCGGCGCCGCAGCGGTCCCACACCGTCGCCGCGGTGCCGAACAACCTCGCCGCGCGCGGCCAGTCCCCGCGCTTGGCCGACGCCCAGGCCAGCCCGTCCACCCGGTAGGCCACGGCCAGCACGTCGAGCCCGCGCAGATCGATCTCGAGCGCGTCACGCAGGGCGCGTTCGCCGACGTCGATGTCCCCGCCGAAGAAGATCTCGACCGTGCCCAGCCCGAACAGCGCCATCGACCGGTAGGCCTGGTCCCCCGCCGCCGCGCAAAGCCGCAGCATCTCCTCGAGCAGCCGCCGGGCGCCGGGCAGGTCGCCGCGGAACGCCGTGGCCACCGCCTGGATGAACATCGGGTGCAGCTGGTTCCGCGGGAGGCCCCGCGCCGCGAAGATCCGCACGGCCTCGGCGGCGTCCTCCAGTGCGTACGGCTCGACCGCGATCATCGCCACGAAGGCGCGCGCGTGCAGGACGTAGGGCACCGCCTCCTCGTCGTCGACGGCTTCGGCGAGCTTCAGCCGTTGCCGGGCCCCGTCCAGATCCGCGTGCACGGCGGCGCACAGGGCCGCCCGGGCCTGGGCCGTCGCGCGGCCCGGAGCGTCCTCGGCGGCGACGGCGAGCGCGCGGTCCAGCCACTCCCGGATCTCCCCCGCCGCGCCCCGGGCCGTCCAGTACTCGATCACCGCGCCCGCCATCCGGAGCGCGACCTCGGCTTCGCCGGGGGTTCGCAACGACCACGACAGCGCCGCCCGGACGTCCGCGTGCCGCTCGGACAGGCGGGCGAACCAGTCCTCGCGCCCGGGGCCGAACCACTCGGCGTCGGCTCGCGCCAGCAGCCGCGCGTGGTGGTCGCGATGCCGGCGGCCCACCTCCTCGGCGGTCCCGGTGGCGGCCAGCCGTTCCTGGCCGAACTCGCGCAGGGCCTCCAGCATCCGGTACCGGACGCCGCCCGCGCCGCCGACGCGCAGCAGCACCGACTTGTCCACCAGGCCGTCGACGGCGTCCAGCACCGCGAAGCCGTGGAGCCCCGCGGCCGCGCAGACGTCCTCGGCGGCGGACAGGTCGAACGCGCCCGCGAAGACCGAGCAGCACTCCCAGGCCGTGCGTTCGCCGCCGGTGCACAGGGAATGGCTCCACTCGATGGTGGCCCGCAGGCTGCGGTGCCGCTCGGGCCGTGACCGCGCCCCGGTGGTCAGCAGCGCGAGGCTTTCGCCCATCCGGCCGGCGATCTGGCCGGGCGAGAGCGCGCGGATCCGGGCCGCGGCCAGCTCGACGGCCAGCGGCAGCCCGTCGAGCTGCCGGCACAGCCCCACCACGGACGCCACGTCGTCCTCGAGCCGGAAGGAGGGCAGCACCTCGGTGGCGCGGTCGGCGAACAGCCGCACCGCGTCGTAGGCCGACGCCTCCTCGACGGTCCGGGCGGTCGCCGGCGGCACGGCCAGTGGCGCGATCGGCGTGATCCGCTCCCCCGCGACCCCGAGCGAACACCGGCTGGTCGCCAGCACCACCAGGTCCGGGCAGTGCCGCAGCAGCGCGTCGGCCAGCTCGGCGCAGTCGGCGACGAGGTGCTCGCAGTTGTCCAGCAGCAGGAGCGTCCGCCGGTCGCGCAGGTGGGCCAGCACGGTGTCCCGGGCGGTCCGGGCGGCCGTGTCGTGCAGGCCGAGGCAGTCGGCCAGGGTGCGGGTGACCAGGGTGCCGTCGCGCAGCCCGGCGAGGCCGGCCACCACCACGCCGTCGGGGAACGCCCGGGTCACCGAGCCGGCGACCCGGACGGCGAGCCGGGTCTTGCCCACGCCGCCGGGCCCGGTCAGCGTGACCAGGCGCGCCTCGCCCAGCAGGCGCCGCACCCGGGCTTCGTCCTCGGCACGGCCGACGTAACTCGTCAGGTCCCGTCGCGTGCCGCCGTCGTCGATCACCGGCCGTCCCTCCGGCCCCCATCTTGATCGGTCGCCGCGCCGGTGTCCATGTGGCCCAACGCCGGCTGCGCCGATCGGCCGCCGGAGGTACGTAGGGGCGAATACGTCTTTTCCTCGACGCGACCGGCGGCTCTCGCGGGCCAGACTCGGCGCTCCAGCGATGCCCGCCCGCTCCGGAGGTCGACGATGACCGTCCCCCAGCCCCTGCCCGACGACGCCCGGGCGGTGCTCGCCCGCACGGTCGTCGCCGGCATCCGGCACGCCGTCCCCGAGCACGCCGCGCTGTTCGACGCGAGCGCCACCGAGTTCGTGGCCGCGCTGCTCGGCGGTTCCCGGGCCGGGACCGGCGCGGACGCCTTCCGCCGCGCCGGCGCCGCGGCGGGCCGCGACCTCGACCGCCTGTCCCGCGCGTACCAGGCGGGCGGCCGGTGTGCGCTCCCGCTCTTGGCCGAGCTCGCCCGCCGGACGCACAGCGGCGTCCTCGCGGGTGGGGTGGACGCGGTGTTCCGGTGCGTCGACGTCCTGATCCGCCTGTCCACCCAGGCTTCCCGCGCCGCCTGCGCGCCTTCCGCCGCCGACCTGCGCCGTGAGCTGCTGCGCGCGCTGGTGGCCGGCCGGCCGTGGACCGAGCTGGCCGCGCGCGCGAAGTGGACCCCGCCCGAGCGCGTGGTGGCCGTCGTCGGGGCCATCCGGGCGCCCGGCTCCGGAACGCTCGCCGACCTCGCCGCCGAACCGCCGTACGTGCTGCTGCCCTCGGACGCCGACCCGGTGCCGTTCGTCGGCGACGGCCCGGCCGCGACCGGCCCGGCCGTCGCCCCGGCCGAGGCGGCCACTTCGCTGCGCTGGGCCCGCCGGGCGTGGGAGCTGCGGGACCGCGGCATCCTCCCCCGCGACCGCCTCCTCCGCTGGCCCGAGCACCTGACCACGCACTGGCTGGCCGCCGACGAGCTGCTGACCGGCACGCTCGCCGCGCACAGCCTCCAACCGCTGGCGGACCTGCCCTGGAGCCGGCGCGGCAAGCTCGCCGACACCCTCGACGCGGTGCTCGACGCCCGCGGCGGCGCCCCCGAAGTCGCGGCGCGGCTGGGCATCCACCCGCAGACCGCGCGCAACCGCCTTCGCCGGCTGCGCGCGCTGTTCGGGGCGCGCCTGGACGACCCCGGGGAACGGCTCACCCTGCGCATCGCGCTGCGCGCCGAGCGGGTGCTGGCCGGGCCGGCGGCCTGATCGGGCCGCCGGCCCGCCGGGTCACCAGCCGACGGCGACCACCAGCCACTGCGGGTCCCCGTGCGAGACGAACGAGGACTGCCCCGCCACGTCGTCGTACGGGAACCCGTACGCGAGGCGGTTGATGCCGTGGTCGTGCCAGAACTTCGCGTAGTAGTTCGCCGGAGCGGCCTGGTAGTACCGCGACACGTCCTGCCACTGCGACTGCGGCAGGTCGGCCGTGTGCCGGTTCAGCGCCGCGCACATGTCGGGGTTGCCGGCGAGCGAGCCGGCGCAGCCGGTGATGTTCGACGTGGGCTCGTTGACCCCCACCGACTGGGCGTAGGCGGTGAAGTAGTTCGCGTACTGGCCGCCGCTGCGGAAGTCCGGCGCGCTGCCCGGGGCCGGGATCCGGTACGGCGCGTTCACCGTCGCCAGGCCCTTGAACTCGGCCGGCACCTCGCTCTGGAACCGGGCGAAGGTGGCCGAGCGGTCCTCCTGGAACAGCTCGTAGGCGTCGCCGACCTGCACGTCGTAGCCGTCGTGGGCGTGCAGCCGCATGGCCAGCTTCAGCGCGAAGGCGTCCACCCGGGTGGTGTTGCCGTTGAACACGTCCGGGCCGACGGTGAACTCGATGAAGTCGGCGTACTGGCCGTTCGGGGTGCCCAGGGAGAAGTACATCCGCCCGGCCGAGTTGGCGGGCATGTCGAGGTAGGGCTGTTCGGCGATCGAGTGGGTCTGGCCGCCGAAGGACCAGTACACCTGGCTGTCCGGGTACTTGCCGTTGGTGCGGTTGAGCACCTTGACCGTGAGCACGTTCCGCGCGGCCGGGATGCTGCCGGTGTCACCCCAGAACGAGTCGGGCGGCGTGCCGGTGCCGGGCGGGGTCGTCCCGCCGCCGGTGCCGTGGACCTCGAACTCCCACAGCGAGACGCCGTAGGGGGTGGCCCGCGCGGTCGCGTACAGCCGCACGTACCGGCCGGAGCCGGTCACGCCGAGGGTCTGGGTGCCACCGGTTCCCGTCGTCGTCTGGTACACAGTGGACCAGGTGGAGCCGTTGTCGGACAGCTGGATCTGGTAGGCCGTGGCGTAGGCGGCCTCCCAGCGCAGCACGACCTGGCTGACGGTCGCGGCGCCGCCGAGGTCGATCCGGATCCACTGTGGATCGCTGAACTGCGAAGACCACCGGGTGCCGGTGTTCCCGTCCACCGCGGCGGCCGCGGGCGTGCCGGCGTTCTCCACCGACGACGCGGTGGCGGCCTTCCCCTGGGAGATCACCGGGTCGGCGGCGTGCGCCGCCGGGACGGCGACGCCGAGCGCGGCGACCGCGAGGGCCGCCGCCAGGATCGCCGAGCGGGCGCCGGACCCGCGGCGACGGCGCCGCGGCAGGGCGTTCGTGAGCATGGTTCCTCCTGGCCGGGAAACGGACGGACCACCGTTGCGGGGCAACGGCGTGGTCCGGCTCGTCCCTGAGCGCCGGGCGGATGCCCTCGCGGGCCGGCGGGAACGATCGGTGAAAAGGTTCATACCACCGCACCCATCCTGTCAACCCTTGACAGCACGCGACCGGCCGTGCGTGGTGCCTTCGCCCGGCGGCCCCAGGTTCAGCGCGCGACCGCGCGCCCGGCCTTCGCCCAGTTCGCCCGCAGGGTGGTCAGGTACTCCTGCGCACGCGCACCCGGCTTGGCGCCCTTCGCGAAGGCCTTCATGTTCCCCGGCCCCGCGTTGTACCCGAGCGCGAGCAGCTCCTCGGTGCGGTAGGCGTCGCCGTGGCGGGACGGGAGCTGCCCGGCGAGGTCGTGCAGGTACCAGGCCTCGGCCTGGATCGCCAGGTCGGGATCGTCCGGCAGCTCCTGCCACGCGCGGCCGGCGAAGGCCCGGCCGCGCCGGGTCTCGTCGTAGGCGGCCCGGTGCATGTTCGCGACGCCGAAGGCCGCGTCCGGGTCCAGCTGCTGCCAGGCTCGTTCGAGGTCCGGGTCGTGCGGCTTGTACGACTCGTTGTAGAGGATCGCCATCACCAGCTGGGGGCTCACCGCCGCCTCGCGCGCGTGCCGGACGACCGGTTCGGCGTAGCGGGCCGGGTCCTGGTCGGTCGCGGTGGCCTTGGTGGTCGGCGCGGACGTCGGTGCCGTCGCCGGTGCCGGTGTCGAAGTCGGTGCCGGGTGCGGGGCGGGGTCGGCCGGGCCGCACCCGGCCACGGCCACCCCGACGACGACCGTCACCACGCACCACGTCTTCCGCACCCGACCCACTATGCCCGGATCGGGGCCCGGCCCTCGCGAGGACACCTCGCCAGGCGGCCACCGGAAACGGGCCGATCCGGTGAACCTCCGGCAACGGAGAAAAACTCGGGCGAATCCGCGGGAGGCGGCAACCTTTCGCCGTCCGGCGGCAACCGGGTGACGACGACCGAGCCCGGTCCCGCGCCGGTGCACCGCGGGGCCGGCCGGCAGACCCCGAGGAGTGCTGCGTTGAGACAGACCCGGTCCACCGGTGCCCGGCACCGGTTGCGCAAGCGCCACCGCGGCCGGTGGGCGGCGATCGCCCTGGCGCTGGGCGTTCCCGCGCTGGTCGTGCCGTACGTGCTGGTCACCAGGGACGACGCGGAGCCGGTGCGGGTGGACTCGGCCACCTACTACCGGTTCGTCTCCGTGCGCGACGGCAGCGCGCTCGACGTGGCCGGGGCCGACGACACCGGCGGCGCCCTGGTCCAGCAGGTGGCCCGCGCGAGCGGCGCGGCGAGCCAGCAGTGGCGGCTGAAACCGGTGACGGACGGCTACTGCCTGCTGGTCAACCGCGACAGCGGGAACGTGCTGGCCGTCCGCGCCGCGGTGACCGGGGTCGCCGAGGTCGAGCAGCAGCCGGGCACCGGCGCCGCCGCCCAGCAGTGGCAGCTGCGCGACACCGGTCGCGGGGCGGTGAAGATCGTCTCGCGCAGCGGCGGGATGGTACTGGGGGTGACCGAGGGCACCCACCGCCGCGCGGTCGCGCGGTCCGCCGACCGGGGCGGCGCGGACCAGCGGTGGAACCTGGCGAAGGCCGGCGCCTGGCCGCGCGTCGACGTGGACGACCGGGCCCGCGCCGGGACCGACGAGCGCGGCGTACTGTACGCCGAGCCGTCCTGACCTCGTGGCCGGGCCGGTGTGGACGTCGGCCCGGCCACGGGCTCGTGACCGGTTAGCCGCCGCCCCGGGCGGGGCACGGGTAGGAAGAGGACAGCCGAGACCCATGTTCCTCGAGGACACATCGAGGGAGTTCCACGACTTCTTCGAACGGCACTACGCCGGCTTGGCCCGGTTCGCCTTTCTCCTGACCGGCGAACCGGACGCCGCCGACGATCTCGCCGCCGACGCGCTGATCGCCCTGTGGCAACGCTGGGACCGGCTGCGCGGGGCCGAGCGCCCGGTCGCCTACGCCCGCGGGGTGGTCGCGAACCTCGCGCGGGAACGGATCCGCGGCGCGACGCGCGAGCGCCGCCGGATCGCGCTGTTCTGGCCACCGGGCGCGCAGCAGGAACGGAGTCCCGACGTCGCCGCCGTGGTGGACGTGCGGGCGGCCCTGGACCGGCTGCCGTTCGGCAAGCGGGCCTGCGTCGTCCTCCGGCACGCCTTCGACCTGTCCGAAAAGGACACCGCGCAGGCCTTGGGCATCTCGGTGGGCGCGGTGAAGAGCCAGACCTCGAAGGCACTGGCCGAGCTGGAACGCCTGCTCGGCGCCGGCGCGGCCGGACACCTGGCGACGGAAAGGAGGAGCCGGTGAACGAAGAGATCGGCAGGCGGCTGCGCGAAGCCGCCGAAGCGCACCAGCCCGACCGCGAACGGATCCTGGCGCGGGTGCACCGCGGCGTGGCGGGCACCGCGGTCCGGCCGCGGCCGGGCATCGCGCGGTCGTGGCCCAAGGTGGTGCTCGCCGGCTCCGCCGCGGCCGGCATCCTGGCCGTCGCCGGTTTCGCCGTCGCCGGGAGCGGCCAGACCACGCCGGCCCGCCCGGACGGTGACACCACGCTCTCCGTGCCCACCACGAGCGCGTCCCCCAGCCCCTCGCCCACCGGTCCGGCCTCGCCGCCCGCGCAGGCACCACCGAGCCGGACGAGCACCGGACGGCCGTCGTCGAGCACCGCGCCCCCGGCGACCCCGGCCGCCCCGGCGGGTGCCCGGGTCACCGACGGGCCGCTGGCGGGGCAGGGCGCCATCGACCCGCACAGCACGGTCTTCTGGACCCAGAGCACGCTGACCTTCGACAGCACCCAGCCGCTGACCGCGCTCATCGTGGAGGTGCGCATCGTGCAGACCGGCGGCGTGGAAAGCACCGGTCAGTGGCAGACCGCGCCCACCGGCGACTTCACCGTCACCGCGCAGGAAAAGGACGGCGCCGTGGTCTTCCGCTGGGAGCTGAGGCCGGGCCGGACCGTCCCGGCCGCCCAGCAGATCTTCGCCGTCCAGTTCAACCACGGCGGGGGCGCCCGCGACGCCCGGCTCGACAGTTACCGCGTCGAGGCCACGGCCGCCGACGGCGGGCACACGATCCGCGGCACCTACCGGTGAAGGGGCTACCTGGGATTCGTCCCGGACAGTCCCTTTCCTTCGCCGATCAGAGCCCCCGGCCACGACGCCCGGCGCGGACGCCCGAACCGCCCCGCTTGTCCTCTTTGGACAGGATACGCCGCGGGGCTCAGGCCGGGCGGAAGCTGCCCGCGCAGGGGTACCCCGGAAGGCCCGCTTTGGCGGCTTTGCCCGAGTGCGGGTACCCCAGCAGCCACAGCTGCCCGGTCGCCGCGACGTTCGCGGCCAGCGACATGTCGGCGACGAGCCGGAACCGCGTCTGCCGCCCGTCCGGGTACAACGCCCAGCCCGTCAGCCGCACCGCGGTGCGGGCGCGCGGCACGAACGGCGCGTCGAGCGCGATCCGCAGTTCCACCCAGCCGTCCTCGGTGATCGGGCCGCGGACCCGCAGGCTGCCGACGGCCGTCAGCAGCCCCAGCAGGAGGAAGACCGCGCTGCCCCCGGCCACGCCGCCCACTCCGCCCGCGTCCACCACACCACCGGGTTCGAGCTCCAGCGACGGCACGAGCGCGAGCCCCGCCGCACCCAGCACCATGAGCGTCACCCCGGTGACGGCCGACCGCCGGGCCTGGAACGCCCGGTGCGCGGCGAGCACCGGATCACGCGACGGCGGCGTGGGGTGGCGCGAGACGAACTCGGCGGGCACCGCCCCGGCGACGGGAGCGTCCTCGATCCGCCCGGCCCGCAGCCACATCGCCCCCGGCGGCCGGACGAACACCCGCCGGCCCGTGCCGAGCACCCACAGCCGCCGCTCGCCGGCCAGCTGCACCCGCGCCCCGTCGGGGAGCCGGGTCCGCAGCCACCGCCCGTCCGGCAGCCGCACCGAAGCCCGCGATCCCTTCGTGCGCAACCCGTCCCCGGCGACGTCGAGCCGGTGGTACGGCTCCTCGAAGTGACTTCGGACGCGCAGGTAGAGAGCGAGGACGTAGGTCCACACCGCCAGCAGGCCCCCGAAGGTGCCGAAGTAGAAGTAGGGCAGCGTGCTCCCCCACCCTTCGGTGACCACGAGCAGCAGACCCAGCATGACGAGCGCGCCGCTGAGCCCCATGCGGACGATGGTCAGCCCGGTGAGTTTGTGGACGAACCCGGCAAACAGCGGTTCGGCCCCGGACGGCACACCCGGAACGGGTTCGTGAACGCGAACTCTGCCCACGCCGGTGGTGCTGTCCATGCCTTGTCCCCCATCGGTCCGTGTGCCCGGCCGCGGCAGCGTATCCGGCAGGGGGAACCGGACCCGGCCCGCCCACCGGAAACCGGGACGGGCCGGTCCCCGGAACGGGGTTCGCCGTCAGCCCTCGAGTTGCTCGACGGCGTCCTTGGCCTCTTTGAGACCGGCACCGGTGCGCTCGCGGTAGACCTTGATGGCCTCGATCTTCTTGCCCTCGTCCAGAAGCCGGCGGACCTCCTGCAGTTCGGGCGCGGGCTCGGCGACGCCGAGGTGGGCCATGATCGCGTCGAGCTTGCGCTCGGTGCGCATGAGGCGGCGTTCGACGCGCGCGACCTGCCGCTGCCCGCCGGCGGCGCTCACCCAGCAGACCGCCACCAGTACGACCAGAGCCAGCGAAAGCGTTCCGTAGTCCACAACGGGGTATCGTTCAGGTTCGCGGAGACCGTCGCAACCGGATACCGTCAGCCCGGGGAGTGCGGCGAAGCACTTCCCGGCCATTCCTGCCGCAGCACCGAGCGCAGCGCCGCGATCAGCTCGCGGCCCGGCCGGACACCCAGCTCCTCGTCGAGCCGCGTGCTGATCCGGGCGTGCACGCGCAGCGCCTCGGCCTGCTGCCCCGATCCCGCCAGCGCCAGCATCAGCCGCGCGTGCACCCCTTCGTGCCACGGCTCCAGCCTCGCGAGCGCCCGCAGGGGCCCGACCACCGCCTCCGGCCGGCGCAGCGTGAACGCGGTGTCGGACAGCGCGAGCACCGCGGCGATGCGCGCGTGCCCGAGCTCGCTCACGGTCGGGTGCAGCCGGACGCAGTCGGCGACATCGGCCGCGGCGGGTCCGCGCCAGCATTCGACGGCCCGCGCCCAGAGCGCGAACGCCGCCTCCGGGTGCCCGCCTTCGCCACGGGCCGCCGCGGTGAGGCGCCGGAACCGCCCGAGGTCGGTCTCGTCGCCGGTGACCGCGAGGCGGTAGCCGCCGCGGACCGACCGCAGCGCGGAACGGCCTTGGCCCGCATCGGGATCGAGCACCCGGCGCAGGCGGGACACGTAGCCGTGCACGAGCTCGCGGCAGGTGGCCGGCGGCCGTTCGCCCCACAGCACTTCGATGATCTCGTCCAGGCCGACGACCTCGCCGGGGTGGAGCGCGAGCAGGGCCAGCAACGTCCGCTGCTTGGCGGGCCCGAGGTCGAGCTGCTCCGCGCCGCGCGCGGCGACCAGCGGCCCCAGCACCGAGATCCGCAGTTCGCCCCGTCCCGGCGGCGCGTCCGGCGCCAGCCCGATGGCGGCCGCGAGCCTGCGGACCGAATCTTCGCGCGGCCGAAGGATTCCACCGCGTTCGAGGTTGCGGATCGTGCGCACGCTGACGCCGGAGAGCCGGGCGAGCTCGCGCTGGGTGAGCCCGGCGTGGGTGCGCTGCCCGCGCAGGTCGTCGGCGAAGGAAACCGGTTCCACGTGAATACCCCCAAGCGGTTCCGTTTTCCCCCGGCGGCAACCGCTGTTCCCCATTTTGCCGGTTTTTCCCGTTCCGGGCAAACCGCCAAGAGCGAACACGCAGGGTGCCGCGGCCGGCCGTGACCGCGGCCCGGTGCAGGTTTCCGGCCAGGTTCGCACCCATCCGGCCCGAATACGGTTACCGCGTCGAGGGGAGAATCCATGATCGGCTCAACGAGGAAATTCCGGGCGTTGCTCGTGGCCGCCGCCGCGGCGGCGCTCACGACGGCCTGGACGGGAACCGCGTCCGCGGCCGCCTACGACGGCACGGACCCGATCTCGACCGGGTGCGCGAGCAGCGCCATCACCGCACGCAGCGCGTACGGCCCGGTCAGCGGCACCAAGCAACTGCTCGTCGAACTGCGCTACAGCACGCGGTGCGCGACCACGTGGGCCCGCATCACCACGCTGAACATGCCCGCCTGCGTCGGAAACACCGATTACTGCGGTTACGTGACGGTGCACCGCAACAGTGACGGGCTGGAGTACTCCTGTGCCACGCCCTCCGGCACGCACGGGTGTTACACGCTGCAGGTCAACGACAATCGGGTCACGTCCTACGCGTACGGCTTCGTCGACAACGGTGCCACGACGTCCTCCGCCACGACGGGTTCGTATTTGAGGGGGATTTCGTGACGATGCTCAAGAAGACGGCCGGAATCGCGGCGGCGGTCGCCGCCGCGGCGACGGTGTTCGCCGGAACGGCCGGTGCGGCGCCGTCGACGGTGGCCGTCGCCGACGGCTCCGACCCGATCTCCACCGGGTGCGCGAGCAGCGCGATCACCGCACGCAGCGCGTACGGTTCCTCCGGCGGGGTCAACCGCGTGCTCGTCGAACTGCGCTACAGCACGCGGTGCGCGACCGCGTGGGCGCGCATCACCACCCTGAACGTTCCCGCGTGCGTGCCCGGGGAGGACTACTGCGGGCACGTCTGGGTCATCCGCAACAGCGACGGGCGGGAGTTCGACTGCGTGACACCGGGCGGCGGGCACGGGTGCTACACGGCTCAGGTCAACGACAACCGGGTCACCTCGTACGCCTACGGTTTCGTGGAAGTCGGCGCCAACAGCGTCGACGCGCAGACCGGGTCCTACCTGCGGTAACTGTCGGCGGGTGCGGTGCGCGAACCGGGCGGCGCACGGCTTCCGCCACGACCCGGCCGGGTCGTGGCGGAAGCGGTGCGCGACCTACCGGCCCGGCGCGGTGGATTCCGATCACCAGGTCGTGCCCGGCCGGTAGGTTCCGGCGCTCCACTCCTTCCCTTCCGGGTCGAGCACCCGCGCCCGGCGCGTCCCCCACTCGGTGTCCTCCGGTGCGATCACTTCCCGCGCCCCCGCCGCGACCGCGCGCTCGAACCAGCCGTCGACCAGGTCGCTCCGGTCGAACCACAGGTAGAGCCCGTCCCCGGTGCTGCGGCCGAGCAACCGCGGCCGGTCGTAGTCCGCGTCCGCGGTGGCGACCATCAGCACGATCGAGCCGTACCGGGCTTCGGCGTGGCTGACGACGCCCTCGGCGCCGTCCTGGCGGGACACGATCTCGAACCCCGTCGCGGTGAGCCAGCCGAGCGCCGCGGCCGCGTCGCGGTAGCTGAGGTAGGCGTGCAGACCCGGTGCGTCCACCGTGGTTTCTCCGTTCCGATGCGATTCACGGCGCCGGCCGGCTCGTTCGCCGGTAGACGTCGGCGAAGCGGGCGGCGACCTCGGTGATGCCGAACCGGCGCCGGACCGTGTCGCGGCCCGCGGCCGCCGCCGCGCGGGCGCGTGCCGGGTCGTCGGCCGCGGCGCGCACGAACGCGCTCAGGGCGTCACCGAACGGGGCGAGCCCGGACGTGTCGGCCAGCAGGCCGTTGTGGCCGTGGTCGATGTAGTGCCGGAGCCCGCCGCGGCGCGGGCCGAGGACCAGCAGCCCGGCTTCCATGGCTTCGAGCACCGCGATGCCGAACTCCTCCTTGCGGCTGGGGCAGACGTAGAGGTGCGGCGACGCGGCGGGCAGCAGGCGGCCGAGCCCGTGCTCGAGCAGCCGGACGTCGTCGTTGCCGAGCGCCCCCAGCACGGCCAGGCGGCCGTCCGCCTCCGGGTGCGCCCGGTGCAGGGCGAGGATGCGGTCCAGCACCCGGGCTTCGTCCTCGGCCGGACGGGCGGTGTCCCCGCCGACGAGCACCAGCGCCGTGCGCCGGTGGAGCTCGCGCGTGAGCCAGGCTTCGACCAGGAGGTCCTGGTTCTTGACCGGGTGGAGCCGGCCCACCGACAGCACGACCGGCAGGCCGCGCGCGTCCGGGCCGAGCCGGGGCAGCCGGTCGTCCGGCGCGAAGAGGGAGTCCACGAGCTGCTGTTGCCGGGCCTCGTCGGCGGTGGCCCGGGGCAGCACCGTGATCCCCTCCGCCGGGGACTCGGGTTCGGGGCGCCCGCGCAGCGCGGGGAAGTACGCGGGCAGTTCGCCTTCGGGACGTCCGGGCAGCCCGAGCAGCGTGTCCGCCGTGGCCACCAACCGGTCGGCCGCGTACATCCGGTGCAGGTCGAACCGCGCGCTCGCCGGCGATCCGGCCCCGGACGGCCGGTGCCGCTCGGCGAGCGAGCGGTGGGGGTCCGCGGTCACCGTGAAGACGGTCCGGGCGCCGAGCGCCGCGGCCGTGTCGGCGATCGCCAGCGAGCCGTCGTCGGCGTACCGGACGTGCACGACGTCGGGGCGGCAGCCGGACAGCGCCAGCAGCCGCCGCGCCAGGAACGTGATGGCCGCGCGGTGCCGGGACAGCCGGAGCTGGGCCGGCGCGGTGGGCGCGTCGACCGGGATCCGCAGCACGACGTGCCCGGCGCCGTCGGTTTCGGCCAAGGTGGGGTGCGCGGCGAGTTCGTCGTGCCCGGCCAGCGTCAGGGTGACCACCCGGGCGATGCCGTCGTGGCGCGGCAGGGCCGTGCCGAGGTGGCGCAGCAGCACGGTCAGCCCGCCGCTCGCCCCGGCGCCGGGCTGGTCGAACGATCCCAGCAGCATCGACTGCGCGACGACGAGCCCGTGACGCTCAGGCGGCGGAACCGTCCACAACGGCGCCCCGGCCGGCGTGGCCCGGCAGACTGCCGCCAGGACCCGCTCGTACGGGTCTTCGTCGTGTTCTCGCGTGATGGCCCCGCTGTGCCGGGCGAGGTACCGCCAACCGGCGTGGCGCAGCGCGCGGTCGTGCTCGGCGCCCTCGACCACCTCCCCGGCCGGGATGCCGCCGACGCCGGTCCGCTCGGCCAGCTCCAACAGCAGCGCGCGACGGCGTGGCGACGCCGTGCCGAAGGCGGTGCGGATCGCCACCCCCGCGGCATCCCGGCCGTGCGCGGCGGCCGCGCCGGCGAAGAGGTCCAGCGCCACGGAGGCACTCAGGTCCGCCGGCTCGCCGTCGGCTTCGGGGACGGCGGCCAGCACGTCGGCGGGGGCAGGCGGAGCCGGCGACCGGGCGAGGGCGCGCAACCCGGCCAGTGCGGAGTCCGGGTCGCCCGCCGCCGGGACGGCACCGGCGTATTCGACCAGGGCCGGCCCGCCGAACGCCGGGTGGAAGCCGCGGCGGACCTCGTCGACGCGCGCGAGGCCGCGGTCCTGTGGCAGGTCTCGCAGCGCCGTCAGCGCGTCGGCGGGGGCGGTGTCGTGGATGATCACGGCAGTACCTCTTGCGGTAGGGCCGCCATGACGGCGACGACGACGGGGAGAACGGGATGCCGGAACCGCGGATCGTGGTGGTGAGCCCACCGTTCGCCTCGCACGCCCAGCCCCTCGCCACGGTGGCGGCGGCGCTCGCGGCCGAAGGCGCGGACGTGGCGTTCGCGTGCGACCCCGCGTTCGCGGACCTCGCCGCGCGGCGGGGGCTGCGGTTCGAGCCGCTGGGCTTCGGCGACAACGCCAACACCGGGATCGCCGAGCGCACCCGCCAGCAGGCGGCCGGGGCCCGGCGGCTGGCCGAGTTCCTCGACGCCACCCGCGCGGGCGCGGTGCCGGCGTTGCTGGCCCAGGCACGGCACCGCCGGGCGGACATGCTGCCCGACCCCGACGGCGTCCTCGCCGCGGTGCGGCGCCTGGACGACCGGCTGCGCCCGGACTGGTACCTGGTCGACCAGCTGGCCTACGCGGTCACGCTGGCACTGTACACATTGGACCGTCGCTGGGCGGCGTTCTGCCCGGGCCACCCCAGTTACGTGCTCGACGGCACGGACCGCTTCTTCGGGCTGCCGCCCTACTGGCCGGACGCGATCACGCCTCCGGCCGCCGAACTGGCGGCCCTGCGGACCGAAGCAGAGGCCAACGACCGCCTGTTCACCGAGCTGTTCACGCGGTTCCTCGCCGAGCACGCGCCCGGACGGCCGGTCCCGCGCCGGGCGTTCGGCCTGACCTCGCCCGAGGCCGTGCTGTTCAACTACCCCGAGCTGCCGTGGCTGCCGCCCCTCCCGGCCGGACCGGAGCTGCTGTTCGCCGGGCACTGCAGCGACGTCGGCGCGGCCGAGCTGTCCCCCGGGTGGCGGGACCGCGTCGGCCGGCTGACCGACGCCGGGCGGCGCCGGCTCGTCCTCGTTTCGTTCGGCACGTTCCTCTCGGCCCGCGACGACGTGCTGGCGACCGTCGTCCGCGGCGTGGCCCGGGTCCCGGACGTCTCGGTGCTGGTGGCGGCCGGCGACCGGGCCGCGCCGCTGCGGACGGCTTTCGCGGACCGGCACCGGATCGAAGTGCACGACCACGTGCCGCAGCGGGCGCTCCTGCCGGAGGTGTCCGCGGTCGTGCACCACGGCGGCAACAACTCGTTCACCGAATGCCTGGCGGCCGGGGTGCCCGCGGTCGCGTTGCCGTTCTCCAGCGACCAGTTCGCGGTCGCTCATGACCTCGAACGCATTCCGGCGGGCCGCGTGCTCGATCCGCACCGCCTGACCCCGGCCGCGGTGACGGAGGCCACGACCGCGGTGCTGGCGGACGGCGGCCGTCTTCGCGACGCCGCCGGGCACCTGCTCGCGACAAGCGGGCTCGCGACCGTGGCGCGCCGACTGCTCACAGCGATGGACCACCCTCCCGAGAGAGTTGCACGATCGATGCAAAGCTAGCCGTTGTCACCAGCAGGTGCCGCACCGGCGGCAATTTCGGGCTTGTTTGCATCGAATATGCATCGCAAATCGGGGCCGTGCGATGCAAAACGCGTTCAACTCACGCCGGAGGTTCTTCCGAGCCGGACGGCCAGCAGGGCGAGCGGCCCGACACCGTTCTGCACCACCGAAAGCAGCACCGCCGCCGGGTTCCCGGGCAGCTGGACCGCGGCCGCCCAGGCCGATCCGGTGACGAGCAGGGCGCCGAGCACCACCGCGACGGTGCCCGCGCTGCGCCGCAGCCGTTCGTCACGGAGGTCGGTGATGGTCAGGGCCAGCGCCGCGTGCACGACGAGGGCCGCCACCGCGCCCAGTGCCGGCCAGTCGAACGGGAGCCGGGTGAACCCGGCCGCCGTCGCGGCGGCGGACACCGCGGCGGTGACCGCCGCGCAGGCGCCGGCGAGCCTGGCCCGCACCACCGGCGCCGTCGTGGTCATCGCCGTCCCCGGTCCAGGGCGCGGGTTTCGGACGGCGGGTCCGGGGTGAGCAGGGAGCCGGGGACCGGGTGCCCGGCCGAACCCAGCTTGTTCATCTTCTTCGGCACGGGTGCGCCCTGGTATTCGAGCGGGGTGGCGGCCAGCGGCTGGTGGATCTCGATGAACTCCCCGTGCGGCAGCCGCTTGATGATGCCCGTCTCGATGCCGTGCGCCAGCACCTCGCGGTCGCCGCGCTGCAGGCCGACGCACAGCCGGTAGGTGACGAAGTAGGCCAACGGCGGACCGACGAGCAGCCCGATCCGGCCGGCCCACGTCATCGCGTTGAGCGAGACGTCGAACTGGACGGCGAGAATGTCGTTGAAGCTGGAGAGGGTGAGCACGAGGAAGAACGTGATCGCCATCGCGCCGATCGACGTGCGGACGGGGACGTCACGCGGTCGCTGGAGCAGGTTGTGGTGCGCGGTGTCGCCGGTGAGCTTCCGCTCGAGGAACGGGTAGCTCAACAGGGCCGTCACCAGCACGGCGATGCCGATCGCGCCGGCGAAGAACACCGGTGGCACGGTGTGGTCGCCGAGGTAGAGCTCCCAGGGCGGCCACACGCGCAGCAGCCCGTCGGCCCAGCCCATGTACCAGTCCGGCTGGGACCCGGCGGAGACCTGCGCCGGGTTGTACGGGCCGAAGTTCCACACCGGGTTGATCTGGAACAACCCCGACATCAGCGCCAGCACCCCCACGACCAGGGTGAAGAA
>NZ_JBSGBQ010000061.1:0-27300 GCF_053601335.1 Amycolatopsis sp. NPDC004747 | reverse complement strand
CCCCGGGGCGGCCCCCGTGGGGGCTCTGCTGCTGGGGGGCCGGGATTTTTCGTCGGGTGTTATTGGGGGGTTTAGAAGCCGCCTTACCACTCACGACGGGTCAGCGCAGGCAGTCGCCGGGGTCGCCGCGGGTCAGGGCCGGGTCCGACTGGGGGAAGGTGCGCGCGACGCCGGGTCCGGAGGACCGGTGCTCGAAGCGGACCGTCACCCGGCCGTGGCCCGCGCCCTGGACCCAGCCGGTGCCGAACTCCGCGTGGACCACGTCGTCGCCCTGGCGCCACTCCGAAGGCGCCGCGGGTGCCGCGGGAGCCGGCGCCGGGGCGGACGACACCACCACCGGCTCCACGGGCGCGGACAGGGTGAACAACGCGTCCTGGTGGGGCACCGAAAGCCCGCTGTAGGCCACGCCCGCCAGCCGGATGCCGCCGAACTCCGCGGGGTCGATCAGCAGGCGCTCGGCCGTCGCGGACAGCTCGGCCAGGTCGTCCGTGGGCGCCGAGATCGTTTCCGACCGGGTCACCGTGTGCATGTCCGTGTGCCGCAGCTTGATCACCACCGTCCGCGCCACCCGGCCGGCCTTGAGCAGCCGCTGGTGCGCGCCCACCGCGATCCGGCGGACCTCCGCCCGCAACGTCTCCAGGTCCTTGATGTCGGTGTCGAACGTCGTCTCGGCGCTGACCTGCTTGGTCTCGGCGCGGCCCGCCACCGGCCGGTCGTCGGCGCCGGTGGCCAGCCGCCGCAGGTCGCGGCCGACCACGCCGCCGAGCGTCGCCACCGCGTCCTGTTCGGACAGTGCCGCCAGCTGCCCGAGCGTCTGGACGCCGATGAACCGCAGCTTCCCCTCGGCCACCGGGCCGATGCCCCACAGCGCGCGCACCGGCAGCGGCGCGAGGAACTCCCGCTCGGTGCCCTGCGGGACGACCAGCAGCCCGTCCGGTTTGGCCTCGTCGGAGGCGATCTTGGCGATCTGCTTGCCGTTGCCCGCCCCCACCGACGCGACCAGGCCGGTTTCCGACCGGATCCGGGCCCGCAGAGCGGCGCAGAACGAAGTCACCTCTTCGAGCGAAGCGCCGGCGAGCGAAGGCGGTTCGGCGAACGCTTCGTCGAGGGAGATCTTCTCCAGCACCGGCGCGACCTCGGTGACGACCGCGAAGACCTCCTGGCTGAGCCGCTCGTAGACGCGGAACCTCGGCGGCACGATCACGCCGTTCGCCGGCAGCAGCCGCCGCGCCTGGGCCATCGGCATCGCCGAGCGGATGCCGAACGCCCGCGACTCGTAGCTCGCGCCGGCCACCACCCCGCGCGGGCCGGTGCCGCCGACGAGCACCGGGCGCCCGGCCAGCGTCGGGCGGGTGAGCTGCTCGGCCGACGCGTAGAAGGCGTCCAGGTCGAGGTGGATGACCCAGCGGGCCACGTCAGTCGCCGCCGGTGGCGTCCAGCAGCCGGTGCAGCGCCTTGGTGTAGCTCTCGAACGCCGCCCGGCCGGCCGCGGTCAGCCGGACCAGGGTGACCGGCGTGCGGTGCTCGTAGGCCTTGGTGATCTCGACGTACTCGGCGTCCTCGAGCTTGCGCAGGTGCGTCGAGAGGTTGCCGGCCGTCATGTCCAGCAGCTGCTGCAGCCGCGGGAAGGTGATCTGGTCACCGGCGCGCAGCCCGGCGAGCGCGACGGTGACCCGCAGCCGCGCCTGGGCGTGGATGACCGGGTCGAGCTGCGGCAGTTCGCTCATCGGGCGGACTTCTCGCGGACGAAGTAGACGATCGCGCCGAGCAGGAACCCGCCGCCACCGCAGACGGTGAGCACGAGGAAGTTGTGCGGGTAGCCCACGAGCACGCTCAGCGCGGCCGAGACGATCATCCACGCGCCCAGGCCGTACATGAGCTTGTCCTGCCAGACCATGCCGCCGGCCAGGTACATCACGCCGGTGAGCAGCAGCCAGGTGCCCGACCACAGCAGCGACACCTGATCGGGCGACAGCGCCTCGAACCGGGTGATCCGGAGGTCGACGACCATCAGCCCGATCGAGGAGAGCGCCCAGCCGTAGCCGTACATCGCGCCGACCGTGCGGGAGGGCCCGCGGATGCCGCGGCCGGACCGGATGCTCGTGTACGTCGTGTAGGCCATGGCGCCGAGGAACAGCACCGGGACGACGATGCCGCCGGCGACCCAGCCGGGCACCGCCACCCAGTCCTGCGTGGTGACGTAGGTGAAGCCCCAGCCGAGGAGCCAGGCAAAGGCCCACGCGGCGAGCATCCGCGCCGGGCCCCCGCCCAGTTCCCGGCGGGTCCGCCGGTTCTGCTGGGCGATCAGGTTCAGCGACTCCTCGGCCGACATCGGCTCGTCTTCCACCCGGCTCGCCCTCCTCCCGTGCAGACCCCGCAGTGCTGCACGGAAGCTAACACGCACTCAGAGCCGCGCCGTGTCCAGCCGGAACCGGCGCACCACGACCAACGCCGGGACGACCAGCCAGCCCAGCAGCACCAGCGCGGCGAACCCCATGCCGCCGGCGTGGGCCAGCGGTTCCACCCCGACCCGGCCGAGCCAGTACGTCGGGAAGAAGTGCGCCAGGGCCGACATCCAGTCCGGGAGCACCCACAGCGGGATCCACAGGCCGCCGAGCATGCCCAGCGGCATCATCAGCGCACCGGTGACCGCGCCGACCGTGTCCCCCTTGCCGAACAGGCCGATGGCCAGGCCCAGCACGGCGAACGGCAGCACGCCCAGCCACAGCGACCCCAGCACCAGGACCCACTGCGCGGCGGTCATCTCGACCCCGGTCGCCAGCCCGGCGACGAACAGCACCAGCAGCACCGGCAGCGCCACGGCCATCGCCGAGAGCACCTTGACCACGAGGTAGCCGGGGCCGCGCATCGGCGTGAGCCGCAGCTGCCGCTGCCAGCCGTCGGTGCGTTCCTGCGCCACCCGGGTGCCGGTGAACAGCGCGCCGCCGCTCGCGCCGTAGGCGGCCAGGTTGATCATCGTCTGCACGTTCGAGGCCAGGCCGTTCGGCGTCACGAGCTTGCCGAAGATCGACCCGAACAGCAGGAACATGGCCAGCGGCATGCCGATGGTGAAGATGGTGAACTGCGGGCTCCGGACGATCCGCTTGATCTCCAGGCTCAGGTACGTCGGGTTCACGCGGCGGCCTCCTCGGCGGTCAGCGCCAGGAAGGCCTCTTCCAGGCCGAGCGCGGTGATTTCGATGTCGGACGCGTCCGGGTGCGCCACCAGCAGGGCGCGGATCGCGGTGTCGGAGTCGGCGCAGGCCAGCTCGGCCCGGCCGCCGCGCAGCTGCACGCCGGTGACGCCGGGCAGGTGCGCGAGCCCGGCGTCGGTCGCGCCGGGCACGACCGCCTTGAGCACCCGGCCGGACACCGCCGCCCGGACCTCGGCGACCGGCCCGTCGGCGACGACGACACCCTGGCGCATCAGCACGACGCGGTCGGCGTAGTCCTCGGCCTCGGCGAGGTAGTGCGTCGCGAACAGCACGGTCCGGCCGCCCGCGGCGAACTCGCGGATGGCCGCCCAGAACGCGCGCCTGCCGTCGACGTCCATCGCCGCGGTGGGCTCGTCGAGCACCAGCAGCTGCGGGTTGCCTGCCAGCGCGAGCGCGAACCGGACGCGCTGCCGCTCACCGCCGGACAGCTTGCCGCAGCGGCGTTTGACGAGCTTTTCGAGCCCGGCCCTGGCGATCACCTCCGCGGCGGGCAGCGGCTTCTCGTGCGTCGAGACGATCAGGCCGACGAGCTCGCCGACGGTGGCGTCCGGCAGCAGCGCGCCGTTCTGCATCATCGCGCCGACGAGCCCCCGGTCGACGGCCTCGCGCGGGCTGCCGCCCGCGACGGTCACCTCCCCCGCGTCCGGCTTGGTCAGGCCGAGCAGCAGGTCGACGGTGGTCGACTTGCCCGCGCCGTTCGGCCCGAGCAGCGCGACGACCTCGCCGCGCGCGACCTCGACGGACACCCCGCCGACCGCCGTGACCTGCCCGAACCGCTTGGTGAGGCCGTGCAGCGCGAACGCCGGTCCCCCAGTCATGGCGTCCTCCTTCCGTGGACTTTGAACCGCAAAGTTGCTGCGCACTTTGTAACACAAAGTCCACGAGAGTTCAAAGCCCACGGCGTCGGAAAGCAAGAGCGCCCCAAGGCGGCCTTCGGTGCGTCCAGCGCACCCAAGGCCACATTGGGGCGCTTGGGGTGACCTGACAGATCAGCCGGCGAACCGCCCGGCCACCACGTCCGGCGTCGCGACTTCGGCCTTGGCCGCCGTCGGCGCCGGTGGCGTCGGCTGCGGCAGCGGGGCGCACTCGACGTCGGCCGTGCGGCCCGGCTTGCGGGCCGGGAGCGCGCCCGTTGCCAGGTAGTCCGCGATCTTGGTGTCCACGCAGGCGTTGCCGCGCGGGGTGATCGCGTGACTGGTGCCGCCCGGCTCCGCGATCAGCGAGGCGCCCGGGAACCGGCTGCGGACCTCGAGGCTGCCCTCGAACGGCGTCGCCGCGTCGAGCGTCTCGTCGATCATCAGCACGCTCTGCACGCCCCGGCCGTCGATCTTCGCCGGCTTGCCCGCCTTGCCGGGCCAGAACACGCAGGGCGCGTTGAACCAGGCGTTCTGCCAGGTGAAGTACGGCGCCTTGGCGAAGGTCCGCCAGTTGTCGCGCCGCCACTGGTTCCAGCTCTGCGGCCACTGGACGTCGGTGCACTGCACGGCGAGGTACACCGCGTAGCTGTTGTCGTCGCCGCGGCCGCCGAAGGCCTCGAAGAGCGACTTCCAGTTCTGCCAGTCGCCCTTGTTGACGAACCGGGACAGCGCGTCGCCCAGCAGCGTCCACCGCAGCTGGTAGTAGCTGGCCTGCTGGATGACGTCGAGGATCTCGTCCGGCCCGATCACCCCGCCGGCCGGGTTGAACTGCGCCTTGAGCAGCTGCTCGTTGATCACCTTCTGCACCGCGGCCTGGGTCTTGCCGAGGTGGTAGACGTCGTCGTGTTGGGCGAGCCAGCCGAACCAGATCAGGATGTTCCGGTCGAAGGCGAGGTCCTGGTCGAGGTTGTCGCCGTACCAGACGCCGCGCGGGTCGACCGTCGAGTCGAGCACCATCCGGCGGACGTTCTGCGGGTACCGCGAGCCGTACACCTGGCCGAGGTAGGTGCCGTAGGAGTAGCCGTAGAAGTTCAGCTGCTTCTGGCCGAGCGCCTGGCGGATGGAGTCCATGTCCTGGACCGTGTCGGTCGTCTTCATGTTGTCCAGCAACGCGCGCGAGTTGTTCTTCGCGCAGGCTTCGGCGTAGCCCTTGGCCCGGTCGAGCCAGGTCTTCTCCAGCTGCGGGGTGAACGGCACGTACTGCGGCCGGTTGTAGTCCATGTAGTCCGGGTCGCAGCTCAGCGCGGGCTTGCTGGCGCCGACGCCGCGCGGGTCGAAGCCGATCCAGTCGTAGGCGTCACCGGCGTGGTTGGGGACCCGCGGCCCGCGGGTGGCCAGCAGCAGGCCGGAACCGCCGGGGCCGCCGGGGTTGGTCAGCATGACGCCCTGGTACTGCGCGTCGGGGACCTTGTGCTTGACGCGGTCGACGGCGAGCTGGATCTGTTCGCCGTCCGGCTTGCGGTAGTCGAGCGGCACGGCGAGGAAACCGCATTCGGCGCCGGCGGCGGCCAGCGTGGCGTCGGTGCACGGTCCCCAGGCGATCGACGCCGGTTTCGCGGGCGCGGCGTTCGCGGCCGGCGCCACGAGCGCGGACGCCACGGCGGCGGCCACGGCGATTACGGCACGTCTCACTGATTTCTCCCTTTCGCGGGCGTCTTCGGGCGGGGAAACCCTATGCCCGGCAAGGGGTCCGGCGGGACAGCCGAGGGCGAACGCCCGACGAAAGACGGAAATCGGATGGCGCGGACGTTCCGGGATCCCGTACGGTCGGTGCCATGATCTACTTCATCCGGCTCCGCCTCGTCTGAGACGGCGTGACCGCCGGGCTCCCCGCCTACCGGGAGAGCCCCTTCACCTGCGCGCCGTCTGGTCCTTTCCGCTTGAAGGAGCACCATGCTGCGCAAACACATCGTCATGGTCGGCTGCACCGCGCCGAGCCACGTCTACCCGTCGCTGGGCGTGCTCGCCGAGCTGGTCCGCCGTGGGCACCGGGTGTCCTACGTCGTCGGCTCGCCGCTGGCCCCGCTGGTCGCGCCGACGGGCGCCGACGTCGTCGGGCACCCGACGATCTTCCCGCTCGGCGAAGCGGCCGTGTGGCCGGAGGAGCCGGCCGAAGCCATGCGCGTCTTCCTCGACGAAGCCATCGCGATCCACCCCGCGCTGGTCGAGCGGTTCGACGGCGACCGGCCGGATCTCGTGCTGTACGACATCGGCGGGCTGGGTGGGCCGCTGCTGGGGTTGCGCTACGGCGTGCCCGCGGTGCAGCTGTCGCCGACGCTGGTGGCGTGGGAGGGCTACGACGAGGACATGGCCGAGGTGATGGCGCCGATCAAGGCCTCACCGTCCGGTGTGGACTACGCGGCCACGTTGTCGGAGTGGCTTTCGTCCCACGGGGTTTCGGCCGATCCCTGGGAGTGGCTGGGGCACCCGGCGCGGGTCCTTTCGCTGATCCCGCGCGCGATGCAGCCCAACGCCGATCGGGTGGGTGAGCACGTGCGGTTCGTCGGGCCCTGCCTGGACCCGGCGCGGCTGGCCGATCGTTCGTGGACACCGCCGTCCTCGGGCCGCCCGGTGCTGCTGGTGTCGTTCGGGACGGCCTACACCGACCAGCTCCCGGTGTACCGGGCGTGCGTCGCGGCGTTCGCCGCGGATTGGCACGTGGTGATCTCGCTGGGGAAGCACGTGCCGCCTTCGGCGCTGGGCCCGCTGCCCGGCTCGGTGGAGGTGCACGAGAGCGTGCCGCAGCTGGCGGTGCTGGAAGCGGCGTCGGCGTTCATCACCCACGCGGGGATGGGCGGAGCGACCGAAGCGCTGTGGTTCGGCGTCCCGACGGTGGCGATTCCCCAAGCGGCGGACCAGTTCGGGAACGCGGCGCAGCTGGAGGCCCTGGGCGTGGGGCGGCACCTGCCGGCTGACGCGGTGACGGCTTCCACGCTGCGGGAGGCGGTGGACGAGGTGTCGTCGTCGGCTTCGGTGGCCGCGCGGCTGGCGGAGCTGAAGGCGGAGATCCGTGGCCACGGCGGGGTGTCCTTCGCCGCGGACGCCGTGGAGTCCGCCATCGAGTGATCGGCGCGGCGGCCGCCACCGCACTCGGTGGCGGCCGCCGCGGCTAGGCGTGCCGCCGGACGAAGGCGTCGATCAGCTGCTGGCGCTCGGCCGAGGTGGCCCGCTCCAGCTCGACGCTGTCGCCGTCGATCGTCACCTTGATCTTGTGCCGGCCCGCCTGGCGGCCCAGCCACTCGCGCAGCGTCTCCACCAGTCCCGGGAACACGCCGCCGGCCGCGCTGAACGCCACCATCAGCGAGCCGATCGTCACCGGGTCGGCGGCCTTCGCGCCCGGTGGGAGCTCACCGGCCGGGACGGCGGCGAGCACGTCCAGGTCGAGTTCGCCCAGCTCGGCGCGCAGCCGGCGGGCGAGCCGGTCGAGCTCTTCGGCGTCCGCCTCGTCGTCCGCTTCGAGCCGCACCAGCGCCCGCTGCGTGTCCGATTCGGTCATGCGCGTCATGGTCCGCCCGGAAGGCGCGGGTGGCAAGGGCCGGTCAGGCGCGGATCTCGTTGAGGTAGTTGTAGATCGTGTACCGGGTGACGTCGAGGCGCCCGGCCAGGTGGTCGACCGCGTCCTTGATGAGGAAATAACCGGCTTCGTCGAGCTCCCGCACCACGGCCGCCTTGTGGCGCTTCTTCATCAGGTCCACCGGGATGCCCGCCTTCGCCACCGCCCGGTCCACCAGGAACCGCTGGAGGCTGTCGACGTCCGGTGGGAAAGTCTCCGGCTCGCCGTTGCCGCCCGGCGACGCGGTCTCCTCGACGCTGTTGACGCACAGGCAGCCGACCGCGACCCCGTCGGCGTCGCGCAGGAACAGCGTCGAGGAGCGGATCGGCCGCCCGTCCGGGCCGTGCGTGCGGTAGTTCGTCAGGTCCTGGGTGGTGCCGCGGCGGACCAGGCCGAGCAGCAGGTCGGTCATCGGGCCGCCGACGCTGCGGCCGGTGAGGTCACCGGCGATGGCGACGATCGAGTCCGGCAGCCTGCTCAGGTCGTGCAGCAGGACTTCGTTGCCGGGGCCGAGCATCGCGGCCAGCCCCGGGATGGCCGGGACCAGCGCGGTGAGCACGTCGTGCGTGGTCGCCCCGGCGGCCGGGACGAGCAGCGGCTCACGCGGCCTGGTCAACGTCTCCAGGGCGTCCCGCAGCAGGTCCGCGGCGGACGCCGGGGTCGAGGCGTGCGGGGACAGCCGGACGTGCTCGGGCCGGACGGTCGCCGCGATCCCGGCGTTGGCCAGTGCCGCCCCGACCTGCTCGGCCGGGTGGCCGGGCAGCGTGAACGCCAGGATGCCCGCGCGGCGGTCGACCGCGGAGACGACTTCGGCGCCGCAGGAGGCCAGGACCTCTTCGAAGGCGGCCAGCCGCTCGGCGATCCGCGCCGCGATGGCGCCGACGCCCGCCTCCTCGACCAGCTCGAGGGCCTCGGCGAACGCACCGGAGGTGATCGGGCTGAGGTTGGAGATCGACCAGGACTGGGCGGTCCCGTCCGGCGGGTGGATCTCGTCGTCGAACAGGCCGGGGTCCCGCGCGCCGGTCCAGCCCGACAGCACCGGATCCATCCGGTCCAGGGCACGGTCGGACAGCACCGCGAAGCCGGTGCCCCAGCCCGCGCGCAGCCACTTCTGCCCGCCGACGACCAGGACGTCGGCGACCTCCCACGGCTCGTCGACCACACCGAAGCCCTGGATGCCGTCGACGACCAGCAGCCGGTCGCCGACGGCCTCGCGCAGCGCGGCGAGGTCGGCGCGGTACCCGGTGCGGAAGTCGACGGCGCTGACGCTGACCGTGGTGATCTCCGGCGTCAGCGCATCGGCCACCCGCTCCGGCGTGACGCAACCGCTGGTCAGCCGGCGGACGCGGAGGCGCCCGGCCTGTTCGGCGCGGGCCCACGGGTAGGTGTTGGCCGGGAACTCCGACGCGGACACCAGCACCTCGCCGGTGCTGTGGAACGCGGCCTGGAACAGGCCGAGGCTGGTGTGGGGCAGCAGGACGGTGTGGTCGGTGTCCGAGCCGGCCAGCCGCGCCGCCGCGGCCTTGGCCCGGACCTCCTGCCGCATCAGCTCGTCCACTGTGGACGGTCCGGCCGTGGTGGCCCGGTGGAGCAGGGCGGCCGTCGTGTCGAGCACCGCGTGCGAGGGCGGGCCGAAGCGGGCGAAGTCGAGGTAGCCGGCGGGCTCGTCGAACTGGAGCAGGTAGCGGGGCGAAATCCTCCTCACGCGAGGATCCTCGCCAGGAACTGCCGGGTGCGGTCGTGCTTCGGCGCGCTCAGCACCTGCGACGGCGGCCCGGTCTCGACGACGGCGCCGTCGGCCAGGAACACCACCTCGTCGGCGGCCTCCGCGGCGAAGCTCATCTCGTGCGTCACGACGACCATCGTCATCCCCTCCCCCGCCAACGTACTCATCACTTCCAGCACCTCGCCGACCAGCTCCGGGTCGAGCGCGGACGTCGGCTCGTCGAACAGCATCAGCTTCGGCTTCATCGCCAAGGACCGCGCGATCGCCACGCGCTGCTGCTGCCCGCCGGACAGCTGGGCCGGGTAGGCGTCGGCGCGGTGCGCGAGCCCGACCCGGTCGAGCAGCGCCAGCCCCTGCTCGCGGGCCTCACCCGGGTTGACCCCGAGCACCCGGATCGGGCCCTCGACGACGTTCTCCAGCGCGGTCCGGTGCGCGAAGAGGTTGAACCGCTGGAACACCATCCCGATGTCCCGGCGTTGCCGGGCGACCTCGCGTTCGCGCAGCTCGTAGAGCTTCCCGCCGCGCTGCCGGAAGCCGATCGGCTCGCCGTCGACCCAGATCTGGCCGGCGTCGATCGTCTCCAGGTGGTTGATGCAGCGCAGGAACGTGCTCTTCCCGGCGCCGGACGGCCCGAGCAGGCAGACGACCTGTCCCTTGTGGACCTCCAGGTCGATGCCGCCGAGGACTTGGGTGTGCCCGTAGGACTTCCGGACACCGACGGCGCGCAGCAGTGGCTCAGACACGGACACTCCTCACCAGCGGCACCCCGCGCAACGCCTTGCCGGCGCGGGCGAGCGGGCCGCGGTCGGCCTGCCCGAAGGCGCGTTCCAGGTAGTGCTGGCCGACGCCGGCGACGGTCACCACGACCATGTACCAGACGGCCGCGGCCAGCAGCGTCTCCATGACGAGCAGGTTGTTGGACGAGATGTTGTTGGCCGCGTGGATCAGCTCGGTCACGCCGATCACCGACGCCATCGACGTGCCCTTGAGCATGTTGATGAAGTCGTTGCCGGTCGGCGGGATGATCACGCGCATGGCCTGCGGCAGCACGACCCGGCGCAGCGTCGCGGCCGGCGTCATGCCGATCGACTTGGCCGCCTCGGTCTGGCCGCTGTCGACGCTGTTCAACCCGGCCCGGACGATCTCGGCCATGTACGCGCTCTCGTTGAGCGCCAGGCCGAGGAACGCAGCGGTGAACGCGCTGATCAGCACGTTCGTCTGCTCGTGGACCAGGAACGGGATGTCGATCACCGGGAAGACGAGCGCCAGGTTGTACCAGAGCAGGATCTGCAGCAGCACCGGAAGCCCGCGGAAGATCCAGATGTAGCCGGCGGCGAACCACCGCGCGACCGGGTTGGCGCTGCGGCGCAGCAGGGCGATGACGATGCCGAGCACGATCGCGACGGCCTGCGACAGCACCGCCAGCACGACGGTGTTGAGCAGGCCGGTCGCCATCACCCGGTAGAAGACGAAGTCCGGGACCTGGTCCCAGGCGATCTGCGCGTTGCCGAGCGCGATGCCCAGCAGGACGAGCAGCGCGACGATGATCGCCGCGGCGACCCAGCGGCCCCAGTGCCGCAGGCGGACGATCGGCAGCGGGTCAGGAGCCGCCATTGACCGCGGCCTCCTTGATCGCGCCCTGCTCGACGCCCCAGGCCTGCAGGATCTTGCCGTAGGTGCCGTCGGCGATCAGGGCCTGGAGGGCCTTCTGCACGGAGTCGCGCAGCGCCGTGTTGGCCTTGTTGACGCCGATGCCGTACGGGCCGCCGTCGATCGGCTCGCCCGGGACGACCTCGAAGAACTTGCCGTCGCCCGCGGTGCGCGAAATGTAGACGGCGCTCGGGAGGTCGTTGAGGATGGCCTGCACGCGGCCGGTGCGGAGCTGGTTCTGGTTCTGGTTGTCGCTGTCGGTGGCGGTGACGTTGACCGCGGGCTTGCCGGCCTGCGTGCACTTCGTGCTCTGCTCGGCGGCGAACTTCTGGTGGCTGGTGCCCTGCACGACGGCGACGTTCTTGCCGCAGAGCGTGTCCGGGCCGGTGATGCCGTCGGGGTTGCCCTTGCGGATCATGATCGTGATGCCCGAGGTGAAGTAGTCGACGAAGTCGATCTGGGCCTGGCGGGCCTTGGTGTCGTTCATCCCGGCCATGGTCAGGTCGATGCGGCCGGACTGGAGGCTGGTGATGAGCGAGCCGAACGCCATGTCCTGGTGGGCCACGGCGACGCCGAGCTTGGCGGCGATCGCCTTGGCGAGGTCGACCTCGTAGCCGATCGGGGTCTTGCCGTCGGCGGCGTAGAAGTTGTTGGGCGCGGACTGCAGGTTCGAGGCCAGGTGCAGGCCCGCCTGCTTGACGGTGTCCGGCAGAGCCGCGTTGAGCTGGGCGTCCTTCTGCACGCCCTGGACGATCGCCGCGGTGTCCGGGATACCGGACGCGGGCGCTCCGGCGGCCTGCGACGTCCCGCCCGCGCCGTCCGGACCGCCACCACAAGCCGCCACCAGGACGGCGACGCTCGCCAGCAACACTCCCGCCGGCACGGCACGAGAACGGGACATAACGGACCTCCACTGTTCGGCTGGCCGGAACGCTACAACTGTCTGTTGAAGAGGTCAACTGGTTGTTGAAGTCCGGTCCGGTGCTAACTTCGCGGACATGAGCCTGCGGATCGGCATCCTGGGGGCGGCTCGCATCGCCCCGGCGGCCCTGGTCAAGCCCGCCGCATCGATCGCTTCGGTCTCGGTCGCCGCCGTCGCGGCGCGGTCACCCGAGCGCGCGCAAGCGTTTGCCACCAAGCACGGGATTCCCCGGACGCACGCTTCTTACGAGGATCTCCTGGCGGATCCGGAGATCGACGCCGTGTACAACCCGCTCCCGAACGGCCTCCACGGACGCTGGACGCGAGCGGCTCTCGCCGCCGGGAAGCACGTCCTGTGCGAAAAGCCGTTCACGGCGAACGCGGAAGAAGCCCGGCAGATCGCGGCGCTGGCCGCTTCGTCGGACCGCGTGGTGATGGAGGCGTTCCACTACCGCTACCACCCGCTGGCGTTGCGGGTGGAGGAGATCGTGGCGTCGGGCGAGCTGGGCGAGCTGCGGCGCGTCGAGACGGCGTTGTGCTTCCCGCTGCCGAAGTTCTCCGACATCCGCTACGACTACCACCTGGCGGGCGGGGCGACGATGGACGCGGGCTGCTACGCGGTCCACATGGCCCGTGTCTTCGGCGGCGGCGAGACACCGTCGGTCGTTTCGGCTACGGCGAAGCTGCGTTCGCCGCGGGTCGACCGGGCGATGACGGCGGAGCTGAAGTTCCCGTCCGGCCACACCGGCCGGATCGAGTGTTCGATGTGGTCGTCTTCGCTGCTGAAGATCAGCGCGAAGGTGACCGGCTCCCGGGGCTCGCTTTCGGTGCTCAACCCCGTGATGCCCGGGGCGTTCCACCGCGTTTCGATCCGCGCCGGCAGCGCGCGCCGAACGGAGAAGTTCCCGCGCCGGGCGACGTACGCCTACCAGCTGGACGCCTTCGCGGCGGCAGTCCTGGAGGGCGCACCGGTGAAGACCTCGGCGGCCGACGCGGTCGAGACGATGACCGTGATCGACGAGATCTACCGGGCCGCGGGACTGCCGCCGCGAGAGCCGAGCTAAGCGGCCACGTAGTTGCCGCTCAGGATGAGCAGCACCTGGATCGTGATGCCCGTTCCGTAGTAGTCCGTCGCGTCCGGGGACCACGACGACACGGCCGTCCACAGCTTGTCCAGCCAGGCCTGGCTGCCCGGGTCGGTCATCGCCGCCACCGCGAACGGGGCCGTGAAGCACGGGTGCTGGCCGCTTTCGGTCTTCGAGCCCGACAGCGAGTACCCGCTCTGGATCTTCGACGGGTCACCGCCCGTCGCCGACTTGATCCACGTGTTCATCTTGCGGACCTGGGCTCCGGCCGCGCTGCCGGACGCGGTGATCGCGTCCGCGCCGAGGCGCCACGGGTCGCGGCAGGCGTTCCAGCTGTACTTGCCGTCGTTCGGGCCCTCCAGGAAGTTCGACGGCGCGGGCTTCGGCGTCGAGTTCGTGTTCACCACGAAGTCCGGCAGCAGCCCGGTGTTCGGCGCGTACGACGACTGCAGCTGGCTCACCGCCGTCTCCGAGCGGGTGCGGACCGACGTCCAGAAGCTGTCGCCGGTCGCCGTGGCGAACGCGCGCAGGTGGCCGGGCATCCAGTCCGAAGAGCGTGAGCTGTTCCGGTACTCCGCGTCGTTGCCCCAGTCGCCCAGCAGCGTGAACTTCGTGGTGCCGTTGACCTCGCTCTTCTTGATCGCGTTGATGATCCGGACGGCTTCGGCCTTGTAGTTCACCGAGCCGCCGCTGCCCCACTTCTTGTCCGCGATCAGCAGGCCGTAGGCGATTTCGAGGTCGCCGTCGGTGGCCGAGTCACTGCCGTTGACGCTCTTGCAGTTCGAATCCTGCTCGGCCGCGTGCAGGTCCTTGTTGTTGACCGACGGGTGCGCCTTCACGAACTTCAGGATCCCGTCGACGATCGAGCGCGCCTGCGGGTCCTTCTCGGCCATCATCGCCGAGATCGTCATGCCGTACCCCTCGCCCTCGGCGACGAAGGCGTGGTCGGCGTCCTTGGACAGCACGGCGTAGGTGCCGCTGCCGCACTTGGTCGTCAGGAAGTTCTTCTTCCAGAAGTCGTAGTACTTCTGCAGCGCGGCATCCTGCGTGGCCTGCGAGACGGACGGCCGCAGCGTTCCCGGCACGTACGGCGTGCCGGCCGCGGACGCGGACGCGGGCACGCTCACCAGTCCCGCGGCGAGCGCGGCCGAAACCACCACCGCCCGGACGACTTTCTTCATGGCTCCTCCGTAACGACATCGTTGGGCTGCGGCGAAGGTGATCGAAGCCTGACAGAAGGTTCAAGACCAGGTCAAGAGTGTTAGGAAACTTTCCTTACTATCACGCTGAGTGGGTCCCGCCGCGCTCGGCCCACCCGGACGGGCTAGCGTGGCCGTCATGAAGATCGACCTCGACGGCCGCGGGCCGGACTTCCGCGCGTTCTGGACCGAGCGCCACCTGGCCACGCTGACCACGGTCCGGCCGGACGGCACCCCGCACGTCGTCGCGGTCGGCGTCACCGTCGACTTCGACGCCGGCCTCGCCCGGGTGATCACCTTCGCCCCGTCGGTCAAGGCGCGGCTCGTGCGCGCCGCGGGCGCCGAAGGCGTCCCGGTCGCGGTCTGCCAGCTCGACGGCCCCCGCTGGTCCACTTTGGAGGGACGCGCGGTGCTGCGCGAAGACCCGGAATCGGTGCGCGACGCGGAAAACCGGTACGCCGCCCGCTACCGGCAGCCCAAGCCGAACCCGCAGCGGGTCGTCATCGAGATCACCGTGACCCGGGTGCTCGGCAACGCCTAGTACCAGCCGAGCTCGGCCAGTTGCTCCTCGGCGGCGCGCCGGGTCCAGAACGTCACCTTGTCCAACCGGCCCGACGCGGTCCGGAACTTGAGGCTGCGGCTGCCGAACGGAGCCCACGACCACAGCAGGCCGGTCACCTCGGCGCGGCTGAACCGGATGGGGTCGAAGGTGTGGGCGTGCCGCAGCTCGGCCTGGTCGCGGGTGACCAGCAACCGGGCGGAGCGTCCCGTCGCCGTCAGGCCGTTCACCGAGGCCGAGCCGCGCAGGACGAGGTCGTAGTCCTCTTCCCGCAGCGTGCCGCACCGGTCGGCCGGGTCCGGCGGCGGGACCCGGCCGATGCCGCCGGTCTTCGCCCGCCACCGGGTCACGAAGATCGCCACCACGACGTAAACACCGGCCGCCGGCAGGGCGAACCACAGCACCGCGGGATCCATCGACGTCCCTCCCCTCGCCGGCGAAGTATCCGCTAACGGCCGCTCGTCCGGGAGTGGACCAACCGGGTGTACTCCGCGAGCAGGTCCGCCAGGTCGCCGTGCTCCCCGGTCGACGCCAGCTGCTGGTGGCCCACCAGCATCGCCATCCCGAGCGACGTCAGCGTCCGGGCCAGCGCCCGGTCGCCGACGATCCCTTCGACCGCCTTGCCGACCGTCCGCAACCGGGCGTCGTCGACGCGCTTCTGGGCCGCGCGCACGGTTTCGTCGGTGCGCGCCCACGCCCGGATGGCGGCTTCGGCTTCGTGGGGCAGCCCGAGGGTGAGGTCCATCAGCGCGGCGAAGTCGGCCGACGGCCCGCCGGTGCCGAAGTCCCGCTCGCGGAGGATGCGCACCTGGCGGTTCTCCCAGTGCTCCAGGAGCTGCGCCACGAAGCCCGGCCAGCCGCCGAAGTGGTGGTAGAACGACCCGCTCGTCACGCCGAGGCCGCGGCACAGCGCGCCGACGTTCAGCTCGGTGAACCCCCGCTCCGCGAGCACGGCCAGCGCGGCCTCGAAGTAGCCGCGCCGCGTCACCGGCGGCATCAGACGTTCCGGTCCCGGTCCCGCCAGTAGGGTTCGCGCAGCGAGCGCTTGAGGATCTTGCCCGTGGCGTTGCGCGGCAGCGCGTCCACGACCTCGACACTGCGCGGGCACTTGTAGTGGGCGAGCCGCTCGCGGCAGAACTCGACGATCTTCTCGGTGTCGAGCTGGTCGCCGGCGACGAAGGCCTTGACCTGCTCGCCCCACCGGTCGTCCGGGATGCCGATCACGGCCACCTCGGCGACGCCGGGGAACTCCGCCACCACGCGCTCGACCTCGGGCGAGTAGACGTTCTCGCCACCGGTGATGATCATGTCCTTGACGCGGTCCTCGAGGAAGAGGAACCCGCCGTCGTCCAGTCGCCCGACATCGCCGGTGCGGACCCAGCCGTCCACGATGGTCTCCGCGGTGGCCTCGGGCTTGCCGAGGTAGCCCGCCATCCGCTGCTCGGTGCGCACCCACACCTCGCCGGCCTCGGCGTCCTCCCCGGTCACCGGGTCGACGATCCGGATCTCCACACCGGACAACGCGGTGCCTGCCGACGCCAGCCGTTCCGGGCGGCTGGTGTCGCGGTGTGCCTCCGGGTCCAGCGCGGTGACCGCCCCGGACAGCTCGGTCATGCCGTAGACCTGGGCGAACTTGACGTCCGGCCACGCGGCGAGCACTGTGCGCAGCAGCGGGAGCGGCATCGGCGAAGCGCCGTAGCAGAGGTACTTCAGCCGCGAGAACGCCTGGAGCGCGGCCTCGCCGGCCTGCGCGATCCCGGCCACGACGGCGGGCACCAGGAACGCGTGCGTGACCCCGGCCCGCAGCGCCGCGAACAGCGAAGCCGCGTCCGGCTCCCGGGTCAGGTAGGACGGTTCCCCGTAGAGGAACCCGGAGACCGCGTAGCAGCTGCCGCCGACGTGGAACAGCGGCATCGCGACCAGGTTGACGTCGCCCGGGCCGATCGGGAACGCGGTCCCGGCGGCGAAGCCGTGCGCGAGGACGCCGTGGTGGGTCAGCACCGCGCCCTTCGGGAAGCCGGTGGTGCCGCTGGTGTACATGACCAGCACGCCGTCGTCTTCGTCGACGTCGGCCCCGGCGTGCGGCGCGGCGGAGGTCAGGAAGGCCTCGTACTCGTCGGCGTCCCCGCCGACGACGACCACGCGCTCCACCGCGGGCAGCCGGTCGCGGACCGCGTCCAGCGCGGGCCGCAGTTCGGCGCCGACGAAGACCACCTTCGCCCCCGCGTCCCTGAGCACGTACGCGAGCTCGTCCCCGGCAAGCCGCCAGTTCACCACGGCGTTGGCCGCGCCGAGCCCGGCGGCGGCGAAGGTCGTCTCCAGGCAGGCGGGGTGGTTCTTGTCGACGAACGCGACCCGGTCGCCCCGGGTGATCCCGGCCGCCGCGAGGGCCCCCGACAGGCGCCGGACCCGCTCGTCGAACTCCGTCCAGGTCCAGCTGCGGTCGCCGAAGACCAGCGCGGTGTCCGTGGGGCGTTCCTTCGCCCAGTGCGCCAGGAGCTCGCCGAACAACCGGACCCGGGGGCGGACGTCTTCGGGCATGGGAGTTCCCTTCGGGCCGGCACTGGACCATAGACCGGTCTATGGTGCGCCGGGTCACAGCGGGCGTCAATACCGGTCAGCGGGACGTTTTTTGACCGCAATATCGGCATATCGCATGCTGTACATGATGTATGAGAGCACTCGACGAGGAGGCTTGGGATGACGGGCAGCACCCGGCGTGAGTTCTTGAAGGCCGCGGGCGCGGCGGGTGGGCTGCTGGCCGCGGGCGCGCTGTTCGGGCCGGCGAGCGCGGACGCGAGCCCCGACGACCCGTGGGCACGCGTGCCGGCGATCCTCGGCCGGATCACGCCGCCGTCGTTCCCGGACCGGGTGTTCGACATCCGGTCCTACGGCGCGGTCGGCGACAACTCGACCGACTGCACGCCCGCCTTCGCGGCGGCGATCGCCGCCTGCCACGCCGCCGGCGGCGGGCGCGTGCTGGTGCCCGCCGGGAAGTTCCGCACCGGCAAGATCCACCTGCTGTCCAAAGTGGAGCTCCACGTCACCGGGACGATCCGGTTCCGCAGCGACGCCGCGTCGTACCTGCCGGTGGTGTTCACCCGCTGGCAGGGCATCGAGTGCCACAACTACTCGCCGTTCCTCTACGCGATCGACCAGACCGACGTCGCGATCACCGGCACCGGCACGATCGACGGCAACGCGGCGGCCGGCCCCTGGTTCGACTTCGACGGCAAGCGCGGCCCCGACTGGGACCGGCTCCAGCAGCAGGCGGCCGACGGCGTGCCGGTGTCGCAGCGGGTGTTCGGCGACAAGCACTTCCTCAAGCCGAACCTGATCCAGTTCTACCGGTGCCGCAACGTCCTGGTCGAGGGCGTCACGCTGCGGAACCCGGCGATGTGGACGGTGCACCCGGTGCTGTGCCGCAACGTGACGGTCCGCAACGTGACGGTCTACTCCCGCGGCGCGATGGTCGACGGCGTCGACCCGGAAAGCTGTGCGGACGTGCACATCCACGGCTGCTCCTTCGACACCGGCGACGACGGCACGGTGATCAAGTCCGGCCGCGACACCGACGGCCGCCGCGTCGGCGTGCCGAGCGAAGACATCGTCATCGAGGACAACGACTACTTCGGCCGCTGGGGCGCGATCACCGTCGGCAGCGAGATGTCCGGCGGGGTGCGCAACGTCTTCGCGCAGGACAACCGGATCCACGCCGGTTCGTCGTACAAGTCGTTCTACGGCGTGTACGTCAAGACGAACCCGCGGCGCGGCGGCGTCGTCTCGGACATCCACGTCCGCCGCCTGACCGGCGGCCCGGTCGACCGCGGCGCGATCTTCGTCGACATGAACTACAGCCTCACCGGCCCCGGCTACGGCCCGATCGTGCAGCCGGTGATCCGCGACCTCGACCTGCGCGACATCCACCTCGACGACTCGCCGTTCGCGCTGAAGATCAGCGGGGCGGAGGCAAGCCCGCTGACCGGCTTCCGCCTGGCGGACAGCACGTTCACGAAGATCGACACCCCGGCGCCGCAGATCTCGAACGCGCGGGACGTGACGCTCTCGAACGTGACGGTGAACGGGAAGCCGGTCTAGGCGAACAACGCGAGCAGCCCCTCGGCCGACCGCACCACCACGTGCGCCGCGGTGCGTTCGGCGTGCGGGCGGTCCGGGCGCTCGGCCTCGTGCCGCCAGCGCCGCAGGGCGTCGAGGCCCGCGTCGTAGATCTCGTTCGGGTCCGCGTCCGGGTCCAGGCCCAGCCGATCAGCCGGCGCCGTGCCCTGGGCGCCCAGCAGGCGGACCGCTTCCTCGGCGGGTTCGCCGGACAGCGCCGTGCGGCCGCCCCGGATGTCGGCGATCAGGCGCAGCTCGCGGAAGTCGTGCGCGGCCGCGGCGAAGCGCTCCACCCGGGACACCAGCCGGTCGCCGCCCGGGCGGGGGCGGTCCGCCAGCAGCGTCTCCAGCCGGATGATCGCCGTCCGGGCCCGCAGCGCCTCGGCCCGGGCCACGAAGCAGCCGGCCAGTGTGTCGCGCAGCTCGCCCAACCCGCTGCGGCGCACCAGTTCCGCCGAAAGCTTGACGCGGTCGTCGCAGCCGGTGCGGATCAGCGTGAGCGCCAGCCGGACGCCGAACATCCCGAACCGCACCACCAGCGACCGCCGCGTCTCGACCGGGATGGGGCCGGGGAACCCCGGATCGGTGAACGAGTCCACCGACAGCACGTGCCGTTCCAGCTCCTCGCGCGGCACCGCGGCGAACGCCGCCAGCAGGTCGAACTCGTCGTCGCGCAGCGACCGGCCGCCGTAGGCGAGCTGCCCGGCGACGGCGATCACGCCCAGGAACCCGGTGCACAGCGGGTCTTCCCGCCACGCGCGCCGCGCGAGCTGCTTCGCGGTGAGCAGCGCGTCGATCCGGCCCGCGCCGACCTCGTCGGCGCGGGAGAGCACCAGCACCGAGTTCACCGCGCTCTGCCGCGCGAACGCCGAGCCGCCCGGCGGGTGCGCCGCGGCGAGTTCGTCCGGCTCGAGGTGGCGCACCAGCCGGACCGTCGCGTCCGGGACGTCGTCGGCCGGGCCGGGGTCGTCCAGCAGCACCAGCTCACGCAGCGCCCGCGTCGGCCATTCGCCCAGCGCCGCGGCGAGCGTCGTCTTCCCCGAGGAAGGCGCGCCCGTGAACGCGACGCGCAGCGGCTGCTCCAGCCGGGCGAGGCAGTCGTGCAGCAACGCCGACGCCCCCGGGTCGTCCCGGTAGAGCCCGGCCGCGGCGTGCAGCAGGTCGCGGACGTCCTGGGTCACGCCGAAAGCTCCCGCCGCTGCTGCCGTCCGGCGATCGTGCCGAGCTCGCCCGCGCGCTGGTGCAGGCCCGCGAGCCGGTCGATTTCACGGCGGAAGTGCCCGGTCCGCCGTTCCCGCTCGGCGGTGCCGGCCAGGATCGTCTCGCGTTCGCGCGTCAGCTCGTCGGCGAGTTCCTCGGCCAGCCCGGTGAAGTGGTCGCGCAGCCGCCGCTGCACGACGCGGATGGCGTCGCGGCAGTCCTTGCTGAACCGCAGGAAGACGTCGTCGACGTGCCGCTGCGCCGCCTGCTTGGCGACCGCCTGGCGCCGCTGCAGCCGCATCCCGCCTTCGTCCTTGATCGTCTTCGCGGCGAACGCCGCGCCGGCGCCGAGCGAGACCGGGTTGATCAGCGGCAGCCCGGCGAGGCTGGTGACCAGGCCGAACATCAGCACACCGCCGTACGACCCGCGCAGCCCGGTGAAGGCCTGCTGGCCGATCTTGAACTTCTCGATCTTCGGCCGCCCGACGTCGTCGAGGTGCTCCACACCCGAGCCGTCGAGCCGCAGGTCGGGCAGCGCTTGGTCGTACTGGGCGCCGAAGCACGCCGCGACCGCCTGCGCGATCCACTCCGCCCGGTCGGCCAGCCACGTGTAGTTGATGTCGACCGCCTCGGCCAGCGCGTTGTCCAGCCAGGGCGCGAATTCGTCCCACACCTTCGCCGGATCGCCCTCGTCGAAGGTGCGGTCGATGGTGTTGACGATCTTGCGGGTCCGCTCGCGCAGGTCGTACTCGGCGTCCGACAACAGGTCGGTGATCTCGTCGGAGAGCAGGTTCTGCCACCGGGTGTTCTGCCGGCGCAGGTCGTCGGCGCGGCGCTGGGCCCGCTGCAGCAGCGCGGCCTGGCCGAGCCCGGCGTCCTGCCCGGCGGCGTCCATGCGGTCGCGCAGGGATTCCACCAGCTCGGCGGCGGCGGCGCGCACGCCGACGGCGGCCAGCAGCGCGCGGGACCGCTCGGGCGGGCGCGCGGCCTGCTCGGCGATCCAGCCGAGGAGCTCCGGGAAACCCGAGCGGGCGTTGAGTTCCGCGTCACCGGTCTTCGCCGCGGCTTGGCGCACCACGGCCGAAACGGGCAGGACGGGCGCGTCGATCCCGGCCTCGCCGAGCATGGCCCGATCGCGTTCGGCGACCGCGCGCCACCCGGGACAGGCGTCGATCTTCGTGAGCGCCAGCACGACGTGCGGGCACCAGGTGCGCACATGCCGCGCGAGCGCGAGTTCGGCGGCGCTCAGCGGCGCGGTCGCATCGGAGACGAGGATCACCGCGTCGGCTTCGGCGAGCAGGTCCAGGGCCGCGGCCGTGCGCGGTGACCGCGGGTCACCGACGGGCGGGGTGTCGACCAGCACGAGGCCGGCCGAGAGGAGTTCGCGCGGCACGCCGACCTCGACGCGGCTGAGCGTGCCTGCGGGCCGGGCCGCGAGTTCGCCGGTGAGCCGTTCGACCGCGACGGGGATCCGTTCGCGGGACCGGCCGACCAGCGTCGCGGCGGGTTCGGCGGAGTAGGCGATCTCCGTGGGAACGGCGGGGGTGGCGGCGTCGCCGACCGCGCACACCGGCGCGTTCAGCACGGCGTTGAGCAGGTAACCCTTGCCCTGTTTGGGAAAGCCGAGCACGCCCAGCCGGGTCTGCCCGGCGGGGGCGTCCCGGCGTCTGCGCAGGCGCTCGGCGAGATCGGCGCGGCCGTGCGTGCGGCACGCGTCCAGCGTCTCGTTGAGCACTTCGAGCCAAGCCGGTGCGGTCACGATGGACGAGTGTCCCCGGTTCACTCCCCGTACGCACACCGGGTGCCCGTCCCGCGGCTGCACCCAGACCGCGGGACGGGCACCGGTGACCGGTTCGGGGATCAGTGCCCGAGGTGGATGTCGTTGCCGGAGGCGACGTCGCCGAGGTGCAGGTTGCCCAGGGCGTTGTGGCTGACGTCGGCGACGTCGGAGACGACGTCGTGGACGGCAGTGGTGTTGCCGGAGGCCAGCTCGCCGACGTGGCCGACGACGTTGTGGTCGGCGCTGATGCCGGTGGCCGAGGTCACGGTGTTGGTGACGTCACCGAGGCCGTGGACGGCGCCGGCGACCTCGCCGGTGACGTGCTTGACGTCGATGTCGCTCGTGCCCTTGAGGATGCCGGTGAAGTCGCCGACGTGGCCGGTCAGGCCGCCGGTCGCGTTGCCGACGCCGAGGGAGCCGGTCAGGTCGCCGAGGGTGTGGGTCACGTCGCCGACGTGGCTGTTGACCTCGCGGACCTCCGCGTTCGAGGTGGCGAGGACCTGCTGGGCCTCGCCGACGCCCGCGGCCGCGGCGTAGGCCACGTTGCCGGTCACGCCGTCCTGCGGCTCGGTCAGGTAGGCCGGGGCCGCGGTCAGGTTGGCCAGCGCCTGCGAGTCCAGGCCGTGGGCCAGGTCGCCACCGAGGATGGCGCCGGTGGCGTTGCCCGCCAGCGCGGTCACGTTGGCGGCGTTGGTGACGTCGTTCACGCCCGGCAGCGAGCCGAGAGCGCCGACGGCGGGCAGCTCGCCCACGGCCGGGAGCTCGCCGACACCCAGGTCGCCCACGCCCGGCAGGCCCGAGGTGGCCGGCAGGCCGAGGCCCGAGGTGAGGGCGGTGAGCTGGTCGATCGCACCCTGGACGCCGGGGGCGTCGGTGCCGACCGGGGACAGGTCGCCGACGACGGGGAGGCCGCCCACGGCCGGGAGGCTGTCGACCGGCACGTAGTCGAGCACCAGCGGGATGACCTCGTGCACGTCGGCGGCGCTCACGTCGCCGAGACCGGCGGCGGCGAGGACGCCCTGCGGGTCCGTCCCGAAGGCCGCCAGGGCGGTCGGGTCGTTGAGCAGGTTGAGGGCGAAATCGTGCAACGTCTGCACGGAGTCCATGGGGATTTCTCCTGATCCGGTGGTTCGGGGGACAGCTGCGAACCGCAGGGTCCGCTGCTCCGTGATCAAGGTAGGGAGACCGTCCCCCAGCGCACATCGGGGATCACTCCGAGTCGCAGTCCGGTCAGCCGATAGGGGATCGATATGTCATCGTTAGGGAGTTAGGGGCTCATCCGAGACGCGCTCAGTTGGGTTAAATCCCTCCAGACCCTTGCCTGACTAACCCGTTTGGGTGAGGATGCCCCGAACCCTAGGGGGAATTCCGTGCCCCCGATCGGCCGCCACGAGGTGAGGAGGAAAGCGCCGTTGCCCTACGTCCTCGGGATCGATGTGGCCCAGGGCCGGACCCACGCCGCGACCTGCCGCCGACAGGGCCCCGGCTGGGGCGAGCCCGAACCCCTCTGGCTGGGTGAACGGTCCCCGGCCGCCGCGTCGGCGTTGTTCCTCGACGACGAGGGGTACCTGCTCACCGGCGACGCGGCCGCGCAGGCGGGGGCGCAAGTCCCGTCGCGGCTGCTCACCGGCTTCCACCGGCGGATCGGCGACGACGTGCCGATGCTCGTCGAAGGGGAGCCGTTCCCGCCCGAGACGCTCACCACCGTGCTCGTCGAGGGGATCGCCGAGCACGCCGCGAACCTGTTCGGCGGCCCGCCCCACCACCTGGTGCTCACCCACCCCGGCGACTGGGGCGGCTACCGCCGTGACGTGCTGCGCCGGGCACTGGCCGAAGCCGGGTTCACCGCGGTCACGCTGGTGCCCGGCTCGATCGCCGCGCTCGGCGCGCACCTGCCCGTCCCCGGCCCCGGCGCGCAGGTCGCCGGGGTGTGCGAGTTCGGCACCGACGGCGTGAACGTGACGCTGGCGACGGCGAGCGGCGCCAGCGGCTGGCAGCTCGGGCAAACCGCCGAGGGCGTGGCCCCGGCGGCCGCGCTGAGCACGCTGTTCGCGCTCGCCGGAGCGGCGTCGACGTCCCCGAGGGGGCTCGCCGGTGTGGTGTTCTGCGGCGACGTCCCGCCGCACGCGCTGCCGGCCCGGCCGCCGTGCCCGGTGTTCGCGGGACCGGTTCCGCCGGCGACCGCCGCCCTCGGCGCGGCCGCCCTCGCGGGCCTGCGCGCCGACCACCGGGTGACGCCGACGGAACCCCCTGCCGTCGAAACCACCTTGCTCCCCAAGGTGGACACGCTCGGTGAGCTCGGCGAGCGGCCACCCCGGCCGCCGGTCGAGATCACGCCGTTCGAACTGCCCGAGCGCACCGGCCCGCTGAACCTGTTCCGGCGGCGGCGTCCCCTCGCCGCCGCGGTACTGGTGCTCGCCGCGGCCGTCTCCGCCGTGGTGATCACCCTCTCCGCCCGCGAAGCCACCGCCGGCCCGGCCGGCACCCCCGCTCCCACCCCCACCCACTGCGCCCCCTCCGGTGAAGGTCACTGTTGAACACTCTGCTCACGCAGGTTCCCCCGTCGCCCACCGTCCCGGTGCACCCGGCGGCGCGGCAGCTGCTCGACCGCGTCGCCGCCGAACCGGCCGCTCCCCTGCGGCTCGCCGTCGTCGCCCCCGGCGGGTACGGCAAGAGCGTGCTGCTCGGCGCGCTCGACCGCCGCTACCGCGAGGCCGGGGTCGAGGCCGTGCTGGTCGACGACGCCGACCGGCTCGGCCCCGACCAGCTCGAGGAGCTGCTCGCCGGCGCGGACGGCCCGATCGTCGTCGCGCACCGCCCGGCCGCGGTGGCGCCCGGCTGGACGCTGCTGCAGCTCGGCCCGCTCGGCGTCGAGGACGTGGCCCGGCTGATGTCCGCGGCGACGGGTTCGCCCGCCGACCCGGCCGCCGCGGCCGAGCTGCACGCCCGCAGCGGCGGGGTGCCGCGGCTGGCCGAGCGCGCGTTGCTCGGGCGCCTGGAGGAGTTCCGGCCCGAGCTCGACGAGCTCGACGACGACGTGCTCCGCTACCTGATCGCCGCCGAAGCCGGCGCCGGGCGCAACCTCGACCTGCTGTGCGCGCTGCTCGACCGCCGCCCCGACCAGCTGCCCGCGATCGTCGAGGGTGCCCGCGCGACCGGCCTGCTCGCCCCCGACGACACGCTGCTGCCGCTGGCCGCGGTCGCCGTCCGCGACTTCGGGCCGCCCGCCCGGCGGCTGACGACGGTGCAGCGGCTCGTCGAACTGCAGCTGGCGAACGGCCTCCCGGTGCTCGACCTGGCCCGGTCCCTGCTCGGCACGGGCAGTTCCGGCGCGTCCGCGGCGGCCGCGTTCGCCGCGGCGGCGGGCGAAGCCCTGCCGACCGACGCGCGCTTGGCGACGCGGTTGTTCGAGGCCGCCGCCGAGGCGGGCGACCGCTCGTCCGCCGTCACGGCGGGGTGGGCGCGCGCGGCCGCGTTGTCCGGCGACCTCGACACGGCGTTGCGGCTCGCCGACGGGCTGCTCGGCGCGGCCGACGCGGAAACCCGCGCGGCGGGCGCGGAGATCGCGGCGACCGTGCTGGCCCACCGCGGCGAGCTGGCCCGCAGCGCCGAGCTGTACCACTGGGCCGGCCGCGCCGACGCGTTCTCGGCGACGGCGCTGGTCGGCACGGGCGACCTCGAGGGCGCCCGCCGTCTCCTCGACTCCCCTGCCCCCGGCGTAGCGCCGACGCTGTTCGCCGGCGCGGCGACCCGGATGGCCCGCGGCATCGTGGATTCGGTGTCCGGCTGCGCGACGGAGACGTTGTCGACGCTGCTGGGTGCGGCCGCGATGCTGGAGCCGGCGCTGGGCGGGACGTTGCTGCCGGACAGCCCGGCCGCGCTGGCCGCGCTCGTCGCCCTGCACACCGGCGAGCTGGCGCTGGCGGAGTCGGTGCTGAGCCGGGCACTGGACGGCGGGACCGGCGGGGAGCTGCTGACCGCGCGGCACCGGCTGCTGCTGGGCTGGGTCGCGATGACGGCGGGCGACCTGGCAACGGCGGCGGAACACCGCGACGCCGTCGCGGGCCGTTCCCTGGAGCCACGCGACGAGCTGTTCTTCGCGACCTTGGAGCTCGGCTTGGCGCGGCGGGCCAGCGACCTGGTCGGGCTGCAGCGGTCGTGGAACCGGGCGTACCAGGCGTCGATGCGGCAGCAGACGGACTTGTTCTCGTTGCTGCCCCTGGGCGAGCTGGCGATCGCGGCGGCCCGCACCGGCGCTTTCGCCAAGCTGTCCGGCCAGTTCGAGCGCGCCCACACCCTGCTCTCCCGCCTCGGCGAGCCGCCACTGTGGACGGTGTCGCTGGTCTGGCACGAGCTGCACGCGGCGATCACGCTGGAGGACGCGGACGCGGTCAAGGCCCACTTGGCCACGCTGACCACCCACGCCCACTGCGGCCGCCACCCCCGCGCCCTGGCCACGGCGGCCCGCGGCTGGCTGGCGGTCCTTGGTGGAACGTTCGACCCCGCGGAGATTTCCGAAGCGGCGGCAGAGCTGCACGACCTGGGCCTCCGCTGGGACGCGGCCCGCTTGGCAGGCCAGGCGGCGATCAGGACATCGGACCGCAAGGCGATGGTCCAGCTCCTGGAGGCGGCCCGCCAGTTCCAGGGCCCCTCGGCCCGCCGCGAGCCGGGAACGACCCCGGAACCGGCAGCGGGAACGGGCTTGGCGGCGCTGAGCGAGCGCGAGCTGGAGGTGGCCCGCCTGGTGGTGGAGGGGCTGACGTACAAGCAGGCGGGCAGCAAGCTGTTCATTTCGGGCAAGACGGTGGAGCACCACATGGCCCGGATCCGGGGCAAGCTCGGCGCGGCCGACCGGCGGGAGCTGCTGGCGACGCTGAGGGAGCTGCTTTCCCGCCCGGACGCGAGTTAACCGGCCTCGGCCACCGGCCGTCAGGGTTCGAGGTACCTCACCGACACGACAGGCACGCTGAAAGCACGACCGGCGCCCACCTCGACCTCCCCGCAACCCCGATCCGAAGCCCCCACACGGCCGACGGCACCGAGTCAAGGCACGCTTTCCCGCCTTGACCCGGTGCCGTCGGCCGTAGTCACAATCGGGCGTCGGGGTGGCGGAAACCGACCTTCACAGCACTACTCGCGACAACACGAACCTGCCGAAGCCCCACTCCAGGCCCGGGAACTCCTACGCCCTCCCAGGTCCAACAGAACAGGGAGTTTCCTGGCGAGGTCGGAGTGGCTTTTCAGGCCTTCACCGTCCCGAACACGAACGCCAGACCTGCACCCCGCCCAGACCTCCCCCACCCCGATCCGAAGCCCCCACACGGCCGGTGGTGCCGGGTCAAGGCACGCTTTCCCGCCTTGACGCGGTACCACCGGCCGT
>NZ_JBSGBQ010000060.1:0-32010 GCF_053601335.1 Amycolatopsis sp. NPDC004747 | reverse complement strand
TTCCTGTCCTCCGGTTCGACGTTCATGCGCGAGCACTTCGGCAAGCTGGCCGAGCGCTTCCGCACCACCGAGCTCACCGGAGCCGCGGCAGGCCGAGAGACCCTCCGTCCGGCCCTTGACGCGCCGGCCCCTGACCGCCGACCATGATCCGGTCAGACACTGTTAGCGCTAACAACGTCCAGGATCAGCGCCGAACCGAGGACACCCCATGAGCCTGCGCCGCCTTCCGGCCCTTGTCGCCGTCGCCGCCGCCCTGCTGAGCGCGCCCGCCGCGCAAGCCGCGACCTACCCGGATCCCGGCTACGTGACCGGGGACATCGAGGCGGTCCACGACCCGGCGATGATCCGCGCGGCGGACGGCAGCTACCTGCTCTACTCCACCGACCAGTACCTGCAGATCCGCCGCTCCACCGACCGGATCCACTTCACCAAGATCGGCTCGGTCTGGCCCAACGGCGCCCCGTGGACCGCGCCCTTCACCGACCCCGCCAAGCCGGAATACCTGTGGGCGCCGGACATCTCGTTCCACAACGGCAAGTACTACCTGTACTACGCCGCTTCGTCGCTCGGCTCCCGCAACTCGGCGATCTTCCTCGCGACCAGTACCACCGGCCTGCCGGGCAGCTGGACCAACCAGGGCATCGTCGTGCAGACGAGCACGAGCAACGACTACAACGCGATCGACCCGAACCTGTTCGTCGACCCCTCCGGCCGCTGGTGGCTCAGCTTCGGCTCCTGGTGGACGGGCATCAAGATGATCCGGCTCGACCCGGCCACCGGCAAGCGCAGCACGAGCGACACCGCGCTGCGCAGCATTGCCCAGCGCACAGGCAGCACGTCGGCCGAGGAAGCCCCCTTCATCATCCAGCACGGCGGCTACTACTACCTGTTCGTCTCCTGGGACCTGTGCTGCCAGGGCACCAAGAGCACCTACCGGGTGATGGTGGGCCGCTCGACGTCGATCACCGGCCCGTACACCGACCGCAACGGGGTCCGGATGACGGCCGGCGGGGGAACGCAGATCCTGGCGAGCCACGGCGCGGTGCACGGCCCCGGCCACGTGGCCGTCGTCCACGACACCGACGCCGACGTGCTCGTCTACCACTACTACTACTCGGACGCGACGCCGCTGACGGGCAAGCTCGGCATCAACCTCATCGGCTACGACAGCGCCGGCTGGCCCTACGTGTACTGATCTCGTATAACGACCTATACGGCGCCCGTCGAGAAGGTGGCCCGATGCAGCGGTTCCTGTCGTTCCTGCTCGCTCTGTTCGTCACAAGCGCGCTGTGTGCCGCACCGGCGGCGGCCGCCCCGGTCGAGCACCGGGTCACCTTCGACAAGTACTCGCTCCTGCTCGACGGGCGCCGCCAGGTCGTCTGGTCCGGCGAGTTCCACCCGTTCCGGTTGCCGAGCCCGGACCTGTGGCGGGACGTGCTGCAGAAGCTGAAGGCGACCGGCTACACCGCGGTCTCGCTGTACTTCGACTGGAACTACCACTCGCCCGCGCCCGGGGTGTACGACTTCACCGGCGTCCGCGACATGGACCGGGTGCTCGACCTCGCCGCGGAAGCCGGCCTGTACGTCATCGCGCGGCCCGGGCCCTACATCAACGCCGAGGTCACCGGCGGCGGCTTCCCCGCGTGGCTGAGCACCCAGGCCGGCCGGGCCCGCAGTGACGCGCCGGACTACCTCGCCGCGGCCGACGAGTGGCTGACGCGGATCGACCGGATCATCGGCAGGCACCAGTACACCGACGGCCGCGGCCCGGTGATCCTCTACCAGATCGAGAACGAGCTCGCGGCCACCGGCACCGCCCAGCGCAACTACCTCGCGCACCTCTACGACAAGGTGCGGGCCGACGGCATCACCGTCCCGGTCTTCCACAACGACAAGGGCCGCAACGGCATCTGGGTGCCGCCCGGCTCCGGCGTGCCCGGGACGGTCGAAGGCAAGGTCGACCTCTACGCTTTCGACGGCTACCCGGGCGGCACCTGCCGGACCGACGCCACGCCGGGCAGCCCGAGTGCCGCGCCGGACTGGGGGACCTACGGGCCGGGCGGGGCGAAGGGCGGCGCGAGCGCGTCGCCGGCCACGCCGGGGTTCGTCGCCGAGTTCGGCGGCGGCTGGTTCGACTACTGGGGCAGCAACGGCACCTACCCGTGCACCGCCGTGCGGCAGGGACCGGGCTACGAGCGCGTCTTCTACGGCACCAACCTGGCGAACGGCCTGACCGTGCAGAACTTCTACATGACCTTCGGCGGTACGTCGTGGGGCGGGCTGCCGGCGCCGGTGGTCTACAGCTCCTACGACTACGGCGCGGCCATCGACGAAGGACGTCAGCTGCGGCCGAAGGCGTTGACCATGAAGGAGATCGGATCCTTCCTGGCCACCGTTCCGGATCTGGCCAAAATGGACCGCGGTGCGCCGGTGACGCCCTCGTCGGCCGCGGTGAAGGTCTACCACAACGTCAACCCGGACACCGGCGTGCACTTCTACCTGCCGGTGCACTCGCCGTCGAACGCGACGACGGACGACGCGTTCACCTTCCCGCTGTCCACATCGGACGGTGAGTTCACCGTTCCGCTGCGGCTCGACGGGCAGGACGCCAAGTTCCTGGTGGCGGACTTCGACGTCGCCGGCCAGCACCTGGTGTACTCGACCTCGGAGCTGATGGCCCGGGCCGACGGCACGGTGCTGCTGCACGGCCGGCCGGGGGAGGACGGCGAGACGGTCCTGCGGTACGCGTCCCGGCCGCGCGTGGACGTCCTCGCCGGCACCGTCTCGGCCACCTGGACCGGCACCGACCTGCGGCTGAACTACCGCCACGAGGGGCTCGCGCGGGTCCGGATCAGCGGCGGCGGCCGTCCGGCCGTCACGCTGCTGCTCGCCGACGACCCGACCGCGGACACGTTCTGGCCGGTCGGCGGCCTGCTCGTCCGCGGACCGGACCTGGTGCGGACCGCCCGCGGGGGGTCCGTGCTGACCGGCGACACGAAGGCACCGAGGGACCTCGAGGTGTGGGGCGCCCGCGGACCGCTGCTGTGGTGGAACGGCGTCCCGGTGCCGGCGCGGCCCACCGCGTCCGGCAGCCTGCTGGCGCTGCGGCCGCTGCCCGGCCCCGCCGACCCGTGCCTGCCCGAGCTCACCGGCTGGCGCTCGGCACCCGGTTCACCCGAAGCCGAACCGGGGTACGACGACTCGGCGTGGCCCGCGGCGGATCGGACCACGACGAACAGCACCACCCCGCCACCGGCCGGGCAGCCGGTGCTGACCGCGGACGACTACGGCTTCGGCGTCGGCGACGTCTGGTACCGCGGCCGGTTCACCGGGACGCCGGGGGAGCAGGTCAGCCTGCGCTACGGCGGTGGGGGCGCCGGGATGCTGCAGGCGTGGCTGGACGGGCAGTACCTCGGCCGGCACGTCCTGCCGTCCGCGCTGGCCGCCCCGCCGACGACCGGCACCGCGGCGTTCACCGTCCCGGAGGGCCTGCGCGGCGACGGCCCGCACGTGCTTTCGGTGCTGGTCCGGAACGACGGCCACAACGAGGACGGCGGCGTCAACGACGCGCACAAGGAGGGCCGCGGGCTGATCTCGTCGTCGCTGACCGGCGTGGCGTGGAAGCTCCAGGGCGGCACGGCGGACCCGGTGCGCGGCCCGCTGAACAACGGTGGCCTGGACGGCGAACGCACGGGCCGGCACCTGCCCGGCTTCCCGGACCGCGCCTGGGCGCCGGCCGCCGTGCCCGCACCGGCCGCCGACGCGGGGACCACGTGGTACCGCACGACGTTCTCGCTGCGGATCCCGCGTGGTCAGGACACCTCGGTGGGCCTGACCATCGGCGACCCGGCCGAGCCGCGCTCCGGCGGGCGGTACCGGGTGCTGGTGTTCCTCAACGGCTGGAACCTCGGCCAGTACATCGGGGACGTCGGGCCGCAGCACACGTTCGTGCTGCCCGACGGCATCCTCGACCCGCACGGCCGCAACACCCTGGCCCTGGCGGTGACCAGCGACGGCGGGCCGGGCAACGGCCTGGAGCGGGTTGCGCTCACCGACCTGGGCTCGGCCCGGGGCGGGGTCCCGGTGCGGCCGGTGTTCTCACCGGGGTGGCGGCGGTGAGCGGGCCTCGGCCCGGTGCACCAGGTGGCCGGTCTTGACGACCAGGTCGGTGTTCCGAGCTTCACACACTCCGGTCCGGTTTGGGGCCGGCGGCGCCGGGGTACGAGGTGATCACCGATCGCTGATCTTCGTGGAAGGAGCACCTCGATGAGCGCCCTCGACCTGTCCGCGATGCTGCTGACCGCGACGACCGCGGAGACCGGCCCGGGAACGCTGCGGGTCACGGTCACCGGCGAAATCGACATGGCCACGCGCCCGCGGTTGGACGAGGAACTCGACCGCGCCGTCGCGTCGGCACCCCGGCGGCTGGTGGTCGACCTGCTGGGCGTGGGGTTCTGCGGTGTGACCGGGGTGGCTTCACTGGGCCGCCTGCGGTCCCGCTGCGCGGAAGCGGGGATCGACCTGGCGGTGAAGCCGTCCCGCGTGGTGCGGCGCGCGCTGGACCACGCCGCGGTCGCTCCGCTGTTCCGGGTGGCCGGGCGGGAGGAGCAGCTCATCGCCCGGTGACCGGGGGGTCGCAGAACGTCCTGGCTTCTTCGTCGGCTGCGGCCCGTTCGCGCTCCGCGGCCGCGGCGTCGCCGGGGCCGCCGCGGCGGAGCAACGCCTCGGCGTGGCGGCGTCGCGAAAACACCACCGCGGGCCAGTGCGCCAGGGCCAGGTTGTGCCGGACGGCGGCCCGCAGATGTGTCACCGCCCGGTCCGGGTCGCCGGCGGTCAGGGCCGTGGTGCCGAGCGGGTGGTGGACCGAGCCGAAACACGCGATGCCCAGGCTCGCCATCGCGGGCAGCTGCGCGAACGGGGCCAGCAGCTCGTGGATCCGCGCGGCCGCCGCCGGGGCGTCGCCCAGCAGGTAGGTGGTTTCCGCGGCGCCGCACAGCGAGGTCAGCCAGGTGCTCGACCGCGGCAGCGCCCCCAGGTCTTCGCCGCACAGCCGGGCCAGCGCACCCGCGGCCGTGCGGCGGTCGCCCGCCGACGCGGCCGCCACCGCGAGCGCGGCGTAGTAGGAGTTGTCGATCGGGCTGAGCGTCGGGGAGTGCATCAGCCCGTCCAGCACCGGCACGAGCTCCCCGAGCCTGCCTTGGAACCACCGGATCGCCACCAGTTGCGCGCCGTACCAGCCGAGCGCGTCGAAGTCGCCCGCGGCCTGGCCGACCTCGGCGCAGGCCTGCGCCCCCGCTTCGGCCTCGCGGAACCGGCCGGCGCGGATGGCCAGCATGACCTTGAGCGCGTCGGCCACGAACCCGGCCGCCAGGTGCTTGCGCTCGGCCAGCAGGTCGTCGAGCTCGCCGAGCCGCCGCTCGGCGTGCGGATCGCCGGCCAGGAACCGGTCGACGGTGTCCCACAGCACGCCCATCACCAGGTCGGTGCGCCGTCCCGTGCGGCCGCTCACCCCGACCAGCTCGGTCGCGATGTCCTGCCGCAGCCGGGTGTGGCCGGGGCCGAGCAGGCAGTGGTGGGCCAGGCTCAGCGCCTCGGCGTGCGCCACCGGGTCGCCCGCCGCCCGGGTCCGCTCGACCGCCGCGAGCACCCGGTCGTGCGTGCCGGCCTCGTAGTCCAGCTCCGCCGCGAGCCGGGCCTGGAGGCGGTGGGCCAGCGTCGAGCCGGGAACGACCCGCTCCAGCGCGTACCGCAGCCGCGTCAGCAGCGACGCCGCCGCGACCGCCGTCCGGTGCTCGTGCACCCACACCCCGCCCAGGCCGAGGGCGGCGCGGGCGAGCGAGGTGGTGTCCCCGGTCCGCTCGGCCCGGACGTAGGCGGTTTCGAAGTGCTCCCGGCTGGTCCGGAGATCGCCGTCCTCGAGCAGCGCGTGCTCGCCCGCGGTGAGGGCGTCGTCCGCGGCGGTCACCACGGCGGTGGGCCGGGTGGCGAGCAGGGCCGGGTGGTGGGCGAGCACCCGGCGGTGCACCTGCGCCAGCACCGGCGACGGCTCCACCCCGGACGCGGTGATCAGCCCGTGCCGCGCCCGGCGGAACGCCTCCAGCGCGTCGCTCTGCCGCCCGGCCCGGTAGAGCGCCGTCATCAGCTGCGCCCACAGCCGTTCGTGGCCGGGGAACGCGGCGGTCAGCGCCTCCAGCTCGGCGATCAGCCCGGTGTCCTCGCCGGTCGCGAGGTCGGCGTCGATCCGGTCCTGGACGGCGTTGTGGCGCAGCCGGTCGAGCCGCATCCCTTCCGCGGCCAGGGTCTCCACGTCGCCGAACTCCTCGTACGCCGCGTTGCCGCGCCAGAGCGCCAACGCGGAAGCCAGCTGCTCCCGGGCGGCGGCGGGCTCCCCGGCGGCCAGTACCCGGCGTCCCTCCGCGGCGAGCCGCTCGAACCGCGCCGCGTCGAGGGCCTCGGGTGCCAGGTGCAGCTCGTACCCCGGTGGCCGGGTCAGGATCACCCCCGGCCCCAGCGTGCCGCGCAGCCGGGAGAGGTACGTCCGCACCGTGCGGTCGGCGTGCCCCGGCGCCTCCTCGCCCCACAGCGCCCGGCCCAGCGCGGCCACGCTGACGACCCGGCCCGCTTCCGCCGCCAGCACCGCCAGCAGGGTCCGCAGGCGCGGCCCGCCGACGTCCCGCGGCTCGCCGTCCAGCCGCACTTCGAACGGTCCCAGCACCCCGAGGTCAACCCCGCCCATAACAGCCCCTCCGCGACGCGGGTATCCCGCGTGCTCCCGCGTACAAGAGCGGCCCGGACAGCCCGGGATACGTCCGACGCCGGAGTAAACGTCCGTCGACGAAATGTCGACGGATTGTCGACGGGCGCTGCGAGGCTCGGCCGGCGCGGACGGGAGGTCCGCGGCCACCGGTTCTTCGGGAGGAAGTCCATGAAACGCATGATTCGGGGTCTGGCACCGGTTTTCGCCCTCGCGGCGACGGGGGCGGCGGTGCTGACGGGTGCGCCGGCGGCGACCGCGGCGCCGGCGCACAGCGCCGCGCTGCTCGAGGTGAAAAGTGCTACATGGGGCCAGCTGCACGTCGGAGACTGCCAGCAGGACAACGGCACCATCATCATCCGGTCCGACGGCACGGGCGACTGGAGCGCGACCACGCTGACCTACCAGACGCACTCCGGCGACGTCTGGCACTCCAGCTTCGACTTCAAGACCACGGCCGGGACGCAGCTGTTCCACGCCGGCACGTTCGACAGCCCGGTGATGGACGACGGCAACCCGCCGCCGCGCTACCCGTGGAGCAAGCACTTCACCTACGACGCGTCGCTCTTCGGCGCGGTCAACATCTTCAAGACCATTCAGCACTCGAGCTGCTGACACCGGGGTGAGAACCGCCCTGGGTCACGGCATGCCGGGGCCCAGGGCGGTGCCCGCCACCGCCCCGCCGGGCCGGGGTTCCTTCAGCTCGACGAACATCGCGTGCGTCGGCGTGCCGCCGACGTTCTCGCCCGCGTGCTCCTGGGCCGCGACCCAGCGCACCGCGCCGGCGGGCAGCTCCACGCCGACTTCGCGGCCGCCGGCGGAGACGCGGCGGCTGAACGCGCTCAGCGTCACCATCACCGTGTCGGGGTGCCGGTGCGGCGCGGTCCGGTCACCCGGGGTGTCCTGGTACTCCAGGACGCGCACCCGCTCGTTTTCGAAGACCACCCGGTAGAGCTCGGGGTTCGTCTCGGCAGGGTCACCGGTCATGGCCGCCTCCTTCGTGGGACGTGAGTACCATGATGGCATGGAAGTACCGTATGAGTCCACGGGCCGGAGCCGACAGAAGGGGCGGACGCGCGCGGCACTGGTCGCCGCGGCGCACGAACTGCTCGCGAACGGCGGCTCGCCGACCGTGGAGGACGCCGCCGAAGCGGCCGGGATCTCCCGCACCACGGCCTACCGCTACTTCCCGAACCAGCGCGCGTTGCTGTTGGCGGCGTACCCGGAAATCTCCGATGACGCGGGCCTGCTGCCCCCGGACGCGCCCGCCGACCCGGCCGCCCGCCTCGACCTGGTGATGGCGGCGTTCATCGGGTTCACGCTGCGCTGGGAGCCCCAGCTGCGCGCGCAGCTGAGGCTGTCGCTGGAACCCGGCGCGCCGCAGCCGGTGCTGCGGCGCGGCCGGGCGATCCGCTGGATCGAGGAGGCACTGGCCCCGCTCGCGGACACACTCGACGTGCACGAGCTGGCCGTGGCCATCCGGTCGGCGACCGGCATCGAGGCGCTGGTCTGGCTGACCGACATCGGCGGCCTCGACCGCGCCCGCGCGGCCGAGGTCCTCGCCGGGTCGGCCCGCGCGATCCTGCGCGCGGCGCTGGCTGATGGGCCCTGGACGAGTGATGCGTGAGTCCGGTTGGTGAACGATCCTGTTCACCTCCGCAGCGTGATGGCTGCGGTTACCCGGCTGTTCCCGTTCTGCCGCGGCTTTGGAAGAAGAGAATGTCCTCGCCGGACGGGCAGGCTCCGGGATGACCACGGCTGCCGCTGTCTGCTCGGCTTCTGGAGGTGGGCCGCTGGGTGGTCATCCCGTCGCCTGGTTGAGGCCTATCACTTTGAGCCGGGCCCGCAAGCTTGCTCTGTCATCTCGTGTTGGTCTGTGGGTTGCGGGCCCGGCTCAAAGTGATTTGACGGCCTCAGGCGACGGGATGACCACCCAGCTCCATGATCTCTGGGCTTCGCCCGACCACCAACCGAGTCACGCAATACTCGCCTAGGTGCGGTGCCGTGGCTGGTCCCGCTCGGCCCACCAGTCGCGGTACAGCCGGTGGACGAACTGGTAGTCCTCGCCGGTCCGGCGGAGCAGGATCCGGTCGTCGGCCCAGGCCAGGAAGTGGCCCAGATCGGGCGGCAGGGCGCCGGTCCGGGCCAGGTGCCGGTACACCAGCGGTCCGGTGAACGTGTCGCTGACGGCGTACTGCGCGGCGAGGACCACCCCACCGGCCAGGCCGAAGACCATCGCCAAGCCGAGCCCGAAGACGATCTGCCACGGCCAGGGGGCACCGCCGAGGACCGCGGACGTGCCGAGCGCGCCGAGCACGTGTCCGGCGACGACACCGGCACCGCCCGCAACGACCCCGGCGACGAGCACGGCGAGCACTGTCGTCGCGCGCGGGCCGAGCCACCGGCTCACGCCGCGGATCGCGTCCTGAGTGAGCTGCGCGACCACGTTGGACGACCCGCCCACCCACAAAGATGCGCTCAGCGCGGTCACCGCGGTGAGCATCAGGCCCAGGAACACCCCGGGCAAGACGGCGGAGAACCAGTCCGTCCCGTCCGTGGCGATCAGCACGCGGACGAACGCGATCGCCATCAGCGCGCCGATCGCCGCCAGCCCGAGAATCACCGCCCGACCGATCCGCTCCCGTCGGAGCCGTTCCCCCGATGTCGGCCGGCCGGGGTCGTAGCTGGGGTCGCCGGTGAACCAGGTCGGCACGTCCGCCCGGATCCACGCGGTCGCGCCGGCCAGCACGGCGACCGCCGGGGCCGCCTGCCACGGCCCGGCCACGAACGCGGTCACGCCCGCGAGCAAGGCGATCGGCGACCCGGCCAGGAGGAGCCACCGCGGCAGGCGGCTCCACGGCACGGCGTCCTCGTCGATCCAGCCGGCGCGGAACCCGGTCGGCAGCTTCGGGTTGACGACGACCGCGTTGACTTTGACCATGCCTCGGGCGAGTGCGGCGATCCAGCGCCGCGCCGCTGCTTCGTCGTAGGCCGTGGTGCCGGCGAGTGCGGCTCGCGGGCGCTCCAGCATGCGCTGCGTGTAGGCGTCGAACAGGCTGTCGAGCCCGGTGAACGCCGCGACTTCCCGGCCCTGGTAGGCGAACGCCGCGATGGTGAGCGTCAGCGGGGTGCGCAGCAGGTCACGCAGGCTCTCGTCGTCGGCCATCACCGCGCGCAACCCGTCCAGGCCGGGGCCGAGCTCCGCCAGCCACGCGTCCGCCGCCTCGGGTGTCAGCGACCGGATCAGCACCGCTCCGGCGAGCTTGAGCCGGGTGTCGATGTCGTCGTAGTCCTGCTCTCGGCAGGTCACCACGATCGGGGTGCCCGGCTGCGTGTCGCGGAAGCGGTTGAGCGCCGCCACGCACTTGCGCACCCGCTCCGACGGCACCTCGTCGAGACCGTCGAGCAGCAGCGACACCATGCCGCTTTCGACCGCGTACCGCGCCTCGGCCGCCGAGAGGTCGTAGAACCGCCGCAGCTCGCCGGCCACCCAGGTTTCGAACGGTGTGTCGTCGTCCGACGGCCACGAGGACAGGTTGAGCACCACGGGGATCTGCGTCACCGGATCCTCCTCGGCGCGCGTCAGCAGGTCCCGGGCGAGTTCGAGGAGCATGGTGCTCTTCCCCGAGCCCGGGGCGCCCAGGATGAGCAGCCGTTCGCCGAACCGGTTGTAGACGTCGACCGCGGGCGTTCCGGCCGTCAGCACGTCGTCGTGCCCGTGCAGCAGCAGGTGTACCGGGTGGGTCACCTTGGCCTGCCGGGGCACCAGGCTCAGTTCGAGACGCAGCACCTCGCCGAGCGAACGGGCCAGCACGCCGTCGACCCAGATCCGCCGGGTCTCGCGCAGAAGCCGGGCCCGCAACCGGTCCAGCTGGGCCGGGGTCAGGTCGGCGCGGCGCACGGGCCTGGCGCGGATCTCCCACACCACGTAGGAGCCGGTGGCGACGAGACCGACCAGCACGGCCGCCCACGGGTAGCGCTGGATCAGGCGCAACGGACCGGGGAACGCGACACTCGTGGCGGCGTTGACGGCAATCGCGATGAACAACGGGAGCACGGCGAGGCCGAGCAGCGCGCGCAAGACGAGCCGACCGCTCACCGGATCTCCCCACCGAAGCCGATCTTCTGCCCCATCTCCCCGAGCGGCCGTGCCGGTGTGTGCGGCCCCGTGACCGAGCGAGGCGAGTTTTCAATGGACCGAGAGCTGCGTCAATCACCCGAACGGGCATCCGCGGCAACGCGGAAGGGCCACCATCCCCCGCGATGGTGGCCCTTCCGTTTTCCCCTCGGCCCGCTCAGTCGGCGAGGGCCAGCAGGTCCTGCTCCACGACCGGCTCCTCGGCCGGCTGCTTGCGGGCGACCAGCCCGCTGATCGCGATCAGCAGCCCCAGCACCGCGATCCCGGTGACCACGCTCAACGCCGGCGTCAACCCGGTCAGCAACGCCGCCGGCGAAGCTTCGCGGCCGCCGTTGGCGGTCAGGACCGCGGTCACCACCGCCAGCCCGATCGCGCCGCCGACCTGCAGCGAGGTGTTCAGCAGACCGCCGGCCAAGCCCTGCTCGCCGTCGGAGATCCCGGCCGTCGCCTGGATGTTGAGCGACGAGAACGCCAGCGTGAAGCCGATGCCCAGCAGGATCATGCTCGGCAGCACCGAACCCGCGTACCCCGAGTGCTCGTCGATGCGCAGGAACAGCGCGTAGCCGATGACGTGGGAGACCACGCCCGCGAAGATCGTGCGGGGCGTGCCCACCCGGTCGATCAGCGGCTCGATGCGCGGGGAACCGAACGCCACGATCAGCGCCGCCGGCAGGAAGCCCAGCGCCGTCTGCAGCGCCGACCAGCCGAGCACCCGCTGCAGGTACAGCATCACGACGAACTGGAAGCCGATGTACGCGCCGAAGAACAGCGCGCCGCCGAGGTTGGCGCGGGCCAGCGGACCCGAGCGCAGGATGCCCAGGCGCAGCAGCGGGTGGCGGCTGCGCTTCTCGATGACCACGAACGTCACCAGCAGCGCCAGCGCGACGGCGAAGGTGATCAGCGTGCGCGGGGCCGCCCAGCCGATCTCCGGCGCCTCCACCACGCCGAACACCAGCAGCAGCGAACCGGCCGCGCCGGTGACGGCGCCCGGGAAGTCGTAGCCGCGGCCGGTTTCGGCGCGGTACGACGGGATCAGCTTCCACGCCGCCACCAGTGCGACCAGCGCGATCGGGGCGGGCAGCAGGAACGTCCAGCGCCAGCCGACCTCGGTCAGCAGGCCGGAGAACACCAGGCCGGCCGAGTACCCGCTCGCCCCGAACACGGCGAAGATGCTGATCGCCTTGTTGCGGGCCGGGCCCTCCTGGAACGTCGTGGTGATGATGGACAGCGCGGCCGGCGCGGTGAACGCCGCCGCCAGGCCCTTGATGAACCGGCTCGCGATGAGCAGCGCGCCGTCGTCGACGAGGCCGCCGAGCAGCGAAGCCAGCGCGAACACGGCGACCGCGACGAGGAACACCCGGCGGCGGCCGAGCAGGTCGGCCGTGCGGCCGCCGAGCAGCAGCAGGCCGCCGTAGCCGAGCACGTAGCCGCTGACGACCCATTGCAGCGCGTTGGTGGACAGGCCGAGGTCGGCCTGGATGGCCGGGAGCGCGACCCCGACCATCGACACGTCGAGCGCGTCGAGGCCGATGACGATCGAGACGGTGAGCAGGACACCCCAGAGACGTGCGTCCCACCGCGTTGAAGAGGTGGACAAGGACACGGAAGAGCTCATGGCGGCGACATTACATGCACACGCATCTAATGTCCAAGCATTTAATGTGTTTGCATCTGATGTCCGCGCATGCTAAGTTGGTCGCCGTGAGCGACGTCGCCGAGAAGGAACTGGTCCAGGAGTGGCATGGCCTGCTGGCCCGCTACTCGGCCGTGTTCAGCACGCTGGAGTGCCGGCTGCAGGAGCGCCACGGCATCGGCGCGAACGAGTTCGAAGCCCTCGAGCGGCTCGCGACCTGCGACTTCAAGTGCCGTTCGGCCGACCTGATCGACACGATCCACCTCAGCCAGAGCGCCACGTCCCGACTGGTCGCCCGCCTGGAGAAGGAGGGTCTGGTCGAGCGCGCGCTCTGCGAAGTGGACCGGCGCGGCATCTTCGTGACGATCACCGAAGCCGGCCGGGAGAAGTACCTCGCGGCGAAGCGGACGCACCGCGAGGTGCTCCGGGAGACCCTGCGCTAGGTTCCTCCGCTCTGCCGCGGCAGAGAGGACACTTCTGCCGCGGCTTAGAAGAAAAAGCATGTCCTCGGCCGGACGGGCAGGCTCCGGGATGACCACACCTACCGCTGCCACCTCACCTTCTGGAGGTGGGCCGCTGGGTGGTCATCCCGTCGCCTGATTGAGTTACGCATTACTTGTCTAGCCCACGGGCCCTTCGACGGCCTTCACCTGGAGCTGCCGCTGACCGCCGGCCGCGCCGGTCACCGTCAGGGTCAGGTTGTCGCCCGGGTGGTGGGTGTCCATCACGGTCGTCAACGTCGTCGCCGAGCCCGTCGGCCTGCCGTCGATGGCCGTGATCACGTCGCCGGCCGCGAGGCCTGCCCTCTGGGCCGGCCCTCGCTGGACCACCTCGCGGACCCGGGCCCCGCCCTGGCCGTCGGTCACCGAGACGCCGATGAACGCCGTCTTGCCGATGTGGATCTTGTCCGACGCCTGCTTCGCGACGATCTTGTGGGCGATGTCGATCGCCTGGTTGATCGGGATCGCGAAGCCCTGTCCGGCGCCGCCGCTGCGGCGGCCGTTCAGCTGGTAGCCGGTCGATGCGGCCGTGTCGACGCCGATGACCTGGGCGTTCGCGTTGACGAGCGGGCCACCGGAGTCGCCCGACTCGATGTTCGCCCGCACCTGGATGAGCCCGGTGAGCTGCTCGGACGACCCGCTGGACTCGTCCGAGGCGGTGATCGCCTGGTCCAGTGCCGTCACCGTGCCCGGCGCGGGCACCGGGTCGCCGCCGCGGCCGCCCGCGTTGCCCAGGCCGAGGATCTGGTCGCCGACCTTGACCGCCGACGAGTCGCCGATGGCCGCCGTGGGCAGCCCGGACGCGCCCCGCAGCTGCAGGACCGCCACGTCCTCGGCGCGGTCGTAGCCGACGACTTCGGCCTGGTAGGTGTCGCCGGTGCCGATGCTGGTGACCTTGATGCTGGTCGCGCCCGCGACGACGTGGTTGTTGGTCAGCACCTCGCCGTCGGGGGTGAGCACGATGCCGGTGCCCGCCGCGGCCGCGCCCTGCAGGCCCAGCTCCGTGTTGATGTTGACGATGGCCGGGTTGACCTTCGCCGACACGGCGTCGACGTCGAGCACCGTCTTGGCCTCGCTGGGCTGCCCGGAGAAGCCGAAGTTCTGGTTGCCGCCCGCGGTGGGCGCGCCCGCCCCGGAGATCAGGTGCCCGATCCCGAGCCCGGCGACCACGGCCAGCGCGATCGCGACGACCGCGACGGTCAGCGCGCGCAGCGGGTGCCGCCGCGGCGGCGGCGGAACCGGTGGCGGCTGGTAGGCGGGCTGCGGGTAGGCGTAACCCGGCTGGGTGTAGGGCTGCTGCGGGTACGGGCGGCCCCACTGGTCACGGGGCTGGTCGTACTGCGGCTGCGCGTAGTACCCGTGCTCCTGGGGCTGCTGGTAGGGGTCCTGCGGATAGCCGTTCTGGCCGTAGTAGTCGGACGAGTACCCGCCCTGGCCGTAGCCGTACGGGTACTCGCCGCCGCGTCCTCGGTCGTACTCGCTCATGCACAGCTCCAGCTCTCGACAAGCCTCCGGCCCCACCAGGAAACGCCTCGATCCTGAGAATTTCCTGGTGCGCTTCCATGGACTTGCTGTGGATTACCCTGTCGAGAGCCGGGGGCGATCCTACGTGACCGGCCTCACCGCCGGATCCGGTCCATGCCGGGGTCGACCAGCGGCTCGGCGGCCACGGTGGCCGCGACCCGGCGGCCGAAGTACTCGATCTCCACGCTGCTGCCGATCTCCGCCGACGCCGGGAGCCACGCGTAGGCGATCGGCCGCCCGACGGTGTACCCGTACGCGGCACTGGTCACGTACCCCGAAGCCACGCCGTCGACGAACACCGGTTCCTTGCCCAGCACCACCGTGCGGCCGTCGTCGACGGTCAGGCACCGCAACCGCCGTGACACCGTCTCCTCGCTGCGGCCCTCGATCGCGTCCCGCCCCAGGAACGCACCCTTCGCCGGGCGCACCGCGAACGCCAGCCCGGCTTCGTACGGGTCGTGCTCGGTGGTCATGTCGGTGCCCCACAGCCGGTAGCCCTTCTCCAGCCGCAGGCTGTTGAACGCCGCCCGCCCGGCCGCGATGACGCCCAGCGGCTGCCCGGCCGCCCACAGCGCGTCCCACAGCCGGAGGCCGTTGTCCGCGCTCGTGTAGACCTCCCAGCCGAGTTCGCCCACATAGGACAGCCGCATCGCGACCACCGGCACCCCGGCGATCCGCGCCTTGCGCGCCCGGAAGTACTTCAGCCCGGTGTGCGAAAAGTCCTCACGCGACAGCGGCTGCACGAGATCCCGCGCCAGCGGCCCCCAGACGCCGATGCAGCACGTCCCGCCGGTGGTGTCCCGGACCCGCACGCCGGCCGGTGCGTGCTTGACGAAGTGGTCGACGTCGATGTTCCCGTTGATGCCGACCTGGAACAGCTCCGGCTCGAGCCGCGCGACCGTGACGTCGCTGCGCACGCCACCGGTGTTGTCGAGCATCAGCGTGTACGTCACCGAACCGACCGACTTGTCGAGCTGGTTCGTGGTCAGCGACTGCAGGAACTCCAGCGATCCCGGTCCGCTGATCTCCACCCGCTTCAACGGCGTCATGTCGTAGAGCGCGACGCCGTTGCGCGTGTGCCACGCCTCGGCCGCCGCGATCGGCGAGTGGAACTGCGCCGACCACGCGTCCCGCGCCGGCGGGAGCGCGTCGTGCGGCAGCCGTTTCAACAGCGGCGCGTTCGCCTCGAACCAGTGCGGCCGCTCCCAGCCGCCCGCCTCCAGGAACACCGCGCCCAGCTCGCGCTGCCGCGCGTGGAACGGCGTCACCCGCAGGTCGCGCGGGGACAGCTTCGGCTGCAGCGGGTGCAGGATGTCGTAGACCTCGACGAAGTTCTGCTGCGCCGTCTCGTGCACATAGGACGGTGCCAGCTGCACCTCCTCGAAGCGGTGGACGTCGATGTCGTGGGTGTCCACTTCGGAATGGCCGTCGACGAGCAGCTCGGCGACCGCCTTCGCGATGCCCGCGGAGTGCGTCACCCAGATCGCCTCGGCCAGCCAGAAGCCGCGGACGTCGGCCGACTCGCCGACCAGCGACTGGCCGTCCGGGGTGAAGGAGAAGATGCCGTTGAAGCCCTCTTCGACCTTGGTCCCGCCCAGCGCGGGCAGCAGCAGCTTGCTCTCCTCCCACGAGGGCGCGAAGTCGTCCTCGGTGAAGGGCAGCATCGACGGCATGGCCGTCTCGGTCACCGCCGGGTCCAGTGTGGACTCGTCGACCGGCATCGGGCGGTGGGCGTAGGAGCCGATGCCGAGCCGGTCGACGTGCTCGCGGAAGTACAGGTCCTGGTCCTGGTGCCGCAGGATCGGCAGGCTCGCCTCGACCTGTTCGGTGTTGCGGCCGGCGAGTTCCGCGACCTGCCCGGTCTTGACGTACTGGTGGGCCAGCGGCAGCAGCGGGACGTCCATACCCACCATCGCGCCGATCTCGCGGCCCCAGAACCCGGCGCACGACACGACGATGTCGGCCGGGAAGTCGCCATGGCCGGTCCGGACGCCGGTGACGCGGCCGCCCTCCTGCAGGACGTCGGTGACCCGCGTCGAGCCGATGAACCGGGCGCCCCGCGCGGTCGCGCGCTCGGCGAGCACCTCGACGGCCTTGGCGGCCCGCGCGAGCCCGTCCGTCGGCACGTGCAGCGCACCGAAGATCCGCGACTCGTCCAGGAGCGGCCAGCGCTCGACGCATTCGGCCGCGTCGATCAGCCGGCCGGGCACCCCCCACGAAGCCGCCCAGCCGCGCTTGCGCTTGAGGTCCTCCCAGCGGGCCGGGGTGGTCGCCACCTCCATGCCGCCGACCTGGAGGAAGCAGTCCAGCTCCAGGAACTTCGCAACGGTGTACTTCGCGAAGTCCGTCATCGCCTTGGACGCGTTGGTCTGGAAGACCAGGCCGGGCGCGTGCGAGGTGGACCCGCCGGTGCGCGGCAGCGGGCCCCGGTCGAGCACGGTGACGTCGGTCCAGCCGCGGGCGGTCAGCTCGTCGGCGAGGTTCGCGCCGACGATGCCGGCGCCGATGATCACGACCTTCGGTGCACTCATGGCGGAACTCCTTCTACCGGAACACAACAGTGCTGTTGCCGTTGAGCAGGACGCGGCGTTCGCAGTGCCAGCGCACCGCGCGGGAGAGGGCGAGGGCTTCGGCGTCACGGCCGACGGTCACCAGCTCGCGCGGCGAATACGTGTGGTCGACGCGCTGGACCTCCTGCTCGATGATCGGGCCCTCGTCGAGGTCGGGGGTGACGTAGTGCGCGGTCGCGCCGACATATTTGACGCCGCGGTCGTAGGCCTGGTGGTAGGGCTTGGCGCCCTTGAAGCCGGGCAGGAACGAGTGGTGGATGTTGATCGCGCGGCCTTCGAGCTTCTGGCACAGCTCGTTGGACAGCACCTGCATGTACCGGGCGAGCACCACCAGATCCGCGGAATACTCCCCGACCAGGTCCAGCAGCCGCTGCTCGGCCTCCGGCTTCGTCTCCGGCGTCACCGGGACGTGCACGAACGGGACCCCGGCCGCCTCGGCCATCGGCCGCAGGTCCTCGTGGTTCGACACGACCACCGCGATCTCGGCGCCGAGCCCGCCCGCGCGCCAGCGGAAGAGGAGGTCGTTGAGGCAGTGCCCGAACTTGGAGACCATCACCAGGATCCGCGGCGGGGTGCCGTCGGAGAAGCCGAACTCCATGCCGAAGTCGCCGGCCACCGGGGCGAACGCGCGGGTCAGGTCGTCCACCGTGGTCTCTTCGGCGCTGGTGAACGACGTGCGCAGGAACAGCGAGCCGCGGACGTCGTCGTCGAACTGCTGGTGCTCGACGATGTCGCAGCCCTGCCCGACCAGGAACGTGGTGACGGCGTGCACGATCCCCGAACGCTCGGGGCACTTGAGGGTCAGGGTGAAGGTCACGATACGTACTCCAGGCTCGCGTCGGCCAGCCAAGCCGTGAAGTAGTCCGAAAAGGACTGGCGCACGAGGATCGTGAAGCCGTCTTCCCGGACCATGAGCACGATCCCGGTCCGCGCGAACAGCGTCTGGACGCAGGTACCCGGGGGTGACACCTCCAGGTCGATCGCGCACCCGTGGGCCAGTGCGTCGGCCGCGTGCGCCCCGGTCAGCCGGAAGACGTTCCGCTGCGCCGAGACGTCCACCACGGCGTCGCAGGCACCGGAGAGCGCCGCTTCCAGTTCGGCTTGGCGGCCAGGTGCGGCGAGCACGAGGTACTCGTCCGGGCCCATCCAGAGGAGGTCGACGTCGTTGCCGCTGGTGAAGGTGCACGGACCGGGCAGGGGGACGCCGAGGAGCGTGTCGCCCTCGCGGAGGCGGACGGTGAGCTGGGTGCGGAACTTCTCTTCGGCGAGGTCAACCGTCACGGCGGGCTCCTTCCTTGTCGAAGAGCACGGATTCGGTCACGGTCACCGGTACCACCTCTTCCCCGACGGGCACGTACAGCGTTTCGCCGATCCGCTCCCGGCCGGAGCGCACGAGGGCGAGCGCGAAGGTGCGGCCGAGGGCGGCGCTGTCGTAGCTGGAGGTGACGTGGCCGAGCATCCGCACCGGTGGTTCGGGCACTGTCTCGGATTCGATGATCTGCGACCCTTCCGGCAGCAGCACCGACGGATCGACCGGCAGCAGGCCGACCAGGTGCTTGCGGTCGGGGCGGTTGTTCTCGGCGCGGGCGAAGGACCGCTTGCCGATGAAGTCCGCCTTCTTCTTCGACACCGCCCAGGACATGCCGAGGTCCTGCGGGGTGACCGTGCCGTCGGTGTCCTGGCCGATGATCGGGTAGCCCTTCTCGGCCCGCAGGACGTGCATGGTCTCGGTGCCGTACGGCGTGGCCCCCTGGTCCACTATGGACTGCCAGAGCGCGGGACCGTGCCACGACGGGACGTTGATCTCGTAGGCCAGTTCCCCGGAGAAGCTGATCCGGCAGACCCGGGCCGGTAGACCGGCGACTTCGGCGTCCTGCCAGGTCATGAACCCGAACGCCTCGTTGGAGACGTCGAGGTCCGGCGCCAACCGGCCGAGGACCTCCCGCGAGCGCGGGCCGACCAGCGGGATCGTGGTCCAGTGCTCGGTGACCGAGGTCGCGTAGACACGCAGGTGCGGCCACTCCGTCTGCAGCCACTCCTCCATCCACTCGAGGACCTTCGCCGCGTTGCCGGTGGTCGTGGTGACCAGGAACCGCTCCTCGCCGACGCGGATGACCGTGCCGTCGTCGAGCACCATGCCGTCGACGCCGCACATCACGCCGTAGCGGATCCGGCCGACGCGGAGGTTGCTCATCATGTTCGTGTAGAGCATGTCGAGGAACCAGCCGGCGTCCGGGCCCTGGACGTCGATCTTGCCCAAAGTGGACCCGTCCATGCACGCGACGTCGTTGCGAGCCGCCCGGCACTCGCGCCGGACGGCGTCGGCCATCGACTCGCCGGGCCGGGGGTAGTACCACGGCCGCTTCCACTGGCCGACGTTCTCGAACTCGGCGCCGTGCTCGACGTGCCACGGGTGGATCGTCGTCACGCGCACGGGATCGTGCAGGTCGCCGCGGTTCCGCCCGGCCAGCGCGGCGAAGGCCACCGGTGTGTACGGCGGCCGGAACGTCGTCGGCCGGCGGTCGGCGAGGTCGACCCCGAGGGCCTCGGCGGTGATCCCGGCGGCGAGCATGCCGGAGGTCTTGCCCTGGTCGTGCGCGGTGCCGATGGTCGTGTAGCGCTTGACGTGCTCCAGCGAGCGGAGCCCGGCGCCGGTCGCGCGCAGCACGTCGGACACCGTCGCGTCCCGCTGCTGGTCGACGAACCGGGTGTCCACTTCGGACTCCGGGGCGGGTACCTGCCAGAGGACCTTGGTCTCCGGCAGGCCTTCACCCGCCGCGGCACCGACGACACTCACGTTCGGGAGCGAGCCGTCCGGGAGGTACGCGCCCAGTTCCGGGGCGTACCGGAGGGTGCCGCGGGCCTGGCTGTAGAGGTGCACCGCCGGGTTCCAGCCGCCGGAGACCAGCAGCAGGTCGCACGGCACCCGCTCGCCCTCCAGCGCCCCCAGCGGAGCCACGTGGGCGGCCGTGACGTGGGGGTCGCCGTCGGTGCCGATCACACCGTGGCCCTCGCGGGCGTCGACGATCCGCACGATCTCGGCGCCGGCCGCCGCCAGGTCGGACGCGGCTTCGTAGGCGGAGTCGTTGGTGGTGAACACGACCACACGCTGTCCGGCGAGCACGCCGTAGCGGTTCAGGTACGTGCGGGCCGCCGAAGCGAGCATGATGCCGGGACGGTCGTTGTCCGGGAACACGATCGGCCGTTCGTGCGCACCGGTGGCCAGCACGATCTTCCGCGCCCGGATCCGCCAGACGCGCTGCCGCGAGATCCGCTCGGGCGCGGCGGGCTCGCCCCGGCGCTGCAGGGCCAGCACGAACCCGTCGTCGTAGATGCCGAACGCCGTGGTGCGCGAAAGGAACCGGACGCCATCCGGAGCTTCGCCGCCGGGCTGGTCGTCCACGAGCAGCACCCGGCCTTCCGCCGCCGCGGCGGCGGCCTGCCCGGCGGGCCCGGCGCCGACGACCAGGACGTCGCAGTGGGCGTGCTTGGCGTCGTACCGCGCCGGGTCCGGTTCAGTGGCGAGCCGCCCCTGACCGCGCAGGCCGCGGGCCTCCAGGCCGTCGTACAGCTCGACGGTGGTGGCCGACAGCATCGGCTCCGGGAACGGCTTTTCGATTTGCACCAGCGCATTCGAGTCCTCGACACCGGCCCCGACGATGCCGCGCGGGCGGCCGTACTTGATGCTGGTCGCGACCTGGTGGATGCCGTTGGCCAGCAGCGCGGACGCCAGGGTGTCGCCGAGGTAGCCGGTCAGCTCGCGGCCGTCGAAGGTGAACTTGAGCGGGACGCCGGACAGCCGCGTCATGAGAGCACCGGCCTGGGCTCGTCGAGGCGGTAGACCGCCAGCAGGTCGTGGGTGCGGGTGTCGCGGACGGCGTTGAACCACCGGCGGCAGCCCGCCGAGTGGCTCCACCGCTCGGCGAACGGCCCGCTCGGGTTCTCCCGGAAGAAGACGAACTTCGCCCACTCTTCGTCGGACAGCGCCGAGGGATCCGCCGGGTAGGCGAGGTGGGCCTGGCCGCCGTAGTGGAACTCGGCTTCCTCGCGTGGCCCGCACCAGGGGCAGGGGATCAGTTGCATCGGGACTCCTAATGCGCGACGGCGGCGGCGCCGTGCTCATCGACGAGGGCACCGGTGGTGAACCGGTCGAGGGCGAAGGGCTCGGCGTACTCGTGCGGCTTCCCGCGCGCGATGGTCTGCGCGAAGACGTCCCCGACGCCGGGGGTGGCCTTGAAGCCGCCGGTACCCCAGCCGCAGTTGAGGAACAGGTTCTCCACCGGGGTGAGGCCGATGATCGGCGACGCGTCCGGGCTGGTGTCGACGATCCCGGCCCAGGTCCGCAGCAGGTGCGCCCGCGCGAACACCGGGAACAGCTCCAGCGCGGCCGCCATCTGCTGCTCGATGATGTGGAAGGAGCCGCGCTGGCCGTAGCCGTTGTAGCTGTCGATGCCGGCACCCATCACGAGTTCGCCCTTGTGGGCCTGCGAAACGTAGACGTGCACGGCGTTCGACATGACGACCGTCGGGTGGATCGGCTCCAGCAGCTCCGAGACCAGCGCCTGCAACGGGTGCGAGGTCAGCGGCAGGTCGAGACCCACCATCTTCGCCAGCACGGACGTGTGCCCGGCCGCGCACAGCGCCACCTTGCCCGCGGCGATCCGGCCGCGCGAGGTCTCGACGCCGGTGACCCGGCCGTCCACTGTGGAGATTCCGGTGACCTCGCAGTTCTGGATGAGGTCGACGCCCATCGCGTGTGCGGCGCGCGCGAAACCCCAGGCCACGTAGTCGTGCTTGGCGATGCCCGCGCGCGGCTGGAAGGTCGCGCCGAGCACCGGGTAGCGGACGTCCGGCGAGGTGTTGACGATCGGGCAGATCTCCTTGACGCGATCGGCGTCCACCCACTCGGCGTCGATGCCGTTGAGCTTGTTGGCCTCGACGCGGCGGACGCTGTCGCGGACGTCCTGCAGGCTGTGCGCCAGGTTGAGCACCCCGCGCTGGCTGAACAGGATCGGGTAGCCGAGATCCTCTTCGAGGCCTTCCCACAGCTTGAGGGAGTGCTCGTAGATGCCCGAGCTTTCGTCCCAGAGGTAGTTGGAGCGGATGATCGTGGTGTTGCGGGCCATGTTCCCGCCGGCGAGCCAGCCCTTTTCCAGCACGGCGACGTTCGTGATGCCCTGTTTGGCCAGGTAGTACGCGGTGGCCAGGCCGTGCCCACCGCCGCCGACGACGACCACGTCGTAACTCTTGCGCGGCTCGGGGTTGTCCCAGAGGAAGTCCGGGTGCTCCGGCAGATCGGTCATCGAGCGTCCTCCGAGGACTGGTCGACTTCTGATATATCAATCGTCGATGTAGGCTAAGCGCCATGCACCCGCAGGTCAATCCCCCGTCGCTGGCCGAACAGGCGTACCTGTTCGTCCGTGATCGCCTGGTCATGCTGGACATCCCGCCGGGCTCCCCGATCAACGAAGAGGAGCTCGGCACCGCGCTCGGCATGGGCCGGACGCCGATCCGCGAAGCGCTGAAGCGGCTGGAATCCGAGCGGCTGGTCGTCGCCTACCCGCGGCGCGGGACGTTCGCCACCGACGTCAACATCTCCGACCTCGCACACATCTCCGAGGTCCGGCGCACCCTCGAACCGATGGCGACGGCCGCCGCGGCCGAGCGGGCGACCGCGGCCGACCGGGCGACGCTGACCGAGCTGCGCGCGCAGCTCGACGCGGGTGTCCCGGGCCGGGACAACGCCGAGCTGCTGCGCACCGACCTCGCCCTGCACCGGGCGGTCTACCGGTGCGTGCACAACCCGTTCCTCGAGGACACGCTGGTCCGGTACGACAACCTCGCCACCCGGATCTGGTGCGTGTTCGTGCCCCGGCTGTCCGGGATGGCCGGCCACGTCGACGAGCACGTCCCGCTCCTCACCGCGATCATCGAGGGCGACGCCGAGAAGGCGGCCGCGTTGACGCTGGAGCACGTCACCGGGTTCGAGACCGCCATCCGGGCGTTGATCTAAGCCAGCCTCGCCCGGACCCAGTCGTGGAAGGCGCCGATGTGGTGCTCGCTGGGCACGAGCACCCCGCCGTTGGCGTACGAGCGTGAGTCCATCGCCAGCTGGCAGCGTTCGCAGGCCTCGAAGTCCTGCAGGTTGACGCGGTGGAACAGCTCGACCGACCGCGTCAGGTCCGTGCCGGACTCGACGACTTCGGGCAGGTAGAGCCAGTCGCAGCGGACCAGCGTCCGGTCCGGGGCCAGCGGGAACATCCGGTGGATGATCACGTGGTCCGGGACGAGGTTGACGAACACCCCCGGCTTGATGGTGATCGCGTAGTACCGGCGGTCCTGGGCCTCGGTGACGCCGGGGAGGCGGTCGACGCCTTCGCTGCCGTCGACGGTGAAGCCCTTGATGTCACCGCCGAACTCGGCGCCGTGGCCGACGTAGTACTGCGCGGCGTACCCGTCGGCGAACTCCGGGAGCACCTCGGTGAGCTCCGGGTGGATCGTCGCGCAGTGGTAGCACTCCATGAAGTTCTCGATGATCTGCTTCCAGTTGGCCTTCACGTCGTACTCGATGCGCTTGCCCAGCGCCAGGCCGTCGATGCCGTAGGCGTCGATCTCGGTCGGGCCGCCGAGCCGTTCGGTGACCGCCCCGATCACGGTCTCTTCGAACGACGGCGGCTCGTCGGCCAGGCACACCCAGGCGTAACCGAGCCACTCGCGCAGGTGCAGCTTCGTGAGGCCGAACTCGGTGCGGTCGACGTCCGGCATGCCGGTGAGGTTCGGCGCGGCGATCAGCTTGCCGTCGAGCCCGTAGGTCCAGGCGTGGTAGGGACACTGGAAGGCCCGCTTGACCGTGCCGCTCTCGGACGTGCACAGCCGGGCGCCGCGGTGGCGGCAGACGTTGAGGAACGCGTTCAGCTTCCCGTCCCGGCCGCGCGAGACGAGCACGCTCTCCTTGCCGATCCGAACGGTCTCGAACGCCCCCGGCCCGGCGAGGTCGGCACTGCGCACGGCGCAGAACCAGTCCGCCTCGAAGATCTTCGCCTGCTCCAGCGCGAAGATCGCCGGATCGGTGTAGGAGCTGCCGGGCAACGTGGCGAGCAGGCTCGGCGGGAGATCGATTGCGGTCACCGGCGTGGTCCTCTCCGCGGATCAGTTCGGGAGTTGCGCAGAACGCGTCTTGTTGCTCACTCCGGAACAGAGTGACTGCCGCCCGGGACCCGTGTCAACAAGTTGGCGCCGGCGGTCCCTCGATCGCCCGGCGGAACAGCGTTTCGATCTCCGCACGGGTCGGGCGGGGGTCGGCCAGGGCCGCCTGCATCAGGAGGCCGCAGAACAATCCCGCCAGCAGCCGCCCGGTGAGCGGGTCGGTGCGGGAGCCGAAGAACGCGATGAGCGCTTCGTCCCAGGCCGCGCTCGCCTTGCGCAGCGCGGGCCGGTGCAGGGCCGCGACGTACAGGTCGTACTCGACGACGGTGTCCCGGTACTGCTCGTTGATGTAGCCCATCACCAGGTCGGCGAGGGCGGCGGCGAAGTCGGCGTCCGGCGGCAGCGCCGACTCCCACTCCTTCAGCGCGTGGACGTTCCGCTCGGCCGCCTCGTGCAGGGCGACCTCCAGGAGGTCGTCCAGGGTCGCGAAGTGGTAGGTCGTCGAGCCGAGCGGGACACCGGCCGCGGCCGCCACCGACCGGTGCGTGACGCCGTCGATCCCCCGCTGGGCGACCACCTCGATCGCGGCCTTGGCGATCCGCGCCCGCCGCTCGGGATCGTTCGGACCGCGGCGCCGCGTCGCGCCGGGTTCGCCGTTCGCCATCGAACCCCCTTGTGGACATCTGTACACGTTTCGCGTACAAATGTACGCACTCTCGATGCCGAGCAGCCACTACCGATCCGGGAAGGGCCGCATGTTCGATGTGCTGAACCCCGCCACCGGCCAGGTCATCGAGACCGTGGCCGAAGCGAGCCGCGCGGAGGTCGATGCCGCCGTGAGAGCCGCGCGGCGGGCGTTCGACGACGGCCCGTGGCGGCGGACGACGGCCACCGAACGCGGCGCCCTGCTGCGCCGGACGGCCGACCTGCTGGTCCGCGACCGCGAGGAACTGGCCCGCACCGAGAGCCTCGACACCGGCAAGACGCTCGGCGAAGGCCGCATCGACATCGACGATGTGACGAACGTCTTCCGCTACTACGCCGACCTCGCCGACAAGGACGCCGGACGCCTGGTCGACGCCGGCAGCGCAACCGTGGTCAGCCGGATCGTGCACGAGCCGGTCGGCGTCTGCGCCCTCATCGCGCCGTGGAACTACCCGCTGCTGCAGATGTCCTGGAAGGTCGCGCCGGCGCTGGCCGCGGGCAACACCGTGGTGCTCAAGCCCAGCGAGGTCACCCCGCTGACCACGATCAAGCTGGTCGCCCTGCTCGAAGAGGCGGGCGTGCCGGACGGCGTCGTCAACCTGCTGCTCGGCGACGGCCGGGTCGGCGCGGCGATGGTCGAGCACCCGGGCGTCGACCTGGTCTCCTTCACCGGCGGCTACGCGACCGGCGAGAAGATCATGACCGCGGCCGCGAAGGGCGTCCGCCGGGTCGCCCTCGAACTCGGCGGCAAGAACCCGAACGTCGTCTTCGACGACGCCGACTACGACACGGCGCTGGACTACGCCCTGATGGCGGCCTTCGTCCATTCCGGACAGGTCTGTTCGGCGGGCGCCCGGCTGATCGTCCAAGGGGGAATCCATGACCGGTTCGTCGCGGACCTCGCCGCGCGTGCCGACCGGATCCGCGTCGGCGACCCGCTCGACCCCGCGACCGAGACGGGCGCCCTCGTCTCGGCGGAGCACCGCGCCAAGGTCGAGGGCTACATCGAAAGCGCTCTCAAGGAGGGCGCAACGCTCCGGGCGGGCGGCGAGCGCCCCGAGGGACCGCAGTACAAGAACGGGTTCTTCCTGCGCCCCACCGTGTTTTCGGGGTGCACCCGGGAGATGACGATCGTCCGGGAAGAGGTCTTCGGCCCGGTCGTCACCGTGGAACGCTTCGCCGAAGAGGCCGACGCGATCGCGCTGGCCAACGACACCGAGTACGGGCTCGCCGGAGCCGTGTGGACGTCGGACGCGTCCCGCGCCCAGCGCGTCGCCGGAGCCCTGCGCCACGGCACCGTGTGGATCAACGACTACCACCCCTACCTGCCCCAGGCGGAGTGGGGTGGTTTCGGCAAGTCGGGCATCGGTCGCGAACTCGGGCCGTCCGGGCTGGCCGAATACCAGGAGAGCAAGCACATCTACCAGAACATCGATCCCGTTCCGCAGCACTGGTTCAAGGGCTGAATCCCCCTCCCCACCACGTGAAGGACGCACGCGATGACCACTCAGGAAATACCGGCGGGCGGGGGGCCTGCTGCCGACGACAGCTCCGAACTCGAGAAGTTCGGCTACCGCCGGGAACTCGAGCGCTCCCTCGGGTCGTTCTCCAGCTTCGCCGCCGGGTTCAGCTACATCTCCATCCTGACCGGGGTGTTCCAGCTCTTCTTCTTCGGCTTCGGTTCGGGGGGCCCGGCGTTCATCTGGACGTGGCCGCTGGTCTTCCTCGGCCAGCTCTGCGTCGCCCTGTGCTTCGCCGAACTGGCCGGCCAGTACCCGCTCGCCGGCTCGGTGTACCAGTGGGCCAAGCAGATCGCGAAGCCGGCGACGTCGTGGCTGGCCGGCTGGATCATGATCATCGGCGCGATCGTGACGGCGGCGGCCGTCGCGGTCGCCTACCAGATCATCCTGCCGCAGGTCTCGACCGCGTTCCAGATCGTCGGCAGCGACGACGACGCCGGCCTGACGTCGACCCCGGGCGGCGCGCAGAACGCCATCATCCTGGCCCTGGTGCTGGTCGTGTTCGCCACGATCGTCAACATCATCGGCGTCAAGCTGATGGCGAAGATCAACAACTTCGGCGTCGCGGTCGAGCTCGGCGCGAGCATCCTGCTGGTGATCGCGCTCGCCATCCACATCAAGCGCGGCCCCGGCCTGGTCTTCGACACCGCCGGCACCGGCGAGGGCCAGTCGTGGGGCTACCTCGGGGCGTTCCTGGTGGCGTCGCTGATGAGCGCGTACGTCTTCTACGGCTTCGACACCGCGGGCTCGCTGGCCGAGGAGACCACCCAGCCGCGACGGCACGCGCCCCGCGCCATCCTCCGCGCGATCACCGCGGCGTTCATCGTGGGCGGCCTGATCATGCTGTTCGGCATGATGGCCGTCGGCGACCTGAGCGCGAAGGAGCTCAGCACGTCCGGCATGCCGTACCTGCTGAAGAGCACCCTCGGCGAAGGGCTCGGCGACGCGTTCCTGATCTGCTCGGCGATCGCGATCACCGTCTGCTGCCTGGCCGTGCAGACCGCGGCGATCCGGATGACCTGGGCGATGGCCCGCGACGGCCGGCTGCCGTTCAGCAACGCGATGGCGAAGGTGTCGCCGCGCTCGAAGACGCCGGTGCTGCCCGCGCTGCTCACCGGCGGCCTCACGATCGTGGTGCTGCTGATCAACCTCGGGAACCAGCGGGCGTTCTTCATCCTGACCTCGACCGCGATCATCCTGTTCTACATCCCCTACCTGATGGTCACCGGCCCGATGCTGGTGCGCCGGCTGCGCGGGCACTGGCCGCGTCCCGAGCACGGCCCGTACTTCAAGCTGGGCCGCTGGGGCACGCTGGTGAACCTGGTCGCGGTGGTCTACGGCGCCGGCATGACGATCAACCTGATCTGGCCGCGGGCCGAGGTCTACGGCTCCGACCACTGGTACTTCCAGTGGGGCGCGGTGATCGTCACCGCGCTGATCGTGATCATCGGTGCGATCATGCTCTACGTCCGGCGGCACACCTGGGGCTCGGCCCACACGAGCCCCGAGCACATGCCGGACAACACCCCGGACACCCTGCCCGGCTGAGGAGGCGCCATGAGTACCGATACCTACGACTTCGTCATCGTCGGCGGTGGCTCGGCGGGCTGCGCGCTGGCGAACCGGCTCTCGGCCGACCCGGCGAACAAGGTCCTCGTCCTGGAGGCGGGCCGGTCGGACTACAAGTGGGACGTCTTCATCCACATGCCGGCCGCGCTGACCTTCCCGATCGGGTCGAAGTTCTACGACTGGGGCTACCGCAGCGAGCCCGAGCCGTACATGAACCGGCGTCGCATCTACCACGCGCGCGGCAAGGTGCTCGGCGGGTCGTCCAGCATCAACGGGATGATCTTCCAGCGCGGCAACCCGATGGACTACGAACGCTGGGGCGCCGACCCCGGCATGTCCACTTGGGACTACGCGCACTGCCTGCCGTACTTCAACCGCATGGAAAACTGCCTCGCCGACGCACCGGACGGGCAGTGGCGCGGCCACGACGGGCCGCTGGAGCTCGAGCGCGGGCCGGCGTCGAACCCGTTGTTCAACGCCTTCTTCGACGCCGCCGAGCAGGCGGGCTACCCGCGCACCGACGACGTCAACGGCTACCGGCAGGAAGGTTTCGCGGCCTTCGACCGGAACGTCCGGAACGGACGGCGGCTGTCCGCCGCAGGCGCGTACCTGCACCCAGTGCTGGACCGGCCCAACCTGACGGTGAAGACGCGCGCGTTCGTTTCGCAGATCCTCTTCGACGGCACCCGCGCGGTCGGCGTCGAGTACGCGCAGGGCCGCGGCGTGCCGGCTGAGGTGTACGGCAAGGAGATCATCCTCTGCGGCGGCGCGATCAACAGCCCGCAGCTGCTGCAGCTCTCCGGCGTCGGCAACGCCGCGGAGCTGGAGAAGCTCGGCATCGACGTCGTCAAGGACCTGCCGGGCGTCGGCGAGAACCTGCAGGACCACCTGGAGGTGTACATCCAGTACGCCTGCAAGCAGCCGGTGTCGATGCAGCCGTCGCTGGCCAAGTGGAAGCGGCCCTACATCGGCGCGCAGTGGCTGTTCCTGCGGTCCGGGCCGGCCGCCACGAACCACTTCGAGGGCGGCGGGTTCGTCCGGTCCAACGACGAGGTGAAGTACCCGAACCTGATGTTCCACTTCCTGCCGGTGGCGATCCGCTACGACGGCTCGGCACCCACGGAAGGGCACGGCTACCAGGTGCACGTCGGCCCGATGTACGCCGACACCCGCGGCTCGGTGAAGATCAAGTCCACCGACCCGCGCGAGCACCCGGCGATCAAGTTCAACTACCTGTCGACCGAGACCGACCGCAAGGAGTGGGTCGAGGCCGTCCGGGTGGCGCGGAAGATCCTCAACCAGAGCGCGCTGGAGGAGTACAACGGCGGGGAGATCTCGCCGGGGCCGTCGGTGGAGACCGACGAAGAGATCCTCGACTGGGTGGCGAAGGACGCCGAAACGGCGTTGCACCCGTCGTGCACGGCCAAGATGGGCGTGGACGAGAAGTCCGTCGTCGACCCGCAGAGCATGCGGGTGCACGGCACCGAGGGCCTGCGCGTGGTCGACGCGTCGGTGATGCCCTACATCACCAACGGCAACATCTACGCCCCGGTGATGATGACCGCCGAGAAGGCCGCCGACCTGATCCTCGGCAACACCCCGCTGGCCCCGGTCAAGCTGCCGTTCTACCGGCACGGGGAGAACTAGCCCTCCGACGTCGACGCGCCCGTGCCCCCATCCCCGGCACGGGCGCCTCGGCGTGCCCGGGAATACCCGTTATCGGGCAACGAAAACTACCGGGGCGTACCCCCTTGACTCGCCTCCCCGCCGGACTCAGACTTGTTGCGTATCACAGTTGATGTTCCCCCATGCGCAACTACCGGAGGCGTCATGATTCGCGCGTGCACGGTGGACGAGCTGCCCCCCGGCGAGTCGGTCCGGATCCCCGGGCCGCCCGCCATCGCGGTGTTCCACACCGAGGAGGGCGAGCTGTACGCGATCGGCGACACGTGCACCCACCAGGACGCCTCCCTGGCCGACGGCTGGCTCGAAGGCTGCTTCGTCGAGTGCCCGCTGCACGCGGCGCTGTTCGACCTGCGCACGGGCATGCCGACCTGCCTGCCGGCGAAGGACCCGGTGCGCACGTACACCGTGGTCGTCGACGAAGGCGTCATCTACGTCGAGGGCGTGGCCGACGAGGACGCGGCGTGAAGCGCATCGCGGTCGTCGGCGCTTCGCTCGCCGGGGTCCGCGCGGCGCAGGAGCTGCGCGCGCAGGGGTACGACGGCGGGATCGTGCTGATCGGCGCGGAGCCGCACCTGCCCTACGACCGGCCACCGCTGTCCAAGGGCTTCCTGGCCGGGACGGCGTCGCGGGAGTCGCTGGACCTGCTCGACGCCGGTGACCTGGCGTCGCTGGCCCTGGACTTCCGGCTCGGCGTCCAGGCGACGGCGCTGGAGCCGGCCAACCGGCGCGTGCTGCTTTCGGACGGCACGTCGGTGCACGCGGACGGCGTCGTGATCGCCACCGGCGGCCGCGCGCGCACGCTGCCGGGCTTCGAGGGCGCTTTCGTGTTGCGGACGCTCGACGACGCGCTGGCTCTGCGCACCGCGCTGGTGCCCGGGGCGCGGGTGGCCGTCGTCGGCGCCGGGTTCATCGGGGCCGAGGTGGCCTCGACCTGCCGTTCTCTCGGCCTCGACGTCGTCGTCCTGGAGGCTTTGGCCGCGCCGCTGGCGCCGCTGCTGGGGCCCGCTCTGGCCGCGGTGTGCGCCCGGCTGCACGCCGACAACGGCACGGACCTGCGCTGCGGCGTCCAGGTGACGGGCCTCTCGCCGGAGGGCGTCTCGCTGGCGTCCGGTTCGGTGGTCCCGGCGGACGTGGTCGTGACGGGCGTCGGGATGACTCCGGCGACCGAGTGGCTGGCCGGGTCCGGTTTGAAGGTCGGCAACGGCGTCCACACGGACGCGGGGCTGATGACTTCGCTGCCGCAGGTGGTGGCCGTCGGGGACGTCGCCCGGTACGACGGCCGGCGGCACGAGCACTGGACGAACGCGTCGGAGCAGGCGCCGGTCGCGGTGGCCAACCTGCTGGCCGGGCACACCGTACGCACCTACGAACCCAGCGGTTATGTGTGGTCGGACCAGTATTCGGGGCGGTTGCAGCTGGCCGGCCACCCACACCCGGACGACGAGCTCACGTACGTGGACGGCGACCCTTCGTCTTCCTCGTTCGTGGCGACGTTCTCCCGGGACGGGGTGCCGGTCGCCGTGTTCGCCCTGAACAACGCGAAGCTCTTCAACCGCTTGCGGCGGCAGGCCCTGCGCCGCCCGGAGTTTCAACCGGCGGTTCAAGGATAAGCTTCAGGGACATGGAGCTGGATCTCGACGAGCTGCGTGTGTTGACCGGCTCGGCCGCGGCCTGCGCTGCCCGGGCACTACCCCTGATCCCGGACGACCCCCGCCCGGCGGCGGCGATCGCGGCGGCCAGGGAGTTCGCCGCGGGAGCCCCACGCACTCGCGCGTTGCGCACGGCGGCCTGGGAAGCGTTGGCGGCGGCGGGTTCGGCTGCCGACCCGGCCGCCGCGGCGGCGGCCCGAGCGGCGGTGGGTGCGGCAGGAGCGGCTTACCTGCACCCGCTGGAGTCGCCGCACCAGGTGAAGCACATCGTCGGCCCGGCCCAGCAGGCGGCGTTGGCTCGCGAGCTGGCGGGCGGTTCCGCGGAGGCGGAGATCGAGTGGGCACTCACCCACGCCCCACCGGAGGTGCCCGCCCTCCTGCACCGCTTCCCGCCGGGCAAACCCGGCAAAACCCGCCTGGGCGAGTTGCACCGCCAGCTGGAGTCCGCCCTGCGCGGCCAGCACCCCGCTTAGGGGTGCTCACCAAGCGAAAAGCAAGCTGAAAGCACAACCGGCACCCCACCCAGACCTCCCCCACCCCGATCCGAAGCCCCCACACGGCCGGTGGTGCCGGGTCAAGGCACGCTTTCCCGCCTTGACGCGGTACCACCGGCCGT
>NZ_JBSGBQ010000059.1:0-32728 GCF_053601335.1 Amycolatopsis sp. NPDC004747 | reverse complement strand
GGGCCCGCAACCCACAGACCAACGCGACCAGACGACGCAAGCTTGCGGGCCCGGCTCAAAGTGATAGGCCTCAATCAGGCGACGGGATGACCACCCAGCGGCCCACCTCCACAAGGCGAGGTCGCAGCGGTAGTCGTGGTCATCCCGGAGCCTGCCCGTCCGGCGAGGACATTCTTTCTTCCAAGCCGCGGCAGCAGTGTCCCCCGCTCAGCCGCGGCAGAGCGGGAACAGCCGAGCAACCGCAGCCATCACGCTGCGGAGGTGAACAGGATTGCTCGCCAGCCGGACTTACGCATCACTCGTCTGGCGGGCGGACCGGAACTCACAGATCCGCCGCGCGCCGGAAAGCCCGGCGCAGCAGCAGGACGACGACCGCGCCGAGGAGCCAGCCGAGGGCGTACCCGGCGACCAGCGGCCACGCGGGCGAGCGCACCGTCCACTGGTACGCCCCGGCCAATCCCGCCGAGAGCACGGCCAGCAGTCCCACCCCTTCGAAGGCCAGGCGGGTGGGGTGGACGAAGTTCCAGCCGGTGACGCTGAACCAGCCGCGCGACGTGGGCACGGCGAGCGCCGCGGTCCGCCAGGCCTCCCACTGGATGTCCTCCGCCAGCCGCTCGGAAAGGGATTCCCGCAGGTAGCGCCGGATCAGCTTGATGTGGAAGTCGTGCAGGATGTACCGGCTGCCCAGTAGGTACGACGACAGCGGAACAAGCAGCAGCACGGCCAGGTTCGACGGCGCCGCGACGGCGACACTGGCGATCGCGCCCGCCGACGCCAGCTGCAGCGCGAAGACGCTCCACTGGGCGTTCGCGCGCCGCTCGGCTTCGGCGCGCAGCGCCGCGTACTCGGCCAGCATGACCTGGGTCGCGACCGCCGGATCGGGTTCGGCGTCGCCCGGTTCCCGCATGCCGCCAGGGTGCCACGGGGCGCCCCGCGGCGGGACCGCCGGACGAGGCTCAGCTCTGGCTCGGGATCTCAGTCGCGCGTTCCCACCCGGACGGCAGCCGGGTCACGTTGAGGGCGTGGTCGAGTCCGCTCACCGACAATGCCCGGCGCACCACGCGGTTGTCGCCCGTGACGATGCGCAGGGTCGCGTTCTCCCGCGCCACCCGGGCCTGGATGCCGCCCAGGGCCGCGAGACCGGCTCCGTCGAGGAAGTCGACCTCGGACAGGTCGAGCACCAGCACCGGGAACCTGCGGTGGGCCCAGGTGCTCAGCGCCGAGCGCACCTGGGGGGCGCTGTCCGCGTCGAGCGCGCCGCGGATGCGGACCATGACCGCGCCGAAGTACGGGCGGATCACCTGGATCTCGAACTGTTCGCGCTTCGGCGGCGCTACGGGGATCGCCGTCGCTGGGGGCTGGACGACTAACATTCCACGCCTCATTCGCAGATGACGTGACGAGGGGGTCGTTCTCGACCGACCCGCTCGGTCGCTGGCAAGTCGGGGGACGGGTGCTGCTGAACTGCACTTCGCAGCGTAGTCCTTGATCCGAACGGCGCAACCCCGCCAACGGCCGAACCGCCTGCCCCCGCACGCGACCCGCACGCGCGCCACTCAAACCACCCAGCCGGGTGAATCCTGGGCCGGGAACGGCGACCGGGTCGCCGTTCCCGGTCACCACTCAACCGGCGTGGTTGGCGAAGACGTCCGAAGCGCCGCTGACGGCCACCGGCCGGGCGACGCCGAAGTACGCGGTCAGCGTCGGGCCGGTGGCGGCGAGGCCGGAGTAGTCGCCGAGGAAGTAGCCGCCGGCGTCCGGTGCGGTCGTGTAGTCGAACGACGTCGTGGTCAGCCGCGTCTGCCCGTTGACCGCCCAGTTCGCCGGGTTGCCGCAGTCGCCGGCCGCGGCGTGGCAGTGGGCGATGAACGCGTCGGTGAGCCCGGGCTGCGCCGTCGTCGCGTTCTGCAGGTCGTAGTAGCTCAAGCCGATCGTTCCGTCGGCGGTGACGCGGATCTGCGGCACGAACGCCGGCGTGTCCCCCGGCGACTGGTCGACGCGGATCGTGTCACCCCAGGTCAGCCCGCCGTCCGTGGACTGCGCGAAGGCGATCTTCGCCGCGCCGGTGGGGCTGAACCGGGCGTCCTGCCAGACCGCGTACACGAAGCCGTTGACCGGGTTGACGGCGAACTCGGGCAGCTCGTCGCTGGAGCGGACCGGGTGCCCGGCGATCGTCACCGAGGCCACCTGCTGGGTGTCGATCCCGATCGCGCCGGACCACGTCGTCCCGCCGTCGGTGGACCGGATGACCGCCGCGGTCGACGTCGACGAGCCGCGGCAGTGCTGCCCGCCGTGGGTGAACGGGCAGGCGCCGCCCTTGTTGGTGATCAGGTCGAAGCCGTTGATCAGCACTCCCCGGCCCGGGCCGGTCGTGGGCACGACGATCTGGTTGCCGATCGTCTGGTCGTTCTGCCCGGGGTCGAAGACGATCCGGCCGGTGCTCCAGGTCGCGCCCTTGTCCGTGGTGCGGGAGAAGTAGCTGGGGCCGCGGTAGGTGAACGCGTGCGTGTACGCGCTCGGGTTGGCGTTGGTCTGCGGCGAGACCAGCTGGTCCCACACCGCGTAGGCGCGGTCGGCGAGCAGCGGGTCCGCGGTCACCGTTTCCTTGTCGTTGAGCACCTGCGTCGAGGTGTCCAGGCGAGCGGTGACGGGGGTTTCCCAGTGGTCGCCGCCGTCGAGGGAACGGCTGATCAGGATCGCGCTCGCCCCGCCGAACGCCGGGCCGTCGGCGTTGAAGGAGTCCGCGATCGAGTACACGACCCGGCCGTCGGCGGAGAAGCTGACCCACGGGTCGGTGGTGCGCTGGAAGTACCCGGGCGAGCCCGCCGTCGCGCCGGCGCAGATGCTGAACCGCGGCTGCGCGGCGGCGGGCGTCCAGGTCGCCCCGCCGTCGCGGGACACGACGTTGGTCAGGCCGTTCGACCCGCCGTCGTTCCAGCGGTCCTGCTGCGCCGAGCCGACGAGGTGGCGCGGGTCCGCCGGGTCGGCGGCGACGTACGGCTCGACCTCGGAGGCGGGGTAGCCGACGCTGCCCCGCGCCCGCTGCTGCGCGACGAGTGCGGCGCAGGCCGCCCCGCCGCCCAGCGGGTGGTCGGGCACCGCGACCGGCACCCCGGCGGCGAAGGTGGTGGCGACGGCGACCCCGGCGCCGGCCAGCAGGGCGGCCACCGCGAAGCCGGGTGGCAGGGATCGGCGGGCGAACCGATGGGAGTTCTTCGGGTTCACGGCGACCTCTTTTCCGAAACCTCCGGCGGGCCGTACGGAATGGACACGGCCCTTTCCCGGGCACGCTGGAGTCGGCTTTTCCCCTGCCGCCGTTACGCATCCCGGCCAACCGGGCGAATCATCCGGTTTCCCGGTGAAAAACTCGTCCGCCCACCCGGAATTGGTTAACGGACGGCCAAAAAAATGTGCCCGGAAATCGCGGGCGCGACGGCCGGGGGCGCGGCCCTTGACACCGGCAGGCTCTCCGCCGCACCCTGGCTCATCTCAGGGTTCCTGATATACACTCGTGGCACACAGCGCTCAGTGAGGAGTCGGCCGATGACCGCAGTGGAAGAGCGAGCGGGCACCAGACCCCGCCCCGACGTCGAACCGGGCCGGCTGTTCATCGGCGGCCGGTGGACCGAGACCGCCGGCCGCTTCGACACCGTGGACCCGGCCACCGGGCGGACCCTCACCTCACTGGCCCGCGCCACGGCCGCCGACGTCGACGCCGCGGTGGCCGCCGCCCGGCAGGCGTTCGAGGGCTGGGCCGCGACACCGGGCCGGGAGCGCGCCCGGGTGCTGCACCGGGTCGCGGACCTGGTGCGGGCCCGCGCGGACGAGCTCGCCGCCCTCGAAAGCGCCGACGTCGGCAAGCCGATCTCGCTGTGCCGGGTCGTCGACGTCGAGACCGTCGCCGAGCAGTACGAGTACTACTCGGCCCTGGCGCAGGGCCTGGACGGCGCGACGCGGCAGATCCCGATCCCGTCGCACGCCTACACGCGCCGCGAACCGCTCGGCGTGGTCGCCGCGATCACGCCGTTCAACTTCCCGCTGATCCTGTCCACCTCGAAGATCGCGCCCGCGCTGGCCGCCGGGAACACCGTCGTGCACAAGCCGGCCGAGGAGACCTCCCTCAGCGCGCTGCTGATGGCCGAGCTGCTCGCCGAGGCCGGCGTGCCCGACGGCGCGCTCAACGTGGTCACCGGCTTCGGCTCGGAGATCGGCGACGCCCTCGTGACCCACCCGGGGGTCGGCAAGATCGCGTTCACCGGCTCCACCGCGATCGGCAGGCACGCGGCGAGCGTGGCCGGGGAGCACCTCAAGCCGATCAGCCTCGAACTCGGCGGCAACGCCGCGCACATCGTGTTCGAGGACGCGGACGTCGAGCAGGCGGTCGCCGCGGTGATCAAGGCGTTCGTCTTCAACACCGGCCAGTTCTGCATGGGCGGGCCCCGGCTGCTCGTCGCCGACGCGCTCCACGACACGGTCCTGGGCGCCCTCGCCGAAGCCGTGCCGCACGTGCCGGTCGGCGACCCCTTCGACCCCGCGACGGTGGTCGGCCCGATGGCGGGCGAGCGGCACCGGGCGAAGGTGGAGCAGTACGTCGAGCAGGCCCGCGCCGACGGCGGCCGGATCGTCACCGGCGGTGGCCGGCCGGACCTCGAGGGCGGGTTCTTCTTCCAGCCCACGGTGATCGCGGACCTGCCGGCCGGCTCCCGCGTGATCCGGGAAGAGATCTTCGGCCCGGTGCTGACCGTGCAGCGCTTCACGTCCGAAGACGAGGCGGTCGCGCTGGCCAACAGCACGCCCTACGGCCTCGCGGCCGGGCTGCAGACGACGAACCTCGCCCGCGCGCACCGGGTCGCCGCCCGGCTGCAGGCCGGGATCGTCTGGGTCAACGACTGGGCGATGCTCGACCCGGCGATCCCCTTCGGCGGCGTCAAGGACTCCGGCTTCGGCCGCGAGTACGGCCCCGAATCCCTCGACGCGTACACGCGCACGAAGTCCGTCGTCATCTCCCTCGCCTGAGTCCCGAGGAGCAGCCCCATGACCACCACCACCGCGGCCGTCGTGGAGTCCGCCGGAGCCGGCTTCACCCTCGGCGAAGTGGCCCTCGACCGGCTCCGCCCGGACGAGGTCCGGGTCCGGATCGTCGCCACCGGCGTCTGCCACACCGATCTCGGCGTCGCCGCCGGCGCCCTGCCCTTCCCGCTGCCCGGGGTGCTCGGCCACGAAGGCGCCGGGATCGTGGAGGAGACCGGCGCCGCGGTCACCCGCGTGCAGGCGGGCGACCGGGTCCTGCTCAGCTACACCTCCTGCGGCGGCTGCGCGAACTGCCGCGACGGCCACCCCGCCTACTGCGAGACCTGGCTGCCCGCCAACCTGCTCGGCGGGCAGCGCCCGGACGGCTCCACCCCGATCTCCCGCGACGGCACCCCGATCGGCGGGCACTTCTTCGGCCAGTCCAGCTTCGCCGGGCACGCCGTCGCCGACGAACGCAGCGTCGTCAAGGTCGCCGCCGACGCGCCGCTGGACCTGCTGGCCCCGCTCGGCTGCGGCATCATGACCGGCGCCGGCGCGGTGTGGAACGTCCTGGCGCCGCGCCCGGGCGCCGCGCTGCTGGTCACCGGCGCCGGCGCGGTCGGCCTCTCGGCGGTGATGGCCGCCCACCTGACGCCGTCGACGAGGATCATCGCCGTCGACCGCGTACCCGGCCGGCTCGAGCTGGCCCGCGAGCTCGGCGCCACCGACACGATCGACACGTCGAGCGAGGACCTCACCGAGACGGTCGGCGAGCTGACCGGCGGCCGCGGGGTCGACGGCGTCGTCGAGACCACCGGCAACGCCGGCGTCCTGGGCACGGCGATCGGCACGCTGGCCGCCCGGGGCACCGCGGTCGTCGTCGGCGCCCCCGCGTTCGGCACCACGGTGGGAGTGGACGTCAACTTCCTGCTCCCCGGCCGGCACGTCGTCGGCCTCACCATGGGCGACGCCGACACCCAGGCACTGGTGCCGACGCTGGCCGAACTCGTCGCCGCGGGCCGGTTCCCGCTCGAAAGGCTGGTCACGCACTACGAGTTCGGGCAGATTCAACAGGCAGTGGACGACATGCTCGCGGGTACCACGATCAAACCGGTGCTCCGCTGGTGAAGGAGGGAACCGTGAACCGGCCCGATTTCGGCCTGGGGAGCTGGCCCGCGCGGCGGGCGCGGATCAACCCGGACCGCACCGCGCTGGTGGAGGCCGGCCGGTCGCTCACCTACGCCGCGCTCGCCGACCGGGTGGACGGACTCGCCGGGGCGCTGACCCGGCTCGGGGTGCGCCCGGGCGACCGCGTGGCCTACCTCGGCGTCAACGCCATCACCGTGTTCGAGACGCTCTTCGCCACCGCCCGCTGCGGCGCGCTCTTCGTCCCGCTCAACTACCGGCTCGCCCCCACCGAGATCCGGTACATGCTCGACGACAGCGGCGCCTCGGTCCTCGTGCACAGCCCGGACACCGCCGACCTGGTGGCGGCGGCCGGAGGACTGCCCGACGGCGTCGTCATCGCGACGGCCGGGAGCTTCGAGGCGGAGATCGCCGAGGCCGGGCCGTCGCCGGACACCGAAGTCCGGCTGGAGGACCCGTGCCTGCTGCTCTACACTTCCGGCACCACCGGACGGCCGAAGGCGGCGGTCCTCACCCACGGCAACCTCACCTGGAACACCGTCAACCAGCTGGCGCACCTCGACGTCCTGGGCACCGACAAGGCGCTGTGCATCGCGCCGCTGTTCCACTGCGTCGGGCTCGGCCAGATCACCCTGCCGACGCTGTTCAAGGGCGGCAGCGTGGAACCGGTGGCGAAGTTCGATCCGGGCGCCATCCTCGCCCGGATCGGCGAAGCCGGGATCACCAGCTTCTCGGCGGTGCCGACGATGCTCGAGATGATGTGGCGGCACGAGGCGTGGGACCGCACCGACCTGAGCTCGCTGACCTGCGTGCTCTACGGCGGCTCGCCGGTGGCCGAACGCGTCGCGCAGGCCTGGCTCGACCGGGGCGTGAAACTCCTGCAGGGCTACGGCATGACCGAGGCCTCGCCGGGTGTTTCGATGGCCACCCACGAGGGCACGCTCGACCACCCGGTCGCCGCCGGGGTGCCGCACTTCTTCACCGACGTGGCCGCGCTCGGCCCCGATCTCACGCCGCAACCGCTGGACGGGACGCCGGCCGAGCTGCTGGTGCGCGGCCCGCACGTCTTCGGCGGCTACTGGAACCGCCCGGAGGAATCGAAGGCGAGCTTCGTCGACGACGGCTGGTTCCGCACCGGTGACGTCGTCCGCGTCGACGACGACGGCTGGGCCCACGTCGTCGACCGGGTCAAGGACCTGATCATCTCCGGCGGGGAAAACGTGTACCCGGCGGAGATCGAAGCGGTGGCCGCCCGGCTCGACGAGGTCGACGCCTGCGCCGTGGTCGGGGTGCCCGACGAGCGCTGGGGCGAGGCGGGCGCGGCCTTCGTCGTGGTCCGGCCCGGGGCCCGGCTGGACGAACCGCGGTTCCGGGCCCACCTCGAACAGCACCTCGCGCGCTACAAGATCCCGAAGCACGTGCAGTTCACCGACGCCCTGCCCCGCAACGCCACCGGCAAGATCCGCCGCGTCGAGCTGCGCACCCTGGCCGCCGAAACCTTCACGAACGGACCCGCATGACGACCCCACTCCTGCCCCCTTCGCTGCGCCTGGAGCTGCGGGACGACATCGCCGTGCTGTGGCTGGCCCGGCCCGAGAAGCGCAACGCCCTCGACGACGCGACCGTGCTCGGCCTCGAATCGTTCTTCGGCAGCCCGCCGCCGGGGGTCAAGGCCGTCGTGCTCGACGCCGTCGGCGACCACTTCTCCGCCGGGCTGGACCTGTCCGAGCTCGCCGAGCGCGACGCGTTCGAGGGCCTGGAGCACTCGATGATGTGGCACCGCGCGTTCGAGCGGCTCGAACGCGGGCGGGTCCCGGTGGTCGCCGTGCTCAAGGGCGCGGTCGTCGGCGGGGGCCTGGAACTGGCGGCCGCCGCGCACATCCGCGTCGCCGAGCCCTCGGCGTTCTACGCCCTGCCGGAGGGCCAGCGCGGGCTGTTCGTCGGCGGCGGCGCGTCGGTGCGGGTGCCGCGGCTGATCGGCGCGCACCGGATGGCCGACATGATGCTCACCGGCCGCGTGCTCGACGCCGACGAGGGCCACGCGGCCGGGTTGTCGCACTACCGCGTCGAAAACGGCCTGGAGCACGCGCTCGGCCTGGCGCGCAAGATCGCGGACAACTCGCCGATCACGAACTTCGCCGTCCTGCAGGCGCTCCCCCGCATCGCCGAGGCCAACCCGGCCGAGGGCTACCTGATGGAGGCGCTGATGGCCGCGATCGCCGGCGGCAGCGCCGAGGCGAAGGAGCGGATGCAGGCGTTCCTCGACAAGCGCGCGGGGAAGGTCGGCCGATGATCCTGCGCCCGGTCGCGCCCGACGTCCGCGAGACCACCGAGATCGGCCGGTACCTGCGGTGGCTGGAAACCCGCGGGCACTTCTTCGACGGCTACGCGGACCTGCACCGGTGGTCGGTGACCGACCTCGACGGCTTCTGGTCCTCGGTCAAGGACTTCTTCGGCGTCCGCTTCCACCGCCCCGCCACCGCGGTCGTGCCGGACCGGACCATGCCGGGCACGCAGTGGTTCCCCGGCGCGACCCTCAACTACGCCGAACACGCGCTCGGGCACGGACCGGACGACGCCACCGCGGTCATCGCGTATTCCCAGACGCGCGAACGCACCGAGCTGACCTGGGCCCAGCTGCGCGACCGGGTCGCGCGCGCCCGCGCGGGCCTGGCCCGGCTCGGCGTCGGGCGCGGTGACCGGGTGGTGGCCTACCTGCCGAACATCCCCGAAGCCGTGGTCGCCTACCTCGCGGTGGCGAGCCTGGGCGCGATCTGGGCCTCCTGCGCCCCCGAGTTCGGCGCGAGGTCGGTGGTCGACCGGTTCGGCCAGATCGAGCCGCGGGTGCTGCTCACGGTGTCCGGTTACCGCTACGGCGCCAAGGACGTCGACCGCCGCGCCGAGGTCGCCGAGATCCGCGCGGGGCTGCCCACCGCCGAGCACGTCGTCCACGTCCCCTACGGCGGCCACGACCTGCCGGACACGATCGCCTGGGCCGACCTGCTCACCGATAGGGCGCCGGGGTTCGAGCCGGTCGGCTTCGCGCACCCGCTGTGCGTGCTGTTCTCCTCCGGTACGACGGGCAAGCCGAAGGCGATCGTGCACGGTCACGGCGGGCTCCTGCTGGAGCACCTCAAGAACCACGGCCTGAGCTGGGACCTGCGCCCGGGCGACCGGATGCTCTGGTTCTCCACCACCGCCTGGATGATGTGGAACGCGCTGGTCTCGGGCCTGCTCACCGGCACCTCGATCGTGCTGGTCGACGGCAACCCGCTGCACCCGGACCTGGCCTGGCAGTGGCGGCTGGCCGCGGAAACGCGGGCCACGCTGATGGGCGCGAGCCCGGGTTTCCTGATGGCGTGCCGGAAAGCGGGCCTCGACCCGGCCGCCGAGTACGACCTCTCGGCGCTGCGGCAGCTCGGCGCGGCGGGCAGCCCGCTGCCCGCCGAGGGCTTCCACTGGGTGCACGAGCGGTTCCCGGGCGTCCTGCTCAACGTCGGCAGCGGCGGCACCGACGTGTGCAGCGGGATCGTCCAGGGCGGCCCGCTGCAGCCGGTCGTGGCGGGCGAAATCTCCGGTCCCTGCCTCGGCGTCGACGCGAAGGCGTTCGACGAGCACGGCACCGAAGTGGTCGGCGAACTCGGCGAACTGGTGATCACCGCCCCGATGCCGTCGATGCCGGTAGGGTTCTGGGGCGACGGCTCGGGTGAGCGCTACCGCGACACGTACTTCTCGACCTACCCCGGGATCTGGCGGCACGGTGACTGGATCCGGTTCACCCCCGAGGGCAGCTGCGTCATCGCCGGCCGCTCGGACGCCACCCTCAACCGCGGCGGCGTCCGGCTGGGCACCGCCGAGTTCTACGCCGTGGTCGAGGAGCTGCCGGAGATCGAGGACTCCCTCGTCGTGCACCTCGAAGACCCCGCGGGCGGCAACGGCGATCTCCGGCTGTTCGTGGCGCTGCGCAACGGGTTCTCGCTCGACGACGCCCTGCGCGGCCGGATCGCGTCGGCGTTGCGGACCGCGCTCTCGCCGCGGCACGTGCCGGACGCGATCACCGCCGTGCCGTCGATCCCCCGCAACCGCACCGGGAAGAAACTGGAGCTGCCGGTGAAGAAACTCCTGCTCGGCGCGGCGATCGACGAGGTCGTCGGCCGGGACGTGCTGGCCGATCCCACCGCGCTGGACCCCTTCGGGGCGCCGGCATGAGCACCGCCGACGTACTTCCTCCCGCGGAGGCGGAATTGAGCACCGTCGCGGTCGTCGGCACCGGCGTGATCGGCGCGAGCTGGGCCGCCCTCTTCCTGGACCGCGGCCTCGACGTCGTCGCCACCGATCCGGCGCCCGGCGCCGAAGAGCGGCTGCGGAGTGCCCTCGAGGGCGTGCCGACGGACCGGCTGCGGTTCGTCGCCGACCCCGGCGAAGCGGCCGCCGCCGCGGACTTCGTCCAGGAGAACGGGCCGGAGCGCGAGGACGTCAAGCACGCGCTGTTCGCCGTCCTCGACGAGGCCGCGCGGCCGGACGTGGTCCTGGCGAGCAGCTCGTCCGGGCTGCTGCCGAGCGTCATCGCGCAGGGCTGCCCGAAGCACCCCGAGCGCGTGGTCGTCGGGCACCCCTTCAACCCGCCGCACCTGATCCCGCTCGTCGAGGTCGTGCCGGGCCGCGAGACCGCGCCGGAGGTGGTCGACCGGGCCGTGGCGTTCTACACCTCGGTCGGGAAGCGGCCGATCCGGCTGGCGCAGGAGGTGCCCGGCCACGTGGCGAACCGGCTGCAGGCCGCGCTGTGGCAGGAGGCGTACTCCCTCGTCGAACGCGGTGTCGCGACGGTCGCCGACATCGACACCGCCATCGCCTACGGGCCCGGCCTGCGCTGGGCCGTGCTGGGCCCGTTCGTCAACCAGCACCTCTCCGGCGGCGCGGGCGGGCTCGCGCACGTCCTGGCCCACCTCGGGCCGCCCACCGAGCAGTGGTGGCGCGACCTCGGCCGGGTCCACCTCACCCCGGAACTGGCCGAAACGCTCGTCGCGGGTGTCGACGCCGAACTGGCGGGCACCGACGACCGTGCACTGGTGACGGCCCGCGACACCGTCCTGAACGCCCTGCTGGCCGCCAAGGCCGCGCAGCCCGACCTGCCCTGACCTGGAGCTCCTCGTGGACCTTTCCTCCCTGACCGCCATCGACGTCCACACCCACGTCGAGCAGGACGGCCACGGCTGCTTCGCCCTCGACCAGGAACTGCTGGACGCGTCGGCGAAGTACTTCCGCGCCGGCCAGGACCGCACGCCGACGGTGACCGCGATCGCCGAGCACTACCGGGCCCGGAACATGGCCGCCGTCGTCTTCACGGTCGAGGCACCGGCCGCGACCGGGCACCCCGCGCTGTCGAGCGAGGAGATCGCCGACGCCGCCGCCGAGCACGCGGACGTGCTCATCCCGTTCGGCTCGGTCGACCCGCACGCCGGCAAGGCGGCGGTGCTGCGCGCGCGGAAGCTGGTCGGCGAGCACGGGGTGCGCGGGTTCAAGTTCCACCCGAGCCTGCAGGCGTTCGAGCCCAACGACGTCCGGTACTACCCGCTCTACGAGGCCATCGCGGAGCTGGGCGTCCCGGCCCTGTTCCACACCGGGCAGACCGGCATCGGCGCCGGCCTGCCGGGCGGGCACGGCATCAAGCTGCGCTACTCGAACCCGATGCTGCTCGACGACGTCGCCGCCGACTTCCCGGACCTGACGGTGATCCTGGCGCACCCGTCGGTGCCGTGGCAGGACGAAGCGATCTCGGTCGCGACGCACAAGGCGAACGTGTACATCGACCTGTCGGGTTGGTCGCCGAAGTACTTCCCGCCGCAGCTGGTGCGCGCGGCCAACACGCTGCTGAAGCGGAAAGTGCTGTTCGGGTCCGACTTCCCGGTGATCACCCCGGACCGCTGGCTCGCCGACTTCGCCGAACTGGAGCTCAAGGACGAGGTGCGGCCGTTGATCCTCAAGGACAACGCCATCGAAGTACTCCGGCTGCGGTGAGTTTGTCCGCTACCTCCCCGGGCATCCGCATCCCTTCGGGTCTCGCGATGGGAGGCGGCGTCGTGGCGGAGGGTGACGTGCACACCTACTACGAAGACGGACTGTGGAAGAACCGCGTCGAGGGCGGCCACCGGGCGTCCAACACCTCCCCCCGCCGCGTCGACGCCGTGCTGGCGGGGCGGCAGATCGCGCGGAAGCGCCGGGTCGGGCACTTCGTGCACACGCCGGAGGGCGAGATCGAGACCGAACGCGACTTCCGGCCCCGCCGCCCGGCGCGATGACCTGCGTCACGGCGGCTGTAACGGACCACCCGGTCCGGCGATAGCCCGTTCGTGTCCGGGGACGCCCCGGCCTTCACGAACGGACTACCCATGCGCTCCTTCCGCCTGGCCGCGCTCCTCACGGCCGGTTCCCTCGCCCTCGCCGGCTGCGCCGGCAGCTCGGACACGCCCGCCCCGGCCGCGGCCGGCACCACGACCCCCGCGACGTCCAGCACCCCGGCGGCGCCCGCCCTCGACGCCGCCAAGGTGGGCCCGGCGATCACCGCGGCGGCCAAGCAGGCCTCGGCCGTGCACGTCAAGGGCACGATGTCCCAGGAGGGCAGCGCGGTCAACCTGGACCTGCAGCTCAACCCGGACAGCGCGAGCGGCACGGTGGTGAAGGACGGTCTCGAGATCCCGGTGCTGCGGGTCGGCGACAAGTACTACTTCAAGTTCACCGAATCGCTGGTGAAGCAGTCGGGTGCCCCCGCCGCGGCGGCCAAGCAGCTCACCGGCAAGTGGGTGTCCTCGACGGCCAAGATCGGCCAGAGCATCGGGGAGGCGTTCAAGATGTTCCTCGACTACAAGACGTTCACCGAGGGCACGCTGGGCGAGCTGGAGAAGACGACGTTCAAGCCGGGCGAGCAGACGACCGTCGCCGGCGCGCCGGCGCTGACCTTCGCGAGCTCGGAGGGCACGGCCACGGTGGCCGCGACCGAGCCGCACTACCTGCTGCGCATGTCGGACCCGAAGAACGGCGCGATGGAGTTCAGCGACTGGAACAAGCCGGCCACGGTCTCGGAGCCCCCGGCCGCGGACATCTACTCCGGTCCGGGCGCCTGAGCGGTCGGCCCGCGTACCCAGGCGGTCGGCCCGCGTACCCACAGAGTCGGCCCACCGGCCGACCCTCCAAGTACGCAGGCCGACCCTCCGGGTACGCGAGGCGAGGCCGTCAGCGAGCCAGCAGGGCCCACACCGTCTTGCCGCCGGAGCGGGACCGGCTGCTCCCCCACCGCTTCGCGACCTTGGTGATCATCCGCAGGCCGAACCCCGCGGCGGTGCGGTCGAGGTCCTCCCGCAGCACCGCCGGCCGCCGGCTCTCGTCCGAGACCTCCACCGACAGCGTCCCGCGGCGCAGCTCGAGCCGCAGCCGGGGTGCCGATTCCGTGTGGCGCAGCGTGTTCTCCACCAGTTCGGTCGCGATCAGCTCGGCGTCCTCGGCCAGCTCCGGCACCATCCACTCCGCGCAGACCCCGCGGACGAACCCGCGAGCCCGCGCCGACGTCTGCGGCGACCGGTCGAGCAGGCGGGCCGCCTGCCGCCGGGCCGGGCAGCGCAGGGCCTCTTCGGCCGCGGCCGCGTCCGGGTACACCGGGACGCAGCTCGACGCCAGTGCCGCGCGCTGTTCCGGGCGGCCCGTCACCAGCACGAAGGGCAGCGCGGGCCAGTCGCCGACGCGCCGGGCGACCAGGTCGAACACCCTGATCAGCGTCCGATCGCGCAGTTCGAGGCGCTCGACATCGATCAGCACGCCGTCCGGGGAGTCGGCCGCGAACTCGAGCAACCCGTCGCGCAGCTGCGGGTACGTCGTCCGGTCCAGGACGCCGACGACCGACGCCCTCGCCGGAGCGCCGTGCCGGGGCACCAGCCACACCGAATTGTGCCGGGCGAGCACTGGTGACCACCTCCTCGACGACGATCACCCGATCGGATAACCCGTCCGTAACCCGTCAAACACGGCGTTTCCGCGATCGACGCGGGTGAGGTGTACGGCCCGCCGGGAGGGGTATCCGGAGCCGGAAGTCGCCCCGACGGCAAGGAGCCTGCCATCGCCACCGCGGTCCTGTTCGACGTCGACGGCACCCTCGTCGACTCCAACTACCTCCACGTCCACGCCTGGCGCCGGGCGTTCCACGAACTCGACCGCGACGTCGACTCCTGGCGCGTGCACCGCGCGATCGGCAAGGGGTCCGGCAAGCTGCTGGCCACCCTGCTGGGTGAAGAGGACGCCGGCCGCGTCGGTGACCGGGCCAAAGAGCTGCACAGCCGCTTCTACCTCGAGACGGCCGGCCTGCTGCGCCCGTTCGACCGCGCTCCCGAGCTCGTGCGCGAGCTGGCCGGGCGCGGGGTGCGCGTGGTGCTGGCGACGTCGGCGGGGCCGGACGAGCTCGAGGCGCTGCGCAAGGTCCTCGACGTCGACGACGTGGTCGCCGGCATCGTCTCCGGCGCCGACGTCGACGCGACCAAGCCCGATCCGGAGCCGGTGGTCGCCGCGCTCGAAAAGGCCGGGACCACGCCGGAGGACACCGTCTTCGTCGGCGACGCGGTCTGGGACGTCCACGCCGCCACCAAGGCCGGCGTGCGCACGGTCTCGGTGCTCTCCGGCGGGATCGGCGCGGCGGAGCTGCTCGACGCCGGCGCGGTGGCCGTCTACGACGACGCCGCGGCCTTGCTGACCCGGCTGGACGAAAGCGTGCTGGTCAGCTGAGCTTGCCGGCGACCAGCCGCTCCACCAGGCCGAGCTTGAACCGCTCCCGCCGCCGCACCGGCAGCCCGAGCGCCTCGACGAGGTGCAGCGGCCGCCGCCGGAAGTGCTCGCCGGCCAGCGGGACGCTCGCCAGTTCGAGCAGCCACTGCACGCCCCGCACGAGCCGCGACGACGACGTCACGTGGTCGACGAGGATCAGCTGTCCGCCCGGGCGCAGCACCCGGACCATCTCCGCGACCGCGGCCGCGGGGTCGGGGATGGCGCAGAGGCCGAACGTGCAGACCACGGTGTCGAAGGAGGCTTCGGCGAACGGCAGGGCGTGGGCGCTGCCCTGCCGGAAGGTCACCGGCCGGCCCAGCCGCCGGGCCCGGTCCCGGGCGATCGCGAGCATCCCCTCGCTGAGGTCGAGGCCGGTGAGCGTGACCTCCGCCGGGTAGTGCGGGAGGTTCAGCCCGGTCCCGGCCGCGACCTCCAGGACCTCGCCCGTGGCCTGGCCGCAAGCCCACTCCCGCGAGTCGCCGAAGAGGCGGCGGTCCCAGACCCCCATCTCCGCGTCGTAGGTCGTGGACTTGCGGTCCCAGTACCGACGCCACCGCTCCGCCTTCGTCATGTCCCCCAGCGAAGCACGGACACCGCCGGCCGGGCATCCCCGGCCGGCGCCCGCCGGCTCACTCGACGCTCGCCGCCGCGGCCAGGACCACCTCGGCGACGACCTCGGGCTGGGACACCGCGACCGCGTGCGAGGCGTCGATCCGGCGGACCGTCGACGACGCGCGCTCGGCCATGAACTCCTGCGCCGCGGCCGGGATGGCGTTGTCCTGGTTGGCGATCAGCGTCCAAGACGGCAGCTTCGACCACGCGGGGGTGCCCTCGAACGGCGCGGCGAGGGCCTGCTGCGCGACCGCCCGCTGGGTCACCGCCATGATCGCCGCGGTGGCCGCGGGGACGTCGGCGGCGAAGACCTCGGCGAAGTCCGCCGGCTTGATCGACAGCTCGGGCTCGCCGTCGTGCACCAGGACGTCCGTGGTCTCCGGGCCCAGCTTGGCGCCCGGGTAGCGGCCGGACAGCTCGAACACGCTCTCGCCCGCGTCCGGCTGGAAGGCGGCGATGTAGACCAGGGCCTTGACGTTCGGCGCGTCGGTGGCCGCGCGGGTGATCAGGGCGCCGCCGTAGGAGTGGCCGGCCAGGACCACCGGGCCGTCGACGCTGTCCACGACGTCCTTCACGTAGGCCGCGTCGGACTCGACGCCCCGCAGCGGGTTCGCCACCGCCTTGACCGGATAGCCCTGCTCCTGCAGCTTCGCGACCACCCCGGTCCAGCTCGACGAGTCGGCGAACGCGCCGTGGACCAGGACGATGGTGGGCTTGCTCATGGCTGGCTCCTTCGAAGAGAACGATCGGTCTTTCTGTCAGTTACTCTGGCCCCTCCCGGCCGCCGTGGCAATGTGATGAAGCCGATCTGGCAGAACGATCGGTCTTTCTCTAAGCTGCGGGGATGAGGACTGCCGAGCCGCACCCGAAGGACCGGCTGCTCGCGACCGCCGCCCGGCTCTTCTACGCCGAAGGCATCCACGCCGTCGGGGTGGAACGCCTGGTTTCCGAGGCGGCCGTGACCCGGGCGACCTTCTACCGCCACTACCCGACGAAGGACGACCTGGTCGCGGCCTACCTCGCCGAGACCAGCCGTCGGATCCGCGAAGGCGTCGCCGCGGCGCGGGCGGGACGGCCACCGCGCGAGGCGCTCGCCGAAACCATGGCGGTGGTCGGCGACGCGACCTGCGAGGAGGGCTTCCGCGGCTGCCAGTTCCTCAACGCCGCCGCCGAGTACCCCGACCCGGAGAGCCGGGTGCGCCAGGTCATCGACGACCACCGGCAATGGTTCTTCGGCGTCCTGCGCGAGCAGGCCGCCGCGCTCGGCCACCCGGAACCGGACCACGCGGCGCGCGTGCTCGTCCTGCTGCGCGACGGCGCCCTGCACGGCGGCGAACTCGACGACGCCGGCGAGGTGCGCACCACGCTGCGCCGGGCCGTCGACGACTTCCTGGCCGCGTGAACGGCCCGCCGAACAGGCGTTCACGCCGCTTTCACCTGCACAAATCCGGCTAATCTAGGCCGAACGGGTTACCTTGGGCACCGAAGGTGACGGAGGTCCGAAATGGCGGCAGACGAGGGGGCGCACGTCCCGGCCTGGGTCGAGCCGATGCTCGCCAAGGCCGACGGCGGACGGCTGCGCAGCGGCCCGGAGTGGGCCTACGAGTACAAACTGGACGGTTACCGGGCGGCGATGCGGATCGCCCCGGACGGCACGACGGTGCTCACCAGCCGCAACAACATCGACTTCACCGCGGAGTTCGCCGACCTCGAAGGCGTGCTCGCCCCCGCCCTGGACGGCCGCGCCGCCTACCTGGACGGCGAGGTCGTCGTCTACGGCGAAGACGGCCGGATCGACTTCGAGCGGATGCAGGAGCGCCGCGGCCGGTACGTCCGGTACCAGAGCGGGCCGAAGGGGCTCGAGTTCCAGGACGTCCCGGTCCGGTTCCTGGCCTTCGACCTGCTCCAGCTCGGGGACGCCAGCCTGCTGGGCCTGCCGTACGACGAGCGCCGGGGCCTGCTGGCGGAGCTGCCGATGCCCGATCCCTACCGGATTTCGGTGGTCCGCGCGGTCACGTTCGACGAGCTCGCCGCCGACCGTCGCACGCCCGAGGACTTCCTCGCGCACGCCGCGTCCGCCGGGTACGAAGGCGTCGTCGCGAAGCTGCGTTCGTCGGCCTACCACCCCGGGCAGCGACCGGATTCGTGGCTCAAGCACCCGCTGGTCCGGACCCAGGAGGTGATCGTCTGCGGCTGGCGGCCCGGCCAGCGCAGCTTCACCGGCACCCTCGGCGGGCTGCTGCTCGGCGCGCACGACCCGGCCACCGGCGACCTGGTCTACATCGGCGACGTCGGCACCGGGTTCAGCCAGGCGAGCCGGGCCGATCTGCAGGCGCAGCTGCAGGCCATCGAGCGTCGCACGCACCCGTTCGTGACGACGCCGCCGCGGGAGGACACCGTCCGCGCCCGCTGGGTCGAACCGCGCCTGGTGGGCGAGATCGTCTACCGCCAGTTCACCCGCGGCGGCCGGGTCCGCCACACCGCCTGGCGGGGCCTGCGCCAGGACAAGGACCCGGCCGAAGTCCTGGCGCCGCGCGCGGTTCCGCACGAACCGGCCGCGGCGCCCGCACCCGCACCCGAGCCGCCGGGGCAGCGGATCACCGTCCAGGCGGGCAACCGGCGGCTCACACTGTCCAATTTGGACAAGGTGCTGTACCCGGCGGCCGGGTTCACCAAGGGCGAGGTGATCAACTACTACTCCCGGGTGGCGGCGGTGCTGCTGCCGCACCTCGCGGGCCGGCCGGTGACGTTCATCCGGTACCCCAACGGCGTCGACGGCCAGAAGTGGTACGAGAAGAACGTCCCGAAGGGCGCCCCGGACTGGCTGCGCACAGTCCGGCTGGCGGTCACCGGCGGCACGATCGACCACCCGCTCCTGGACGACCTGCCGGGCCTGGTGTGGGCGGCGAACATGGCGGCGCTGGAGCTGCACGTTCCCCAGTGGACGGTGGAGTCGGGCACCCGCCTGCTCCCGGACCGCCTGGTGTTCGACCTGGACCCGGGCCCGGGCACGACGATCGTCGACTGCTGCCGGGTGGCCGAGCGCCTCCACGACGTCCTGGTGGCGGACGGGCTGACCCCGTACGCGAAGACGTCGGGCTCGAAGGGGATGCAGCTGTACTGCGGAATCCGCACGGAGGACGCCGCGGCACCGTCGGCGTACGCCAAGCGGCTGGCCAAGCGCTTGGCCGCGGAGACACCGGAGTCGGTGACGGCGGTGATGGCGAAGGCCCAGCGCACGGGCCGGGTGTTCATCGACTGGAGCCAGAACAACCCGGCGAAGACCACGGTGGCCCCGTATTCACTGCGCGGCCGCGACCACCCGACGGTGTCCACGCCGGTGACGTGGGACGAGGTCCGAGCCTGCCGCCACGCGACACGCTTGACGTTCACGGCGGACGAGGTCCTGGACCGGATCGAAGAGCACGGCGACCTGCTGGCCGGGCTCGGCAAGGAAAGTGCCCCGCTGGGGTGACGGTCAGGAGCCGCCCAGGAACCGCTTGAGCTTCCCGACGAGCCCGCCGGAGGTCCGCTCCGGCGGCGGGGAGGTTTCCTTCGCCGGACGGGTCGCCGGCGCGGGCTCTTCGCTGCGAAGAGCGTGCTTGGGCGGCGACGGAAGTTCGGCGGCCCGGGGCTGCGGAGCTCGCACCTCGCCGGGCGGCGCCGGCGCCGCAGCGGAACCCGCCGCCGACTCGGCAACCGGCTGGACTGCCTGCGGGGCAGCCCCTCCCCGCGCGGCCGCTCCTTGCGGCACCGGGGAAACCGCCGCCGGTTCGGCAACCGGCTGAACCATCGGCGCGGCGGCGACCGGGCCGGCCGCCTGCTGCGGGACCGGGGAAGCCACTCCCGCCGCGTCCCGCTCCGACGAGTGCGGCGCGCCGGAAGCTCCCCGCCCCGCCGCTCCTTGCGGCTCCGAGGGAACCGCCCCCGCCGATACCTGCGCCGAGGAACGCGGCGCACCCGGAACCTCGGGCCGCACCTCACCCCACGGCGCCGTGGGCACCTCCTCCGGCCGCACCCCCGCCCCGCCGGACTGCGGCCGCTCCCCCGTCCCGCCGGACTGCGGCCGTGGCGCCGGGATCTCCCCCGCCATCCGTCCCGACTCCGGGACCGCCTCCTCCCGCCGTGGCAAGGCCGGGCGGGCGAGCATCTCCGGGGTGATCGCCGGTGTCATCAGCGGTGTGTGCGCCGCGTCCGCGTTCGGCGCCGCCGGCTCGCGGGCCGCCGGGTACCGGGCCAGCGGGTCGTCGTCGACCGCCGTTCCGTCGGCACGATGGCTCCGGAGCAGGGCGCACAACCCCAGCAGCCCCACCAAGCCCGCCAATCCCCACCACACCGTCATGTCGCTCCTCCGTTCCTCCGCTCCCGGGATATCCGGCCCCCGGACGGCCCAACCGAGCGTTACCCGGGTGGGTGACCCCGTCACCCCAGCCGCGGCAGGTCGCCCGGGAAGGTGATCGGCAGCGAATACAGGCCCCGCGCCGTACGGCCGCCGGCCAGCCAGCCGTGGAAGAAGATGCGGTCGTCGACCACGTCCGCGCCGCCCGGGGCGTCCACCTTGCCGCCGAGCTGGTCGGTCGACAGGACCTTGCCGTCCGCCTTCACGAACGCCCCGCCCAGCGACGGCGCGGACGCGTAATTCGTGTGGTAGCCCGTGCTCTGGAACGTGTCCGCCGAGTAGAACAGCAGGTACCGGGCGGCCGTCTTCACCACCGAAGGCGCCTCGACGACCGACATTTCGGCCGTCAGGTCCGCCCGCAGCAGCTCGGTGCGCGGGCCGGCGAGGGTGCGTCCGTCGGCCTGCAGCTTCTGCGCCCAGATCGCCGACGGCGGCCCGGTCGCCGCGCCGTTGCTCTTGTAGAGCAGATAGCGTGACCCGTCCGTGTCGACGAACGTCTGCGGGTCGATGTCCCCGTGGTCGCCGGGCTCGCACACCAGCGGCCGGTCGCCGGCCGGTGTGTACGGTCCTTCCGCCTTCTTCGCCGTCGCCGCACCGAGGCACATCTCGCCGCCGGCGGTCGGCGCGGCCGCGAAGTACAGCACGAACGTGCCGTCGGCCAGCTGGGTGACGTCCGGCGCCCAGAACCCGCCGTCCGGTTTCGCCCACACCGGAACGGCTCCGAGCGCGTCACCGGCGACGCGCCAGGGTCCGTCCGCCGCGGCGGCATCGGCCATCCGGATCCGCGTTTCCTTCGCGCCCGTCGCGAACGCGAAGTAGCCCCAAGCCGTCTTGACGACGTCCGGATCGGGGAAGTCCTGGTCGATCAGCAACCGCGGCGCACCGGCGGCCGCCGCTTCCGGCGCCGCCGCGAACGCGGCCAGCAGTGCGACGACCGGAACGAGCAGAAGGTCCTTGAAGCGCATAGGCGATTTTGCCGACACCGCAACGATTCCGGCAACGTCAGGCGACCGCCGTCACCGGGAAGCGTGGACTTGCCCGGACGCCCGGATCGGGTGGATTCGTTCGTGCCGACCGGGGTAGCCGCCGACCCATGCACGCAACGAGCGGCCGTGGGGCCCACCGTGCCGGGCACCCCGTCGGCGAGGCCGAGGCCGAGGCAGCGGCGGCCCGGCCGGAAGAACCCTTGGGTGCGCCGGGAAAACCGCTCGACCGGCGCTCGCCGTTTGTCACCGGGCTGCTCGCCTCGGCCGGGGTGGTCGTCACGGTCGCCGTCGCCGAACTGCTCCTCGCGGCGTCCGACGTGCTGCTCCTGATCGGCATCGCGTTCTTCCTCGCGGTCGGGCTCGAGCCGGTGACCGCCCGCCTCGCGCGCCGGGTGCCCCGCGCGCTCGCCGCCACCGTGGTCGTCACGACCGGGGTGGCCGTCCTCGGCGGCACCATCGCCGCGGCCGCCGTTCCGTTGGCCGGCCAGGCGACGCAGGTGCAGAACGGCACGCCACGGTACCTGGCCCTGCTGCACGACCACGCCACCCTGCTCGGCCGGGTCAACGAAACCTTCGGGCTCGAAGCCGCCGTCCGGTCCGTCCGGCTCCCCGACGTGGCGAAGTCGCTCGCCGGGCTGCTCGGTGACGCCGTGATCGTCGTGGTGCTCGCCGCCTGCCTCGTCGCCGGTTTCCCGCGGATCCGCACCGCCCTCTACCGGCTGGCCCCGCGGTCTCGGCGGCCGCGGGTGATCCTGATCGGCGACGCGGTCTTCCGGAAGGTGGGCGCGTACCTGGTCGGCAACGTCGTCGTGTCGCTGATCGCCGGAGTGACGACCTTCGCGTGGCTGTGGGCGTTCGGCGTGCCCTACCCGCTCGTGCTCGCCGTGCTCGTCGCCGTGCTCGACCTGGTGCCGGTCGCGGGTTCGGTGGCGGCCGGCGCCGGCGCCACCCTCGTCGCGTTCACGGTCTCGGAACCCGTCGGGCTCGCGACGCTCGGCTTCTTCGTCGTCTACCGGGTGGTGGAGGACTACGTGCTGCTGCCGAAGATCGTCGGCCGAGCCGTGCGGATCCCCGCGCTCGTCACCCTCGTCGCGGTGCTGCTCGGGTTCGAGCTGCTCGGCGTCGCCGGCGCGTTCGTCGCGGTGCCGGTCGCGGCGGCGGTGCTGCTCGTCGTGCGGGAAGTCGCCGTGCACCGGCTCGACCGGACCTAAGCTCGACCGGACGCAGGAAACCGCCGCGCGAGACGCTCCCCGCGCGGCGGTCCGACCGGAACGATCAGTTGCCCTGAGCGGTCCCGCCGTCGGCGATCTCGCCGGCGGCGCAGTTGTCGGGGTTGGACCCCTCGGCCTCGTGCTCGCCCGGCGAGAGCACCGGCACGCCGATGCCGTTGGCGGTGTCCTGGACCGGCACCTGGACGCCGAGGACGTTGATGTTGTTGTCGCACACGCCGCCGACGACGTTCAGGTTGTGCACGGCGTCGAGGTTCTGTACGTTGCCGACCAGGCCGAACTGGTCGGTGGAGTCGACCGGGTGACCGGCCACGCTGACGTTGGCCGCGGACGCCGAGCCGCCGAGCACCGCCATCCCGGCGGCGAGAGTCGTGGCGACGAAGCCGAGCTGCTTGATCACGAGAAAAATACTCCTTCTGGGAACCCACCGGAGGGGCCCGGCGGGGGATCGGGGAAAGGGAACGGACCCGGCTTCGGCTCGCCGGGCCCGGGAAGATCCGTTAGGGTGCGCATCAGGCCGGGTGGGACCGGCGCACTTCTCCAGCGTCGTGGCCGGTCCCACCCGGGTCGGTGCCGTCCGGCGTCACGGCGTGCCCGGAACGCGGAACCGGAGTGTGCAGCTCGCTCCGTGTTCCGGGCGCGCGGTGCGGCGCCGGCACTGGCGACCGTTTCCCGTGCCCGGAGCCGGCTTCCGCACGCACGGGCGGCTCCGGGCACGGAAACTCAGTGACCCTGGCTGGTGCCACCGTCGGACAGGCCGCCCGAGGCGCAGTTCTCCGGGTTCTCGCCGCTGGCCTCGTGCGAACCCGGCGACAGGATCGGCACGCCGATGCCGTTGAGCGAGTCCTGGACCGGCACCTGGACGCCGAGCACGTTGATGTTGTTGCCGCACACGCCGAGGACGGCGTTGACGTTGTGCAGCACGTCGGTGTTGTTCAGGTTCACCAGGCCGACCTGGCCGGTGTAGTCGTAGCCGCCGTAGTGGTGGCCGTGGTGGTGCCCGTGGTGGCCGTCCGGGGTGTCGGCCGCGGCGATGCCGCCGGCCAGGAACGCGCCGGCCGCCGCGGTGGCCGTGACGAAGCCGATCTTCTTCAGCATGGATTGCTCCTCGGTGAACGATGTTCGGAGAACGGGACGTCAGTGAAGGTGTGTTCTCCGTCCCGTGTGAGGGAAACGTACTGATGCCGCGACGCCGTTTCCACTTCGTGCCACCATCGTGTGGGTGCCGCGAGCCTCTGACCGCGCCGGGTGTGGTCCGATCGGGTTAGCCGCGGTTCTGTTGGCTGCCAAGACTTCGCCCGCCGCCACCTCTGATATCGCTTGCGGGGCAAGGAATGTTTCCGGGCACGCGAAAGAGCCCCGCGCCGGGCGGCGCGGGGCTCTTTCGCGGAATTCCTTATTCTGGCCAGGCCTCGGCTTCGGCCGTGAGCGCGGTGGTCACGTCGATCTCACCCGACCGCACCCGCCACGCGAGCGAGTCGGGCCGAGGCTGCAGCAGGTGCCACCCGACGACGTCTTCGTCGCGGTAGCAAGGGTTTTCGTCGTCACCGATGCCCAGCGCGGCGAAGTACTGGCGGGCGGGCCAGGTTTCGGGCACCCAGGCGCGGGCCCAGCGCACGACGATCCTGGCGAGGTCGTTGCGGCCGTCCGCCGGGTGGATCAGGCGATCGCCGGTGGTGCAGATGAGACGTGGTGTGTACGTCGCGCCCAGTGGCGCGACGGCGAGTTCAGTGTTCATTCCTCCCCCGGTCCACGGCAGTGGACGGTATTACCCGGCTCGGATGCGCTGCTGCGCTTGAGAAGGGGAAGGACGGCCGGCGGCGGACGTGCGCACGCGGTGCGTCCCTGCCCGGCTCCGTCTTGAACCGGGGACCATCCTACAAAGGCCGGCCGGACGCCGGAGACCGGCCCCCGGCGTCTTCGCCCGTTCCCGTGACAGCGGGCGTGGATGCGGCCGGCGGGGGTACGCCACGGGGAACCGATTTCCGCAACGGAAGGAAGAACCGTGATGGACCACAAGGCAGGCAAGCTGTGCTGCGCCGGCATCGCGGCCGCGGCGTTCGCGCTGACCGGGGCACTGCCGGCTTCGGCGGCACCGGAGTTCGCGGCGCCGGCCTGGCACCAGCAGACCGACGACGGGACGAACCACGACAACACCCGCGACGACGACGGCGACAACGGCCTGTGGGGCCTGCTCGGACTGGCCGGGCTGCTGGGTCTGGCGGGGTTGGTGCGACGCGGCCCGAAGCCGGGAGCGATGGCGGGGTATCCGGCCGCGGGGGCGACCCCGCCGCCGGCGAACGCGTACCCGCCGGCCGAACCGCGGCGGAACCCGCCGGGCGCCTGAGGGCCGAGGGTATTGCTTAACCGGCCCCCACCGGACGCCTGAGGGCCGAGGGTCCTGCTTGACCGGCCCCCACCGGGAGCCTGAAGGCCGATGGCGTTGCCGGGCCGGTCCGCACCGGGAGCCTGGAGGCCGATGGCGTTGCCGGGCCGGTCCCCACCGGGAGCCTGGACGCCACCCGGTGTCCGGGTACCGCGGATCCCGCACGGCAGGCGCCCGCCTGCGGTCCGAGTGACCCTGGTGCCCCGCACCGCGATTCCCTCCTCTTCGCGCAGAACGTCCCGGCGCCGTCAGCGTCGGGACGTTCTGCGTTTTCTTCTCTCCGAATGGCGCCCAGTTGTCAGGTCTCGGCACCGAGGAGGCCACAGTAACGGCCGGAGAAACCGGCCCTGCAACCGCCACCCAGATTAGCGAGGCGCTCGCCGCGCAAGAAGTGTTTTCGCACCTTACCCTACTTAAGAGTGTCCTTTCCCGCCCTGGGCAAATGGGCCTGATTACCCATTCTTTCTTCCCTTAAACCTCACGATCGGGTGATAATCTCGCGTCACCCGAAACTGGCACCGCTCGCACCTTCGGTAAAGAAATCCCCGTCGATTCAGCCGTATACCGTAACCGCCAGACACGGACGAGTGGCGCTGTCACACAACGTAGCTGTTGCGGAAAACCGCCGAACAGCCACTTCACGCGATGTCGATGTTTGTCACGGGGATCTCCCGAGGCCGTACACCGAGTGGAATCAACCGGCGCCGCCCGCCCCCGGACATCCGCTCGCGTTATCGCGGATCGGCGCTCACCATGATCGCAGTCGGCATCGCACAATCTCCGAGGAGTACGACATGAAAAGTGCACTGACCCGAGCGCTCACGGTGTTCGTCACCGCGGCCGCGGTGACCTTGACGGGGGTGGGTGTGGCGACGGCGGGCGGCCCCGGTGGCAGCGGATCGTCGAGCACCACCAGCGCCGCGGCGGAGGTCCAGGGCCTGCGCGACCAGCTGGCGTCGCGAGCGGACAACGGGGACGTGCCCGGCACGCAGGCCACCCTCGGCCGCCTCGACCCGCTGCTGTCGGATCTGGCCCAGGGCAAGCGGTACACGATCCAGGCCGCGGCCAAGGACAGCGCGGCCACCGCGCAGAAGGACACCGCCGAAGCACGCCAGGGCGTCGACAAGCTGGCCGATCAGCTGGCGTCCCGCCAGTCGCTGCCGCCGGTTTCGGCCTTGCTCAACGCGCTGCTGCAGCGGGTGCTGATCAGCCTTTCCGCACTGGTGAACGACCTTCTCGGCGGGCTGCCCGTCCCGGTCGGCTGAGCCGGCCGGCACCCCGGGCGGACAGCCGGCGAAGGCCCGGCGCGGGTTCCCTCCCGCGCCGGGCCTTCGTCGTCCGCGGCCGGCGCGAGCGCACGAAGAAGCCCGGTGCGGCGGACCGCACCGGGCTTTCGCCGTCCCGGCGGGCTATTCGTAGACGACGTAGGCGGGCGTGGGGCTCAGCGCGAGAACGTCGGCCGGGGTCATCAGCTCCGCGCCGCGGCGGGTGTCCTCCTCGAAGAACAGCTTGAAGCCGGGCCGCACGTGGGCGGGCATGGTCGTCATCAGCGTCTTCCAGGTCGCCTTCTTGGCGGCGGCCGAACCGATGCCGTCGACCACCTTGACGACCGAGACCCCTTGGTGGGCAAGCAGATCCTGTTCCTCGCGCACCACGGACGCGGCGACCTGGTGGTAGACCATCACCTTGGCGGGCAGGTGGTGCGCGCCGGCCAGGTCGCCGAGGTAACGGGCGACGCCGTCGAGCTCGGCGCCGGTCGTGCGGCCGAACTTCCGGCCCGGGACGACGCCGGGTTCCACGGCCCACTCGGGGTCGAGCGCGACGCCGACGTCCGGCTCGGTCAGCCAGCGCTCGTAGGCCTGGACCTCGGGCAGGAAATCGGCGCGGCCGGGCTGGATGTTCAGCAGCAGCAACCCCTTCAGCGCCCGGGCGGCGTCGAGGTAGTCGCGCACGGTCGAATCCTCGCAGCGGCTGCGGAACATGCCGTCTTCGCCGGGCGAGCGGTGCACGGTGGTGGCGATCAGCTCGACGACCGGGATGACCGGACGGCCCGCCGGGAACGCGTCGATCTGGCGGCGCAGCGCGCGGCTCGCTTCCGCGAGGTCGCCCGTCATGCGCCCGAGCGCCTTCGCGCCCGGAGCTCCGCAAAAGCCGACCAGAAGGCCTTTTTCGAGCGGGTTCGGGGGTGGCGGCGACGGGGTGGCCGCGACGGCGGCCGGGGCGGGCACGGCCAGCGCCTTCCCCCGCTGCAACGCACCACACGCACTCGTGGCGAAGCCCGCGAGAGCGGCGGTGAGGACCAGGCGTCGATCGAAGGTTCGTTCGGCGGCGACCGCCTTTTTCGGGACCATCGCGGGGAAATACCCGCCGGTGATCACCGGCAAACCCGATTCCCGGCGATCACCGCATCGTGCCGGTGCCGTTTCCGGCGACCCGGCCCCGGCCTGCGGATTCCTTGTGGTGAAGCGGAATCCCCGGCTCACCCGACCCGGTGGCCCGGCCCGCGACGGCGGCGGCGCGGACGCACACTGCGGGCATGCGTTGCCTTTTCCGGTTCGGTGCCGGGTTCACCGCCGTCCTCACCCTGGCGGCCTGTGGCGGCCCCACGCCGGCCGCCCCGCCGCCCGCACCGCCGCATCCGGTGCCCGCCGCGCCGGTCCGCATCACGCCCGCCGCCGCCCGGCAGGTGGGCGCCGACGAGCTCGGCCGGGTGCCGGTGCTGATGTACCACCGCCTCGTGGCGCAGCCGAAGTCGGTCTACGAGCGCACGCCCGCCGACTTCACCGCGGAGCTCGAGCGGCTCGCGGCCGAGGACTACGTCCCGGTCACCACGGCGGAGCTGGTCTCCCGGCGGCTCGACCTCCCGGCGGGCGCGCACCCCGTGGTCCTGACCTTCGACGACGGCGATCCGACGGTGTTCCGCCTGACGCCCCAGGACGCGCCGGAACCGGGCACGGCGATCCGGATCCTGCTGGACGTCGCGGCGGCGCACCCGCGGTTCCGCCCGGTGGCGAGCCTGTACGTCAACGAGCACCCGTTCGGCGGCGATCCCGACGGACGCGCGCTGCGCTGGCTGGCCGGCCACGGCTTCGAGATCGGCAACCACACGCGTCACCACACGAACCTGCGCACGGCAACGGAAGGCGCGGTGACGGCGGCCATCGCCGAAGAAGACGCGCTGATCCGCCAGGCGGTGCCGGGCTACCAGCCGAAGACGCTGGCCCTGCCGTACGGCAGCCGCCCGCGCCGGACGGGGCTGGCCCTGCAGGGCCCGGGCTATGCGTACGCGGGCGCGCTGCTGGTGGGCGCGGATCCGGCGCCGTCACCGTGTTCGGGCAAGTTCGACCCGGCGGCGATCCCCCGGATCCGTTCGCAGTCGGCGGGACCGGAGGCGGAGTACGGATCGGCCCATTGGCTCGACGAGCTGGGCTCACCGTCGGGCCACCGCTACACCTCCGACGGCGACCCGTCGACGGTGTCGTACCCGCGGGCCGGGGGCCCGGTGGCGCCGGAGTGTGCGAGCGTGGGCCTTGCCTACTGAACGCCACCCGATGGCCCGCGTCGACTGGCTGCCCCAGCCACGCCGCCGCCCGGCGCAGCCGAGCGGGGCACCGGCACCGGCACCGCGATCGCCTCGCATCCCACCCCCGGCGGCGCGAACGGCTCCGGCGGCCCCGGCGGCACGAACGGCTCCAGCTACCCCGGCGGCACCCACAGTGCCAGCGCCCCCGACAGCACCAGCGACGCGAACGGTCCCGGCTACCCCAGCGGCACCAGCACCCCCGGCGGCGCCAACAGTTCCGGCGCGACCAGCACCCCCGGCGACGCAAACAGTTCCAGCGGCCCCGGCAGCACCAGCGCCGCGAACGGACCCAGCTACCCCAGCGGCACCAGCACCCCCGGCGGCGCCAACAGTTCCGGCGCCACCAGCACCCCCGGCGGCACCCACAGTGCCAGCGCCCCCGACAGCACCAGCGCCGCGAACCGTTCCAGCTGCCCCGGCGGCGGAAGATCCGGGTCAGGTCGCCACAGCCCCGGCGACACCGCGCCCGGTGTCCACGCCGGAACCACGCGCCCGCACCGAGGCTGCGCCGGCCCCCACGTCCGAGCCGGCTCCGGCCGCGCCGAGCCGCACGCCGGCGCACCCCCTCTCGCCCGGAACCACAACTCCGGTCGGACCCGAGCCACCCTCCCGGCGGCGCCGCGCCTGCTCCATCGCCCCCGCCATCTCCGTCGGCCCGCCCGCTCCCCGCGTTCCCCACGCACCCGTGGCCACCCCCGACCCGCCGGCCCCACCACCGCCGGCCCCGGCGCCCGAGCCCGTCCAGGCCGACTGGTGGCCGCCTGCCGTGCTGGTTTTCGCCGTTGCCCTCGCCCTTGCCCTTCTCTTCACCCCCGAAGCCGCCCAGCCCCGGCGGATCTCCGGTGTCGCCTCCGCCCAGCCCACCACCCGGACCACGCCCCCGAAACCGGCCCCGGAACCCGCCGCCCTGCCCGAAGGCGTGCCGGTCACCGAAGCCGGCGATGGCACGTGGCGCGTCGTCCCCGGTGCCGGCCACGACATCGGCAGCGGCGGGGAACTGCTCACCTACACCGTCGAAATCGAAAACGGCGTCGAGCTCGCCTCCTTCGGGCACGACGTCGACGCCATCCTCGCCGACCCCCGTGGCTGGGCAGGCGACGGCGCCGTCACCTTCCGGCGGCTCGACGACCCCGGCGGCGATCCCGACGTCCGGATCAGCCTGACCAGTCCCGGCACCGCCCGGCGCCCCGGCCTCTGCGGCTTCCGCATCCCCTTCGACTCTTCGTGCCGCCTGTCCCGCGACCACCGGATCGTCCTCAACCTCGCCCGGTGGCTGCGCGGCGCCCACTCCTACGACGGCGACCTGGCCGGTTACCGCGCCTACGCCGTCAACCACGAAATGGGCCACGCGCTCGGCCTCGGCCACGTCGGCTGCCCCGCACCCGGCGCACCGGCGCCGGTGATGATGCAGCAGACCTTCGGGCTGTCCAACACCTACCTCGCGGACCTCAACCGCGCCGAACCCGGTGCCGCCACGAAGGTCCGGCCCGACGGGGCCGTCTGCCGCCCCAACCCGTGGCCGCGCTGAGCACATGGACATGATGGCGAACCTCGAAAATCACCTGACACGCGCTGTCGCGCTTCGTCACCCGGTCGTGGCGATGTCGATCTCCAACAGGGGGCGGCACACCGGTCCCGACCACCTGCGGCACGAGTTCCGCTGGGCCGGACGGGCAACGACGGCGGAACCGGGGTGAAGCTCCTTGTCGCTGCGAAACTCCCGCCACTAGCGTCTTCGGTGAGGGAACCGAATCCCTTTGCTGCCAAGGAAACGACGAGGAGTGCCATCGATGACCGCTCTCGAGAAGCCCGTGACCCGGACCGCGTACCAGCAGTCGGTCGCCGACTACTGGAACGCGGAGAAGGATCCGGTGAACCTCCGGCTGGGCGACGTCGACGGCCTCTACCACCACCACTACGGCCTCGGCGACTACGACCCGGCCGTGCTGGAAACCCCGGCCGCCACGCGCGACGAGGCGATCATCGCCGAGATGCACCGGCTCGAGACCGCGCAGGCGGACGTCCTGCTCGACCACCTCGGCCCGATCACGCCGGAGGACAGGCTGCTCGACGCCGGCTGCGGCCGCGGCGGCACCAGCGTCATGGCCCACCTGCGGTTCGGCTGCCAGGTCGACGGCATCTCCATTTCGGAGCAGCAGGTCGGGTTCGCCAACGCGCACGTGCGGCAGCGCGGGATCGACGGCTCGGTCCGCTACCACCTGAAGAACATGCTCGACACCGGCTTCGAATCCGGGGCGTTCCAGGGCATCTGGAACAACGAGAGCACGATGTACGTGGACCTGAACGAGTTGTTCGCCGAGCACGCGCGGCAGCTCAAGCCCGGCGGCCGGTACGTGACGATCACCGGGTGCTACAACGACGTCACGGGCGGCCGGTCGCGGGCGGTGAGCCAGATCGACCAGCACTACATCTGCAACATCCACGCCCGCGGCGACTACTTCAAGGCCCTCTCCGCCAACGGGTTCGTGCCGATCAACGTGGTCGACCTGACCGCGGCGACGATCCCCTACTGGGAACTGCGGGAGAAGTCGTCGGTCGCCACCGGCGTCGAGAAGCCGTTCCTGACCGCCTACCGCGAAGGCAGTTTCCACTACCTGCTGATCGCCGCCGACCGCGTCTGAGGCGGGCGGGGTGACCGGGGAGAGCACCACCTGTCCACAGTGGACCATCGGCGGGCTGCCGGCGGCGCCGTTCGGCATCGGGACGTCGGCGGCGCGGATCGCGACGCAGTTCGCGCCCGGGACCGGGCCGGACCCGGCGTACGCGTACCTGCACTGGGGCGACGGCAGCGCGCCGCCGCTGTACTGCCCGGTCCAGGGCCGCGTCGACGACGGCCTGGCCGCCGAAGTCGACCGGCGGCTGGTCGCCTGGGCGGCGGACTGCGGGTTCACCGGCAAGGGCCTGGAACAGATCGCCGGCGCCGGGTTCGGCCGGCTGGTGATGCTCGCCCACACCGACTGCGACGACCCGGACCGGCTGCTCGTCGCGGCGCAGCTCAACGCGGTCTGGTGGGCGGCCGACGACTACTACGCCGACGACAGCACGCTCGGCGCGGCGCCCACCGAGCTCCCGCCGCGGCTGGCGCTCGTCATGGCGGCCATGGACCCGGTCGCCCCGGCGGGGGAGTTCACGCCCCCGCTGGAAGAGGCGCTGCGCGGCGACCCGATCCTCGTCGGGCTGCGCTCGGCGGTCGGCCACCTGGGCCGGCACGGCTCGCCGGTGCTCGTCCAGCGGGTCTGCTACTCGACGTTCGCGATGTTCGTCAGCTGGGACGCCTACGCGGCGTGGCGCCACACCGGGCAGTACCCGCCGGCGTGGGAGTACCTGGCGGCCCGCCAGCACGACAGCTTCTACACGTCGATGACCCTCGTCGACGCCGTCGGCGGCTACGAGCTGGCCGCCCCGTTCTACTACGACCCGCGCGTGCGCGAGGCGATGATGCGGGCCGGGACGGCGTCGGTGCTGGTCAACGACCTGCACTCGGTGGCCAAGGACGCCGCCGATGAGAAGCCGGTCTGCAACATGGTGCTGCAGATCGCCGCCGACCGGGGCTGCCCGGTCGAGGAGGCGGTGGCGGCCACCGTCGAGCTGCACAACAAGATCGTCCACGAGTTCGAGGACGGCCACCGGGAGCTGCTGGCCGTGCCGTCGCCGGAGCTGCAGCGCTTCCTCGTGGGTGTCCGTTCCTGGATGGGCGGCGGCTTCACCTGGCACGCCACCAATCCCCGCTACCAGTGATTGGGGTTTCGTCGTGACTGTCACCGACCCGGTGGGATCCGAGCAGGTGGACGCGGAGCAGGCGCCGTCGAGCCTGGGACGGGCGGCGGCCCGGACCCTGGCCACCACAACCAAATCCGTCCCGCAGATGCAGGGCATCTCCTCCCGCTGGCTGCTGAAGGTACTCCCCTGGGTCGACGTCGCCGCCGGGTCCTACCGCGTCAACCGGCGCCTGTCCTATGCCGTCGGCGACGGCCGCGTCACCTTCACCACCACCGGCGCCCACGTCCGCGTCATCCCACCCGAACTCGGCGAACTCGCCCCCCTCCGCGGCTACGACGACCAAGAGGTCCTCACCGAACTCGCCGACCGCTTCACCCAACACGAATACGCCCCCGGCGACACCCTCGTCGAATTCGGCTCCCCCGCCGACCAGGTCTTCCTCCTCGCCCACGGCAAAATCACCAAAACCGGCACCGGCGCCTACGGCGACCACGTCATCCTCGCCACCCTCGCCGACGGCGACCACTTCGGCGACCACACCCTCACCGACAACGACAGCATCTGGGAATACACCGCCAAAGCCGTCACCACCTGCACCGTCCTCACCCTCCCCCGCACCGCCTTCCAAGACATCCTCGACCGCTCCGACACCCTCCAAGCCCACCTCGCCGACTACCGCGCCCGCGCCACCACCGCCAGCAACGACCACGGCGAAGCCGAAATCACCCTCGCCTCAGGCCACGACGGCGAACCCCTCCTCCCCGCCACCTTCGTCGACTACGAAACCCACCCCCGCGAATACGAACTCTCCGTCGCCCAAACCGTGCTCCG
>NZ_JBSGBQ010000058.1:0-33321 GCF_053601335.1 Amycolatopsis sp. NPDC004747 | reverse complement strand
CCCGCCGCCCCCCCCGCCCCCACCCCGGGGGTGTGGGGGGGGGTGATTACCCCCCCCTCACCACTCACGAGGCGCAGGGGCGTGTCGTGCAGGACCGCCCGCAGGAACGGCTCCCCCAGGCGATCGTCGGCTGCCGCCCAGCCGGCGATCGCCTGCAGCTGCGTCACGTACGGGTACGGGATGTTCGGGAAGTCCGTGCCGAGCACCACCCGGTCGGCGTACTCGGCCAGCCGAGCCGTCCAGTCCGGCGGCAGCGGCGACATCGCCTCGGCGAACGGCACCCCGACCATGGTGGTGTCCAGGTGCACCCGCGGGTACTTCGCCAGCAGCTCGAAGGCCGTGCCGAACTCCGGCATCGCCGCGTGCGCGAGGACCGCCGTCAGGTTCGGGTGCCGCGCGAGCACCTCCTCGAACACCGACAACCCGGTGAAGTCGCCCCGCAACGGACCGTGTCCACAGTGGACGACGACCGGGACGCCGGCGTCGGCCAGCGCGCCCCACACCGGCTTCAGCAGGTCGTCACGCGGGTCGTACGCGCCCACCTGCACGTGCGCCTTGAACACCCGGGCGCCGGCGCGCAGCGCACCGTCCACAGCGGACCCGGCGCCGGGTTCGGGGTAGAACGTCCCGGTCGGCACCGCGTCCGGGACCCGCGCGGCGAACTCGAGCGCCCAGTCCGTCAGCCACTCCGCCATCCCCGGCTTGTGCGGGTAGACCAGCGGCGCGAAGCGGGTGACACCGAGCGCACGCAGCGTCGCCAGACGCTCCTCTTCGGACGTGCGGTAGAACACCGGCCACTCGGTGCCGTAGTGCGTCGAGGCCCGGTCGAAGTACGCCCAGACCTTGTCCATCACCGGCTTGGGCAGGAAGTGGACGTGCAGGTCGACCAGGCCCGGCAGCCCCAGCGACGCCGTCCAGCGCGCGACGTCCGCGTCGGAAGCCGGGCCGGGCGTCACTCCGTGAACCGGCCCTTCAGCGCGCGGCCCATGGCCTTCCTGATGTCGCGGTCGGCGTCGCGCTTGGCGAGCGCCTGCCGCTTGTCGTAGGCCTTCTTGCCCTGGGCCAGCGCGATCTCGACCTTGACCTTGCCGTCCTTGAAGTACATCGACAGCGGGACCAGGGAGAGCCCGCTCTCCTTGGTCTTGCCGATGAGCTTCTCGATCTCCCGCCGGTGCAGCAGCAGCTTCCGGGTGCGCCGCGGCATGTGGTTGGTCCACGTGCCCTGCGTGTACTCCGGGATGTGCACGTTGCGCAGCCACACTTCGCCGTCGTCGACCGTCGCGAACGCGTCCGCCAGGGACGCCTTGCCCTCGCGCAGGCTCTTGACCTCGGTGCCGACGAGCACGAGACCGCACTCGTAGGTGTCGAGGATGGAGTAATCGTGCCGCGCCTTGCGGTTCGACACGATCACCTTCTGGCCACGTTCCTTGGGCATACGACCACTCTACGTGATTCTCGAAGTGACAAGCAGCCAGTCCATCCATGCCCCCGCCACCACCCTCAACGGAGGCGCTGACGCGCCACTGCGTCAATTCAGCTAGTGCCGGACGTACAGCCGCAGCGTGACGTACCCGGTGATGGCGGAGATCAGCACGGACACCCCGAGCAGGATCGGCGCGACCGGGAACAGCAGTTCCAGCGTGGTGATCTTCGGGAAGACGTCGCCGGTGAACACCGAGTCGAGGAAGCTGACCTTGGTCAGCACCAGCATGACGATCCCGAGGACCGCACCGACCACGCCGGCGACCACCGCCTCCAGGAGGAACGGCAGCTGCGTGTACCACCGCGTCGCGCCGACCAGCCGCATGATGCCGACCTCGGTGCGCCGGGTGAACGCCGACACCTGGATCGTGTTGGCGATCAGCAGCAGCGCGGCGACGGCCATGATGAGCGCGGCGCCGAAGGCCATGTTGCGGACGCCGTTGAAGGCGTTGAAGACGCGGTCGAGGAACTTCTTCTGGTCGTCGACCTTCCGCACGCCCGGCTTGTTCGCGTACTCCTGCACGATCGCGTCGCTGCGGTCCGGGTCCTTCAGCTTCACGTGCAGCGACGCGGGCAGCGACTCGGGACCGGTGAGCGCGATCAGCTCCGGCTGGCTCTCGAAGATCTTCTTGAACCGGTCGAAGGCCTGGTCGCGGTTCTCGAACACGACCGACTCGACACCGTTGTTGCTCTGCAGCGAGGTCCGGAGCGTCTGGCACAGCGACTGGGTGCAGTTCTTGTCGCTCGCGCTGATGTCGTCGGTGAGGTAGACCGAAACCTCGACGTCGGCGAGGAAGTTGGACTTCATCTTGTCGATCGTCCGCACGGCGAGGAGGCCGCCACCGAGCATGGCGAGCGACACGGCCGTGGTCAGCATCATCGCGATGGTCATCGTGACGTTCCGGCGCAGGCCGGTGACTACCTCACTGAAGACGAAACTGGCGCGCATGGCGGGTGCAGGTCCTTGGGGTCGGGGTCGGTGCGGGGTGGACGGGTCTCAGCGACCGATGCCGTAGACGCCGCGGGCGTCGTCGCGGATCACCCGGCCGAGCTGCAGCTCGACGACTCGGCGCCGCATGGAGTCCACGATGGAGTGATCGTGGGTGGCCATCAGGACGGTGGTGCCGGTGCGGTTGATCCGCTCCAGCAGCAGCATGATGTCCTGGCTGGTGTCGGGGTCCAGGTTGCCCGTCGGCTCGTCGGCGAGCAGCACCAGCGGGCGGTTCACGAAGGCGCGCGCGATCGCGACGCGCTGCTGCTCACCGCCGGAGAGCTCGTTGGGGAGCCGGTCCGCCTTGCCGTCGAGGCCGACGAGCTCCAGCACCTCGGGGACGACCTTCTTGATGGTCGGGCCCGGCTTGCCGATGACCTCGAGGGCGAACGCGACGTTCTCCGCGACGGTCTTGTTCGCGAGCAGGCGGAAGTCCTGGAAGACGCAGCCGATGGTCTGCCGCAGGCGCGGGACCCTGCGGCGGGCCAGCTTGGCGACGTCGAAGTTGGACACCATCACGCGGCCCTTGCTGGGCGTCTCTTCACGCAGCAGCAGCCGGAGGAAGGTCGACTTCCCCGATCCCGAGGGACCGATCAGGAAGACGAACTCACCCTTTTCGATGTCGACGGACACCCGCTCGAGCGCGGGCCGCGTCGAGGTCTTGTAGACCTTGGAAACCTCTTCGAGCCGGATCACGATTCGGCATACTACCCACCGGTCTCGTGAAGCCCCGGTTGCCCGGTGCACCCGGGTGGAGCAACGGGCGTTTGCGCACGGTGAGCGGTCAGGCCGCCACCGCGCGCGCCCGGCTCACGCGGTCTGCATCCGCCAGCGGATGCCGGCGTCGAGGAAGCCGTCGATGTCCCCGTCGAGCACCGCGGACGGGTTGCCGACCTCGTATTCGGTCCGCAGGTCCTTGACCATCTGGTACGGGTGCAGCACGTAGGAGCGCATCTGGTTGCCCCAGCTGGAGCCACCGTCCCGGAGCGCGTCCATCTCGGCGCGTTCTTCTTCCTTCTTGCGCTGCAGCAGCCGGGCCTGGAGGACCTTCATCGCGGCCGCCTTGTTCTGCAGCTGCGACTTCTCGTTCTGGCAGGAGACGACGATGCCGGTGGGCAGGTGCGTGATGCGCACCGCGGAGTCGGTCGTGTTGACGCTCTGGCCACCGGGCCCCGACGAGCGGTAGACGTCGATCCGGATGTCCTTTTCCGGGATGTCGACGTGGTCGACCTCTTCGACCTCGGGCAGCACCTCGACGTGCGCGAACGACGTCTGGCGGCGGCTCTGGTTGTCGAACGGCGAGATCCGGACGAGCCGGTGGGTGCCCTGCTCGACCGACAGGGTGCCGTAGACGTAGGGGGCGCTGACCTTGAACGTCGCCGACTTGATGCCCGCCTCTTCGGCGTAGGAGATGTCGTAGACGTCGGTCGGGTAGCTGTGCCGCTCGGCCCAGCGCAGGTACATGCGCAGGAGCATCTCGGCGAAGTCGGCCGCGTCGACGCCGCCGGCCTCGGAGCGGATGGTGACGACGGCGTTGCGGTCGTCGTACTCGCCCGAGAGCAGGGTGCGGACCTCGAGCGCGTCGATGGCCTTGCCGAGGTCGGCGAGCTCGGTCTCGGCCTCGCCCATGCTGCCGGAGTCGCCCTCGGCCTCGGCGAGCTCGTACAGCACCCCGAGGTCGTCGAGCCGCTGGCGCAGGTCGGAGACCCGGCGCAGCTCGCCCTGCCGGTGGGACAGCTGGCTGGTGACCTTCTGCGCCTCCTCCGGGTCGTCCCAGAGGGTGGGGCTCGAGGCCTGCTGCTCCAGGTCGGCCACCTGGGCACGCAGCGCATCCAGGTCCATCACCGACTCGATCTGCGTCAGCTTGCCGGTCAGGTCCCTCAGTGCCGCGTCGAACTCATCACTCACGTTTGTCAAGGTTACGGCAAAACCCGCGACCGGTTGCGAGCACCGGTCGCGGGCGCGCGAACCTCAGGCCGCGGGGATGGCGTCGAGCAGCTTCAGCGCGGCCTTGGCCTGGGCTTGGGCGAACTCGGCGACCGCCTTTTCGTACGGCCCTTCGGCGGCCTTGGTGGCCGCCCTGGCGTCGTCGAGCTGCTGGCTGTAGCTCGACCGGGCCGATTCGAGCAGCGACTGGCGCTGCTTCGCGGTCAGCGACCCCGCGTGCACGAGCCGCAGGATGAGCGGGCTGCGCAGGTGGTCGGGGCCGGCCTCGGACGTCAGCCAGGCCTTGAAGGCCTTCTTGCCGGCGGCGGTGATCAGGTACTGCTGGCTGGAGCGCGGGCCCTGCTTGCCGAGCCGGACGAGGCCTTCCTTGGACAGCGCCGGGAGCTCCCGGTACACCTGGCTGCGGGTGACGCTGAAGAAGGCACCGAACCGCTCTCCGGCTCCGGCGACGAGCTGCCCGCCGGTGGCGGGACCGTCGTGGAGCAGACCGAGCAGGGCGGCGGCTGTTGCATTCAATTCGGACACGCCCCCTAGATTCCCACTTATCGGCCGCTGTGTCCACAGTGGTCAGCGTATCTGTCCATTGTGGCTAGTGAGATCCCCTCGTTCGGCCCAATCCGGCCCGGGTCCACTGTGGACCTGAACACGCTCTGCAACCGCTCCCAGGATTTTTTGGTCCAACCAGACGCACGCCGGCCGCCTCGTCGCCGCCAGGCAGGTGAGTTCGACGGGCGGCACTCCCCGGCTTGGCGCACCGCGAACACGCACCGCAACCACCCGTCACCAGCCCTCGAATCACGGGATTCGTAGCAAAAGGCGACCGCGACAAGGGATCCGAGGGGCCGGAGGCCCGTTGACGGGGATTTGGGGGTTCGACCCCAATACAAGCGAAAGAGGCCGGTATTCGCATACTCTGCGAATACCGGCCTCTTCGTCGTAGCGGGGACAGGATTTGAACCTGCGACCTCTGGGTTATGAGCCCAGCGAGCTACCGAGCTGCTCCACCCCGCGCCGTTGTGGTGCTTGTATAGATTACATGGGGTGGTCATGGGGTTTTCAGCGGGGTCCCGAAACGCTCTGACCAGCCGTTACGTCGTCTCGAGCCACTGGCGGGCTCCACTGAGGACCATCGCCAGCCCGTCCTCGAACCGGGCATCGGCGTCGCCCAGCACCGCCTCACCCGCCGATTCGCGGTAGCGCTCGTCGAACTCACCCGGCATCGGCCGCACGGCCTGCTCCTCGATCACGTAGCCGATGACGAAGCAGTAGACGGTGAAGGTGGCCCGGCTGGCCCGCCGCTCGTCCAGGCCGGCTTCGATGCTCCGGCGCAGCGGGTGCTCGCCGACCAGGCTCGTGTCGCCGAGGTAGGTACCGGCGAAAACCTTCCCGCCGTCGCGATAGGCGAGCATCATCCGCCGCAGCGCGCGGGCGCTGTGCGCGGCGCCTTCCCACTCCCCCAGCGATTCCGGCGGCCGCCGGTCGGCCGCGGAGTCGCGGTACATCTGCGTCGCCATCTCGTCGAGCAGCTCCTGCTTGTTCTTCATGTGCCAGTACAGGGCGGGCGCCTTCACGCCGAGGTCCCCGGCGATCAGCCGGAGCGTGAGCCCGTTGAGGCCCACTTCGTTGAGCAGCTTCAGGCCGGACCGAGCAATGTTCTCCCTGGTCAGAGCCATGTTCTGCGATACCTCCCACGCTCACGCTTGACAATTTAACGATGTTAAGACCACCCTGGGGTCAGGTCAATTTAACGTTGTTAAGGAGCTGGGGATGCGAGAGCTGACCGCGGAGGTGGTCGTCGCCGGCGCGGGCCCGACGGGCTTGATGCTGGCGAACGAGCTGGCACTGGCCGGTGTGGACACGGTGGTGCTCGAGCGGATGCACGAGCGAACGGGTTTGTCGAAGGCGCTGAACCTCCAGCCGCGCACGGCGGAGGTGCTGGATCTGCGGGGTTTGCTGCCGCGCGCGAAGGAGCGCTCGTTCGCGACTGTCGCGGACGGACACTTCGCGGTGATCCCGGTGCCGTACACGGGCTGGGACACCCGTCACCCGTACCAGCTGGGCATCCCCCAGGCGCAGGTGGAAGCGGCCTTGGAGGAGCGCCTGGCGGAGCAGGGCGTGGAGGTGGCGCGAGGCCACGAGCTGACCGGCTTCATCCAGGACGCGGAAGGCGTCACGATCACTGCGGGCGAGCTACGGATCCGGGCGGAGTACCTGGTGGGTTGCGACGGTGGCCGCAGCACGGTCCGCAAGGCGCTGAACATGCGGTTCGAGGGTATCGAGGGTCAGGGCCACGGGGTGGCGGCCGACGTCTTGTTCGCCCGGACCCCGCCGGGGGCGCCCACCCAGTGGCGTTCGATGACGAACATGGTCACGTCCGGAAGCCCGGGCAAGTTCGTCGGGGTGATCCCCCTGGCGGAGCCGAACTTGTACCGCATCAGTTTCGGAGACCGCCTGAACCGCCCGCCGGACCTTCGCGCCGAAGTCACGAGCGACGAGGTCCGGCGGGCGGTGACCGAACGTTTCGGCCCGGAAGCGGAGATCGCCGAGATCCGCTGGGCGTCCCGGTTCTCGGACGACAGCCGCCTGGCCGCGAACTACAAGGTGGGCCGGGTCCTCCTGGCCGGAGACGCCGCCCACACGCACTTCCCGGCGGGAGGCCAGGGCCTCAACCTGGGCATCCAGGACGCGATGAACCTGGGCTGGAAACTGGCGGCCACCCTTCGGAACCGAGCCCCCACAACCCTCCTGGACACCTACGAACAGGAGCGCCGCACGGTGGCCAAGCAGGTCCTGGACAACATCGCAGCCCAGAACGCCCTGATCCCCACCACCCCGAACCAGCTGGCCTTGCGATGCCTCTTCCGAGACCTGACAACGCTCCCCGAAGTCCAGCACCACCTGTCGGGCTTGATCTCCGGCCTCGACATCCGCTACCCGACAACGGAAACCCACCCGGCGGCAGGAACCCGCCTCCCGGACATCCCAACCCCGAACGGCCACGCAAGCACCTTATTCCACAAAGGAAACTGGGTCCTGCTGACAAAAACCCCCACCCCCAGCCCCCACACAGAGGTACTCGTAGCCGAACTCCCAGAACTCCCCTACCCAGACACAGAGAGACTCTTGGTCCGCCCAGACGGCTACATAGCCAACACAACAGGCAAAACAGAACCCTGGCTGACCAACCCCTGACCCACCAACACCCCAACCCGCCGGAGGGGGGGCGAAGCCTCAGGCGGGCTCACCTAACAACCCAGCCACACACCGGGGGGTCCAGGGGCGGCGAAGCCCCCCTGGCGGGGGTCTGGGGGTTCGACCCCCAGAAGAAACGCGAAGGAGGGGCGTGCGGACGCTTTCCGTCCGCACACCCCTCCCAACCTCTGTAGCGGGGACAGGATTTGAACCTGCGACCTCTGGGTTATGAGCCCAGCGAGCTACCGAGCTGCTCCACCCCGCGTCGTGGCACCTACCTTACGCCTGCCTTTCGGGCGGGTGCAAAGCAGGTGCCGTCCGGGTAATCGACGTCACCCTCCGGGCTGGGTGCTGGGTGGTGGTGTGCTGGTTCCGGGGGCTGCGGTCTTGGCTGCTTCGTAGGCGCGTGCTGCCGCGTCGAGGGCGGCGAGGGCGGCGCCTTGGTCGGTGAAGTTGCCGGACTGCTGGGCGGCTTTCAGTTTGGCGAGGGCGGACTGGATGTCCGCGACTGCCCGGTCGAGGGCCGCGTTGCCGCCGTTGTTGGCGGGTGGGGTGGTGGTCGGGTTGGTGGAGCTCGGCGGGGTGGTCGTGGGCTGGCCGGCTTGGGGTGGCGTGGTGGTGGCTTCGCCGGTGCCGGCGCCGAAGACCTGGTCGAGGGCTTCCTGGAGGGTGGCGCCGTAGCCGACCTTGGGTCCGTAGGAGACGAGGACGCGGGCCAGCTGCGGGTAGCTGTTCTGGTTGCGTTGCCGGATGTAGACGGGTTCGACGTAGAGGAAGCCGTCGGCGACCGGGAGCGTGATCAGGTTGCCGTAGATGGGGGTGACGTTGGGGTTGTTGAAGAGGGTGCGGTCCTGGGCGACGCGGGAGTCGCTTTGGAACCGGTTCTGGACTTGGACCGGGCCGTCGACCTGGGTGGCTCCGGTGGCCGCGCTGGGTAGCTGGAGGACGCGGATCTTGCCGTAGTCGGTTGCGTCGGACGACACCGACATCCAGGACGCGAGGTACTGGCGCTGGAGGCCGGTGAGCGAGCTGGTCAGCTGGAACGTCGGCTTGGACTGGCCCGGGGTGTCGGCGAGGACGTAGTAGCCGGGTTGGTTGGCCGCGCCGGCGGCGGCCGGGTTGGAGCCGCCCTCGGCGGTCGGGTCCTGCGGGACGCTCCAGAAGGCCTGCTGCGAGTAGAACTCCTGCGGGTTGCTGACGTGGTAGCGCGACAGCAGTTCACGCTGGATCTTGAAGAGGTCCTCGGGGTAGCGGAAGTGGGCACGCAGGTCCGGGGAGATCTCGGAGCTGGGCTTCACGAGGCCCGGGAAGACCTTCTCCCAGGCGTTGAGGACCGGTTCCTTGTCGTCGATCGAGTACAGCGTGACCGTGCCGTTGAAGGCGTCGACGGTGGCCTTGACCGAGTTGCGGATGTAGTTGATGGAGCTGTTGGCCTGGCGGGCGACGCCGTTGAGGGAGTCGTTCGTGGCCGCGCCGAGCTGGGTCTGCTGGGCGTACGGGAAGTTGTTGAGGGTGGTGTAGCCGTCGATGATCCACTGGATCTTGCCGTCGACGACCGCCGGGTACGGGTCGCCGTCGAGGGTCAGCCACGGCGCGACCTTGCTGACGCGGTCGCGCGGGTCGCGGTTGTACATGATCTTGGAGTTGTCGCCGATGGCGTCGGAGAACAGGATGTTCCGTTCGCCGTACTCGGCGGCGAAGGCGAGGCGGTTGAACCAGTTGTCGATGGGGACGCCGCCGTTGCCCTTGTACGTGTAGCGGTCGGTGGCGGTGTCGTACTCGCCGGGCGCGTTGCCGGAGGTGCCGCCGACGATGGCGTAGTCGGACTCCGCGGCGGACAGCTCGCCGTAGTAGATGCGGGGTTCCTTGACCTCGATGCCGGGCTGGCCGGCGCCGGCCGAGCCGGCGCCCGCGGGGTTCTGCGTGTCGCTGGTCGTGGCGATCGGGTAGCCGCCGTCGGAGTTGGCGTCCTTGACCGCGCGGTCGATCGTGTTGGCCGGCGCGACGACGAAGCCGTTGCCGTGGGTGTAGACGAGGTGCTTGTTGATCCAGCTGGTCTGGTTGCCGGTGAGGCCCTCGGTCTTGATCTCCTTGGCGGCGACGATGTAGTCCTGCGTCACGCCGCCGACGGTGTAGCGGTCGATGTCCAGCTTGGCCGGGAAGCCGTAGAAGTTCTCGCGGCCGACGCGCTGGGTGAAGGTGTCGGAGAGGATGTTCGGGTCGAGCAGCCGGATGTTCGACATCGTGCCGGTGTCGGCCTTGATCTGGTCCGGGGTGGCGTCCGACTTGCCGGTGTAGGGCTGGTACTGGACGTCGGTGAGGCCGAAGGCGCGGCGGGTGGCGTCCATGTTGCGCTGGATGGACGTCGACTCCTTCTCGTTGGCGTTCGGCTTCACCGAGAACTGGTCGAGGATGGCGGGCCAGGCGACGCCGACGAGGATGCCGGACAGGATCAGCAGCACCAGCGCGATGGCCGGGAGCTGCAGGTTGCGCAGGAACGCGCCGGCGAAGAACGCGATCGCGCAGATCACCGAGATGCACAGCAGGATCAGCTTGGCGGGCAGCACCGCGTTGAGGTCGGTGTAGGTGGCGCCGACGAACAGCGGCATGCCGCGGTCGGACAGCAGCAGGTTGTACCGGTCGAAGAAGTACTCGACCGCCTTCAGCAGCACGAACAGCCCGACGAGGATGGCGAGCTGGGCGCGGGTCGGGCCGGCGAGCTGCCCGCCCTTGCCGGCGAGGCGGATGCCGCCGAAGACGTAGTGGGAGATCAGCGCGCCGAAGAAGGAGATGACGACGGTGATGAACAGCCAGCCGAGCAGCCAGTTGACGAACGGGAGGTCGAAGGCGTAGAAGCCGACGTCGTTGCCGAACTCGGGGTCGGTCTGGCCGAACGAGGTGCCGTTGAGGAACAGCTGCACGACCTGCCAGTCGCCCTGGGCGGACAGGCCGGCGATGAGGCCGGTGAGCACCGGGATGCCGACGCCGAAGAGGCGGATGCGGGCGACGATCGCCGAGCGGTAGCGCGCGAGCGGGTCGTCGGCGCCGGAGATCGGCACGAACACCGGGCGGGTCCGGTAGGCGATCATCAGGCTGATCGCGAGCGCGCCGCCGACGAGCAGGCCGACGGCGAAGAAGAGGATGATCCGGGTGATCACCTGGGTGGTGAATACGCTGCGCGCACCGACTTCGCCGAACCACAGCCAATCGACGTACGTGTCGAGGAGGCGGGCCCCGAGCAACAGCGCCAGCACGATCACCGCGGCGATGATGAGGAGGATCCGGCTCCGCCGGGACAGCTTCGGCAGGCTCACCGGGGGCCGAGTCGCCACGGCACACGCTCCTGTCTTCGTCAACACTTGAGCAGGGGCGCGTGCGCCCCCTGATTCCCTAACTCTACGGATGCCCGGTGAAGTTCCCGGGACCCGCCCAAACCGGACTCGCGGCGGCTGCGCGCCGATCGACCTGACACGATGTGCGCATGGCAGCGAACGAAGCGCGACAGGCCGGTGTGGCCGCGCTCGCCCGTGAGATCGAGGACTTCATGGCCGCGGGCGGCTGGGACCAGCCGCCGCAGCTGTTCGCGCTGGTGCCGACGGCGGCGCTGCTGGACGAGCAGCCGGAGCTGGCCGGGCAGCTCGACCGGGCGAACCCGCTGACGCCGGTGGCGCAGGAAGCGCTGCCGGAGGGTGACCTGGCCGAGGCGCTGGGCCGGATCGCGTGGCCCGATCTGGTGATCGGGTGTGCGCTGGCCCAGGAGATCATCGTGCTGCCGCCGGGCTCGGAGTCGGAGCTGCCGGACGTCGCCGAGGCGGACGCGGAGAGCCTCCGCCGCGCGGCCGCCGACCACCCGCAGCGCACCGAGGCCCGGCTGGTGGCCGCGGTCCTGCGCGACGGCGAGGGCGCCTGCGTGATGCGGCTGCGCGGGATCGGCACGGCCGAGGGCACGGACGAGTCGGTGGACGAGATCGTGGAAAGCCCCGAGCTGGCGCCCAACCTGATCGAGGCGTTGAAGGCCACGCTGCTGCCCTAGCAGCCGGCCGTCGGCCGTCCCGCCTTCAGGTTGGCCAGCTGGGTGAGCGCGTCGTCCAGTGTGGACACCTTGATGAGGTTGAGGCCGGCCGGTGCGGTGGTCTTGGCCTCGGGGCAGTTGTGCGCGGGCACCAGGAAGTCGGTGGCCCCGGCTTCGCGGGCGCCGACGACCTTGAACGAGATCCCCCCGATCGGGTCCACCTCGCCGGTCTCGGTGATCTCGCCGGTGCCGGCGATGTGCCGCCCGCCCGCGAGGTCGCCGGGCTGCAGCCGGTCGATGATGGCGAGGGTGAACATCAGCCCGGCCGACGGGCCGCCGACGTCCTGCAGGGAGATGTTGACGGTGAAGGGGGCGTCGGCGCGGTCGACCGCGGTGAGGCCGATGAAGCCCTCCTTGCGGTCGGGGCGCGCGGCGAGGGTGAGCGGCACGGTCCGCTCGGGCTGGCCGTCCGACTGGAAGGTGATCTGGACGGTCTGGCCGGGCAGGGTGCCGGTGAGCGCGGCGCGCACGTCGGCGGCCTCGACGATCTTCTTGCCGTTGACGGTGATCAGCTTGTCGCCGGGCGAGAGCACGTGGTCGGCCGGGCTGCCGGAGACGATCTGCTTCGCCAGCACCTTGATCGGGTAGCCCAGCTTGCGCAGGGCGGCGACCTGTGCGTTGGTCTGCGAGTCCTGCAGCTGCTGGATGTTCTCCTGCTTGACCTGCTCGTTCGTCTCGCCGGGCTTGAAGTACTCCTCGCGCGGGGCGAGCGCGTACCGGCCGCTGGCCCAGAAGCCCAGGCCCTGGAAGAGGGTGACGCCGTCGTGCAGGGAGACGGTGGTCATCCGCAGCTCGCCGGTGGTCGGCTGGGTCTCGTGCCCGGTGACCTGGATGACCGGGTTGCCCGCCGCGTCGCGACCCAGCGTGTCGTAGGTCGGGCCGGGGCTGATCGCCACGAAGGGCACCGGCACGACCGAGCCCAGCACCACGAAGATCAGGAACAGCGAGCCGCTGACCACCAGTGTCCAGCCGCGGCGGGTCATCCGCCGGGCCTCGCCGGACGGCTCCGGCGCCGGTTCCGGGGCGCTCTTCGCGGGGGCGGTCTCCTCGGAGGACTTGGTCACGACCGACAGCGTACGGTGACCGCGTTCGCTTCCCGGTGAAGGCCACGGTTGACGCGCTCGGCGGGCCTTGACCCGCGTACGGTGGACACATGAGCAAACCCCCGTTCGGCTTCGGACCTTCCGATCCCGACAAACGAGGTGAGAACGACCCCTCGGAAGGCGGGCAGCAGTCCGGCGCCGAGGCCTTCAACCAGCTCGGGCAGATGCTGAGCCAGCTGGGCCAGATGCTCAGCCAGGCGGGCAGCTCCAGCGGGCCGGTGAACTACGACCTCGCCAAGCAGATCGCCCTGCAGACCCTGGGCAGCGCCGGCAACACCGGCGAAAGCAAGCTCGGCTTCCGGGGTGGTGACGACGCGAACGCGGCCGTGCGTGACGCGGCCCACCTGGCCGAGCTCTGGCTCGACGCGGCGACGGTCTTCCCGGCCGGGGCGACGTCGACGGTGGCCTGGTCCCCGCGGTCCTGGGTGGAGAAGACGCTCCCGACGTGGCAGCGGCTGTGCGACCCGGTGGCCCGGCAGGTCTCGGGTGCCTGGATGGAGGCGCTGCCGGAGGAGGCCAAGCAGGCCGCGGGCCCGCTGCTCCAGATGATGGGGCAGATGGGCGGCATGGCCTTCGGCTCCCAGCTCGGCAACGCGCTGGCCCAGCTGGCCTCGGAGATGCTGACGTCGACGGAGATCGGCCTGCCCCTGGCGCCGGCCGGCACGTCCGCGCTGCTGCCGGCGAACATCGAGAAGTTCGCCGAGGGCCTGGAGCTACCCAACAGCGAGATCCTGGTGTTCCTGGCGGCCCGCGAGGCGGCGCACCAGCGCCTGTTCACGCACGTCCCGTGGCTGCGGCAGCGCCTGCTGGCGACGGTCGAGGAGTTCGCCCACGGGATTTCGGTGGACACGTCCGCGCTGGAGTCCCTGGCCGGCCGGATCGACCCGGCCAACCCGGCGAGCATCGAAGAGGCGATGTCGTCGGGGCTGCTGGAGCCCCAGACGACGGAGGAGCAGAAGGCGGCCCTGCGTCGCCTGGAGACGCTGCTGGCCCTGGTCGAGGGCTGGGTGGACGTGGTGGTGGCCGAGGCGGTCGGCGACCGGCTGCCGGGAGCGGACGCCCTGCGCGAGACGCTGCGCCGCCGCCGCGCCACGGGCGGTCCGGCGGAGCAGACGTTCGCCACGCTGGTCGGCCTGGAGCTGCGCCCCCGCAGGATGAGGGACGCATCGAACCTGTGGAAGCTGGTGGGCGACCGCCACGGCACGGAGAAGCGCGACGGCCTCTGGTCCCACCCGGACCTGATGCCGACGGCCGAGGACCTGGACGAGCCGATCGACTTCGCGGACCGAATGGGCGAGACGGGCTCGCTCGACGACCTGGACCCGATCGCCGAGCTGGAGCGCACGGAGCAGGCCGAGCGAGCGGAGAAGGACCAGAAGGACGAGCCCCCTTCGGAAGAGGGCGGCAAGCAGTCCTGAACTGAGCTCGGGAAGGCCGGTGCCTCGCGTTCGCGGGCACCGGCCTTTTGCTGTCCAGCCTCGCCCTGCTGCCCAGCCTCGCCCTGGCCCTCGCGCCGGCCCCGGCGACGGCGACGGCGACGGCGACGGACCAGCCGGGGCAACCCACCCGAAGGGCAGGCCACCCCGGCCCCATCACCCGCTCAATCCTCGGTGGAGATCCCCCACCCGGCAGCGGCCGACAGCCCTTCCAGGTACCCGATCGCCCGTTCCGTCTTCGGGTACCGCTGCACCAACGCCCAGAAAGCCGCGTCGTGCCCGGGCTCCCGCAGGTGCGCCAGCTCGTGCACCAGCACGTAGTCCAGCACCCACGGAGGCACCTTCCGCAGCCGTTCGCTGACCCGGATGGTCGCGTCGACCGGCGTGCAGGAGGCCCACCGCGTGCGCATCGGCGGCACCCAGCGGACGCTCGCCGGCACCGCGGTGCCGCCCAGGTACTTGCCCGAGAGCAGCGCGCAGCGCGCCAGCAGGGCTTCGTCCGACGTCTTGGGGGACGCCGGCCGACGTGGTTCCGAGCGCTGCAGCTTGCGCTCCATCTCGGCGACCCAGTGTTTCTCCTCCGCCCTGGTCATCCGCGCGGGGATGAGCACGACGAGCGTGTCGTCGTTCCAATACGCGGTGACCGTCCGGTGACGGCGCTGGCTGCGCCGCACTTCGACCTTGTGTCCGGGTGTGTCCGACGAGGGGTTCGTTTCCCCCCGGCCTCTCAGTGAGGGCATCCGTGCTTCGACCACCCGACAACGGTAAGGCCAGGCACCGACAACTCCGAGCGCCTTGAGGTCACAGACCCGAGTTGTCCACAGCCGGTTCCACTTGTGGACAACTCGGCCGTTCCGGCGCCTTCCGGGGCTTCCCGGCCGCCACCGGGTGCGATCCTGCGGACATGATCCTCGACACCGCGGACATGCCACCGGTCCTCCTGCCGGCCCACCCGGCCCTGCTCCCGGGCCTCACCGTGCTCGAACGCGGCCCTCGCGAGATCCAGATCGGTCTCGACCCGCGCCACGGCGTGATCGTCGAAAACCTCTCCCCGTACCTCGTCGCCAAGCTGCGCGCCCTCGACGGCAGCAAGCACGTCGAGCGGCTTCTGCTCGCGGAGAGCGAACACCGCGAGCAGCTGCGCACGCTGCTGCGGCAGCTGACCGCGCTCGGCCTGGTCACCGACGCCGGCCGCCCCGACGGTTCCGGCTTCCGCGGCGAGCCCGGCCTCTGGTCGCTGCGGGCCCGGCACCACCAACCGGCCATGACCGACCGGCGGCGCACCGCCGCGGTTTCCGTGCACGGCGAAGGCCGGGTCGCGGTCGCGGCCGCCGTCCTGCTGGCCAACGCCGGCATCGGGCACGTCGAGCTGCAGGTGCCCGGCACGGTGACCGTGCACGACCTCGGCTCCGGCTTCACCGCCGGGGACCTGGGCCGGTCCCGGCGCCACGCCCTCGCCGACCTGCTCCGCCGGGTCGATCCCGAGGTCCGGGTCACCCGCCTGCACGACCGCCACCCGGACCTGGCCCTGCTCACCGACGCCGTCGTGCCGGCCCCCGAGGTCGTCGCCGAGCTGATGGGCGACGGCATCCCCCACCTGGCGGCGCGCGTCCGCGACGGCACCGGGATCGTCGGGCCGCTGGTCGTGCCGGGCCGCAGCTCGTGCCTGCGCTGCGCCGACCTGCACCGCACGGACCTCGACCCGTGCTGGCCGCGCGTCGCCGGGCAGCTCGCCGGCCGGCACCAGCGGCCCGACCTCGGCGCGGTCCAGTCCTGCGCGTCGCTGGCCGTCGCCCAGGCGATGCGGCTGCTCTCCCCCGGCGCACCGGCCCCGCCAACGTGGAACGCGACCCTCGAAATCGACGCCTTCGACGGCCGCATCCGCCACCGGGGCTGGCCGCCGCACCCGCGCTGCCGCTGCGGCGCCGGGGAGGTGATCCTGGAGACGTAGCCCACGAAGACGCCTCTCGCAGGCTGCGCGCCGCCGAGGCCGCAAGGCAGAATCGCCGTTGTGACCGACTTCCGCGACCCAGCCGATCGTGACACCGCGATGCCGCGCAAGGGTGCCGCCCGTACCGCCAAGCTCGCCAGTCTCCCGCTCGGCATCGCCGGCCGGGCGGTCGGCGGCTGGGGCAAGAGGCTCGCGGGCCAGAGCGCGGAGCAGGTGAACGCGACGCTGTCGGCCAAGGCCGCCGAGCAGCTGTTCGAGGTGCTCGGCACGCTCAAGGGCGGCGCGATGAAGTTCGGCCAGGCGCTGAGCGTGTTCGAGGCGGCGGTGCCGGACGAGATGGCGAAGCCGTACCGCGAAGCGCTGACGAAGCTGCAGGCCGCGGCGCCGCCGATGTCGGTCCGGCAGACCCACCGGGTACTCGCCGAGCAGCTCGGCCGCACCTGGACCAGCCGGTTCGCCTCGTTCGAAGACGAGCCGGCGGCCGCCGCGAGCATCGGCCAGGTGCACCGCGCGGTCTGGCACGACGGCCGGACGGTCGCGGTCAAGGTGCAGTACCCGGGCGCCGACGAGGCCCTGCGCAGCGACATGCGGCAGCTGCAGCGGTTCAGCAGGCTGTTCCAGGCGTTCGTGCCCGGCACGGAGGTCAAACCGCTGCTGGCCGAGCTCGCCGAGCGGATGAGCGAGGAGCTCGACTACCAGGCCGAGGCCCAGCACCAGCGCGCCTTCGCGAAGGCGTTCGACGGCGATCCCGGCATCCTGGTGCCGCGGGTGGTGGCCAGCGCGCCGAAGGTCGTCGTGACGGAATGGGCGAGCGGCACACCGTTGTCGAAGGTGATCGCGGACGGCGACCGCGAGACCCGGAACCTGGCCGGCCGGCTGCTGACGGAGTTCCACTACTCGTCACCGGAGCGCGCCCACCTGCTGCACTCGGACCCGCACCCGGGCAACTTCATGATCACCGAAGACGGCAGGCTGGTCGTCATCGACTTCGGCGGCGTCGCCCGGCTGCCCGAAGGCATCCCCCGCCACCTGGGCGAGATGACGCGCCTCGCGCTCGACGGCGAGTCCGCCGAGCTGATGCGCCTGCTGCGGGAGAACCGGTTCATCCGGCCGGACAGCGAACTGACCGCGGAGGAGGTGCTCGCCTACCTCGCGCCGTTCACCGAGCCGCTGGCGGCGCCGACGTTCCACTTCACCCGCCGCTGGATGCAGAAGCAGGCCGGACGGGTGGGCGACAGCCGCGGCAACGACTTCCGGGTCGGCCGTTCGCTCAACCTGCCGCCCGAGTACCTGATGATCCACCGGGTGACGGCGGGGTCGACGGGCATTCTGTGCCAGCTCGACGCGGAGATCCCCGCTCGCGGCATCGTGGAGCGCTGGCAGCCGGGGTTCGCCGCCTGAGTTGTCCACAGGCGGAGCCTCGAACGGATGGATCCGGCCGAGTTGTCCACAGCTGTGGTGGACGGGGTTCCACCCGGTTGGCCGAGCCGTCATGCTCGGTACATGACTGCTACTCAATGCACCGATCCGCTGGCCCTGAGTAATCCCGACGGCTGCGAGGTGATGGACCTCGAACAGCTGCGCCGGGCCGGGGTGTCCGATCGAAGAACCCGGCGGCTCTGCGGCCCGGGAGGGCCGTGGCGCCGCCTGCACCCCGGTGTCGTCCTGCTGCGCAACACCACCCCGAGCCGGCAACAGCTGCTGCACGCCGCACTCGTGCGCTACGGGCCGGGGGTGGTGATCACCGGCGCCGACGCCCTGCAGGCCCATGGCGTGAAGTGCCCGGCGGAGGAGGAAATCCGCCTGCTGGTGCCCGAGCATTGCCGGGTGGTGGCGTGCGAGGGGGTGCGCCTGACGCGCACGGCCCGGCTGCCGGACCCGGTCCGGGTCGACGGCCTCCCGTTCGCCCCGCCGGCCCGGGCGGTGCTGGACATGGCGCGGTCCGAACCCGACCCGGCCCACATCCGGCCGCTGCTGATGTTGCCGCTGTACTGGGGCCTGTGCGACCGCCGGGAGCTGCTGGCGGAGCTCGATGCGGGTTCCCAGCGAGGCACGGCGGTGGTGCGCAAGGTGCTGCGCGCGCTCGACGAGGGACCGATCCAGGCCCACGGCCTGGCCGCCCGCGTCCTGGACCTGGTGCCCATCCCGCCACCGAGCTGGGACCAGACGATCTGCGACCGCCGCGGCCGCCGCATCGGCGAGGCGGACGCCTGGTGGGACGAGCTCGGCCTGGCCTGGCAGTACCGCTGCAACCCGGGCACGGCAGGCGGCTTCAGCCACCTGGCCCTGGCGGCGACGGGCATCGTCCTGGTCCGGTGCACGGTCAGGCAGCTGCACCAGGTCCCCCGAGCGGTGGCACAAGAGCTGGCCAGGGCCTTCGGCGAAGCATCCAGGACACCCCGCCCCAAGGTCCGAGCCGTCGCGCAGACGTCCCTCGGAGGCGCTGCCTGACGCCACCCGCCCCGCCGGCAACCGGGCAGCCGAACGACCGGCTGACGACGGAATCCGTCGCACGTGCCCCGGCCCCCACCGATCCGCGCTTCACCCGCTCAGGAGGACGAATTGATCACCAGTACTCATCCGGCAGCTTGCCCTCGATGTCCCGCACATGCTGCCGCGCACAGTCCGGGCAAAGCCACCGCACCACACCCCGCTCCCGCATGGACACCCAGGCAAGCGCCATAGCCGGGTCGTCCTCGGCTGTACGGGTCCGGCCGCAGCGCGTGCACACGACCGGTTCCGGCGCGGTCACCGCAACCGTCCACAGTGGATCGCCTTGGCCCCGAGCAGGTACAGGTCGTCCCGGTGGCCGAGGAAGTGCGGGCTCCGCGGATCGGTGAGCTCGGCGACCGCGGCGCGGTCGTCGGCGTCGAGCCATTCCCCGGCGGAATCGGCAAACCACCCGACACGGTGCACCACGTACTCACGAAGGAGGTCCGAGCCCGGCATGGGGTGGTCGATGAGCGCACCGAACGACTCGACGTCCTCGAGGCCGGCTTCGCGAAGTGCCCGCGGCCAGCCGTAGGGCATGCCGACGCTGCCCGGAATCCCGGCTCGCATCCGTTCGAACCACGACGCCCGAGCGGCCAGCAACCGCTGTTCCAGCCCGGGCCGCCCGACACCGAGATCCCACGGGAGGCACCGCATCTCGAGCCCACCCTCGGAAACGGCCACCACCCCACCCGGCCGCAGCATCCCGGCAAGAGTGCGCAGCGCGGCCTGCTGATCGCCGACGTGGTGCACCACACCGGAGGCCCACACCAGGTCGGCGGCGGGCACGCCCGGCGCGGGATCGGCGAGGTCCCCGAGCAGGCTGACGACCTCGACGGACTCCCCGGCCACCTCGACCACGGCCCGTTCGGCCTCGGCCAGCAGCTTCGGCGTGGCGTCGAAGAGCACAACGGTGCCCCCGGAGCCACGGGTGAGCTCACGCGCGAAGAGCACGCTCATGCCCCCGGCCCCACACCCGACGTCGACCACGGTCGGCCGCGCCCCGACCGAGCCGACGAGCCGCCGGGCGACGGGAGCAAGCGCCTCGGCATCGAGGGCGTCGGCCATGCGCAGCTGAGCCAGGCGATCCGCCCAGTCGATGTCGTCGTGGGTGTGTCCGGACATCACCCCATTCAACACCAGCGACCCGGCCGGAGTGCCCCCGAAACAAGACCACCCGAAGGAGGCCCCACCTCATCAAAGCGCCGGCGCGATCGCGACGCGCACCTGGCCAGCAGCTCTGGTCCGCGACGGAAGCACCGCGACGGCCACCGGCAGCGCGCCCCCGCCCGGCTGATCCGGCCGAAGGCAATCGCGCGCGCCTCCACCGCGCAACCGCGCCTCGGGTAACACCCCGCAAAAGCGCAAAGCGAAAGCCCCCACCGCCCGCAAACGGGCGGCAGGGGCCTGCGCTCAGCTCTGGTCCTGGTACCGCTCCGCCCGCCGGGCAGCCCATCGGGCTACTCGCGTCCAGCGGCGCGCGGCACGCACGCTACCTCGGGCCCGCTGGGTGCGGACCCCCTCCTCCAGGTCCCGTATTCGGGCCCTGGACAGTTCTTCGTAAAGCAACATCTCGCTGATCTCCTCGATCTCGGTCTTCGTCAGCTGCAGCTCTTCGCTGCGGGGGTGGGCTTCGTAATCCCTCGTGGTGACCGGTTCGACGCTCATGCGGCGGCGCTCCGGTGATCGCCGCCGGCCTTGGCGGCGGCGGGCTCGACAGCCGCGTTCTTGCGCGGGCGGCCACGGGGCCGCTTGCGCGCGATCACCGCGCCGCGCTCGAAGATCTCGCCGCCCCAAACGCCCCAAGGCTCGCGACGGGCCAGGGCGCCCGCCAGGCAGGCCTCGCGGACCGGGCAGTCCGCGCACTGCGCCTTGGCGCGCTCGAGCTCGGCCGGGGACTCCGCGAACCAGAGGTCCGCGTCGCCCGAACGGCAGGGCAGCGCGACGTCGGGGACGGTGATCGGGTCGAGCAGGTCGGCGAATATTGCCTCACCCGAGGTGTAGGCGATGGCCGAAGACATGGTGGTTCCTCCTTGTGTCGTACGGGTTTTCGGTTGAGTGCTGGAGCTGGGCAACGCTGGTTCCTCTTGGGTTGTGCAGCCAAAAACACGAAGGCCGCGGATCCGGGTTCTCCGGTTCCGCGGCCTTCGTGAGCCTCGTGTCCTGACTAGGTCAGGAACTTCGCTCCCGTATCGACAACGGAACACGGAACTGCTTGATGGTCGGCAGATCGGCCTGCGGGTACGCGGCGAGAACGCCCTGCGTCCCGAAGACGACGACACCGGTGGCCCAACGACGCTCGACGCGTCGCATGCCACGGATCTCGTGAGCGCTCGCGGACACACCGGTGCCCGGGCGCTGAGCGGCCGCAACTTCCGCGGCGCAGGACAGACGGGTGCCCGGGTTCGTGAGCGTCATGTTGATGGTCATTTCACCGGCACCTCCTTCTGTACTCTGCACACGCGTCCGCCGAGCGGCGCTGTCCGTAGATCCCCAGTCGAGCCCTTCGGGCTCGGTACTGGCAGGTTATTGCTCTCCACCACACCGGTGCAACTCAATTAACGGGAAAATCCTCGAAGTTACGAAGATCGCCCCTGAGCAGCGGGTTCGCCGCGTCGATCATGGTCCGGACGCGGTCAAGACCCCGTCGACGCCCGGACGACGCCGAGGACCTCCGCACCGAAGCGCTCGAGCTTCGTCGCGCCGATGCCGGAGATCGACACCAGCGCCGCCTCGTCGGCCGGACGCTGCTCGGCGACGGCCATCAGCGTCGCGTCGGTGAAGACGACGAACGCCGGCACCTTGAGCTCGCGGGCCCGGTCGGCGCGCCACGACTTCAGCCGCTCCAGCAGGTCCTCATCCACTGTGGACGGGCATCGCCCGCAGCGGCCCAGCTTGACCTCGATGGTCTCCAGCAGCGGCCCGCCGCAGACGCGGCAGCGCGTCTTGACCGGCGTCGACGGCTTCTGCTGGGACCGCGCCACGCGGGCGGCCGGGTGGTCCTCCGGGACCAGGCCGTAGAGGAACCGGCTGCGCCGCCGGTTGCGCCGCCCGCCCGGCGTGCGGGCCAGCGCCCAGGACAGCCACAGGTGCTCGCGGGCCCGCGTGACGCCGACGTAGAACAGCCGCCGCTCCTCCTCGATCGCCGCTTCGTCGTCGCCTGCGTGCAGGATCGGCATCGTGCCCTCGGCCAGGCCGACGAGGAACACCGCGTCCCACTCCAGGCCCTTCGCCGCGTGCAGCGACGCCAACGTCACGCCCTCGACCGTCGGCGGGTGCTGGGCCGCGGCGCGCTGGTCGAGCTCGGCGCAGAAGCGCGGCAGGTCCGCGTCCTCGACCGTCGAGGCGAGCTCCTCGGCCAGCTCGACGATCGCCAGGAGCGCGTCCCAGCGCTCCTTCGCCGCGCCCCCGGCGGGCGGCGACTCGGTCAGGCCGACCCGCGCGAGCACCGAACGCACCGTGGTGACCAGGTCGGAGCTGCCGTCGCCGCTCGCGACCCGCAGCGCGGACATCGCCTGCCGGACCTCCGTCCGGTTGAAGAACCGCTCGCCGCCGCGGACCAGGTACGGGATGCCGGCGTCGGCCAGCGCCGACTCGTAGGCCTCGGACTGGGCGTTGATCCGGTAGAGGATCGCGATCTCGCTCGCCGGGACACCGCCGTCGAGCAGCTCGCGCACCCGGCGCGCGACCGCCCCGGCCTCGACCGCCTCGTCGTCGAACTCGGCGAACCGCGGCTCCGGTCCCGACGGCCGCTGGCCGATCAGCTTCAGCCGCGAGCCCGCCGGACGGCCCCGCGCCGCGCCGATCACCCGGTTGGCCAGCGCGACGACCTCCGGCGTCGACCGGTAGTCGCGCTCCAGGCGCACGACGGTGGCCTCCGGGTAGCGCCGTGTGAACTCCAGCAGCGGCCGCGGCGACGCGCCGCCGAAGGAGTAGATGGTCTGGTTGGCGTCGCCGACGACGGTCAGGTCGTCGCGGCCGCCGAGCCACGCGTCGAGCAGGCGCTGCTGCAGCGGCGTGACGTCCTGGTACTCGTCGACGACGAAACAGCGGTAGCGGTCCCGGAACTCCTCGGCGACGGTGCCGTGCTCCTCGAGCACCGCCGTCGTGTGCAGCAGGAGGTCGTCGAAGTCGAGCACCTGCGCGGCGTTCTTCAGCTCTTCGTAGGTCCGGTAGACCTGGGCGACCTGCGCCGCCGGCGCCGGGATGTCCCGCTGGGCGCGCGCGGTGACGGCCGGGTAGTCGTCCGGGCTGATCAGCGACGCCTTCGCCCACTCGATCTCGCTCGCCAGGTCGCGCAGGACCTCGACCTCGGTCCCGAGCTTGGCCCGGTTCGCGGCCTGGCCGACGAACCGCAGCTTGTTGTCCAGCAGGTCCCACGGCCGGTCGCCGACCACGCGCGGCCAGAAGTAACGCAGCTGGCGGCGGGCGGCGGCGTGGAACGTCAGCGCCTGCGCCGCTTCGACGCCGAGCCCGCGCAGCCGCGTCCGCATCTCACCGGCCGCCCGCGTCGTGAACGTGACGGCGAGCACCTGACCAGCGGAAACGTGCCCGGACCGGACGAGGTGGGCGATCCGGTGGGTGATCGTCCGGGTCTTGCCGGTGCCGGCTCCGGCGAGCACGCAGACCGGCCCCCGTGGGGCGCCGGCGGCGGCGCGCTGCTCGGGGTCGAGACCATCCAGCAGACGGGTCACACTCTTGGGGGGAAGTACGCCGGTCACGTCCCGCATCCTCGCAGAGGGGGACGGGGAATCGGGGCAGGGGCACGCGGCCGTATCCTGGTCATATGGCGGGACAGCAGGACAAGGAAGCGGCCAAGCAGGCCAAGAAGGAGAAGCGCGCGGCGAGCAAGGCCCGCCGTGGCCAGCTCTTCGAAGCCTTCAAGATGCAGCGCAAGGAAGACCCGTGGCTCATCCCGTGGATGGTCGGGGCGATCGTCGTCGTCGCCGGCGTCCTGTTCGGGATCGGGTTCTTCTTCAACGCCCAGTGGGTGCTGCTGCCGCTCGGCCTGATCCTCGGCGGGCTCGCCGCCATGATCATCTTCGGCCGTCGCGTCCAGAAGACGGTCTACTCGAAGGCCGATGGCCAGCCCGGCGCCGCGGCGTGGGCGCTGGAGAACCTGCGCGGCCGCTGGAAGGTGACGCCGACCGTCGCGGCGACCACGCAGCTCGACGCGGTGCACCGGGTCCTCGGCGGCCCCGGCGTCGTGCTGGTCGCCGAAGGCGCGCCGCACCGCGTGAAGACCCTGCTCGCCCAGGAGAAGAAGCGCGTCTCCCGGCTGATCGGCGAGACGCCGATCTACGACGTGACGATCGGTCACGAAGACGGCCAGCTCCCGCTGAAGAAGCTCCAGGGCTACCTGATGAAGCTGCCCCGCAACCTCAAGCCGGCCCAGGTCGACGCCCTCGAGGCGAAGCTGGCCGCCCTCGGCAACCGCGGCGCGGCGCTGCCCAAGGGCCCGATGCCGGCCGGCGCGAAGATGCGCAACGTCCAGCGGACGATCCGCCGCCGCTGACCCCGCGTGCGGAAAGGCCCCGTCCGGATGCCGGACGGGGCCTTTCTCTTGGGCGTCTTGAGCGGATCACCGCATCCGGATGACCACGGTGCCGGTCAGCCGGTCCAGCCAGCTGCGGCCGTCGGCGTTGCGGACCGCCGCCGGGATGAGCACGAACGTCAGCGCGGCCCGGACCAGCGCACGCAGCGGACCGACCAGCGCGGCGCCGTCGAGCCGCGCGACGCGGATGCCGACGACGGCCATGCCGGGCGTGAAGCCGAAGAACCCGGCCGAGATCACCGAGATGATCGCCCACACGCCGCCGGACCAGAGGTTGAACTGCTGCATCGCCGCCGGGTCCTGCAGGCTCGGGTGCAGGAAGATCGCCGTGACCAGGGCCGCGACGACGAGGTCGACGATCAGCCCGAGCAGCCGCGCGCCCCCGCTCGCCGCCGAGCCGACGCCCGACTCGGGCAAACCGAACTTCTCGCCCGGCCACCGCGAGTCGTGTTGATCAGTGCCCTGACCACCGTCGCCGGTGCCGGGTAGCCATTCACCGGTCCATCTCGCCACCCGTCTAGGGTATGCCGGTGGCGCGGACCACATCCGACCTGGTCGGATACCCGATATCGACCACCCGTTAACACCGGCGAAACATATGGGTGACGGTCGGGCAACACCGCACTTTTAGCGTGAGCCGAAGAGAGCACTGCCGTACGAGCTCGAACGAGAAGGAGTCACCGAGGGTGCCCACTACTCCAGACGACATCCAGCGCCTCATCGCCGATGAGGATGTCGAAGTCATCGACGTCCAGTTCTGCGACCTGCCCGGCGTGATGCAGCACTTCACGGTCCCCGCCAAGGCCTTCACCGAAGACGTCTTCGAAGAAGGTCTCGCGTTCGACGGCTCCTCGGTGCGCGGCTTCCAGTCCATCCACGAGTCCGACATGCTGCTCCTGCCGGACGCGGCGACCGCGCGGATCGACCCGTTCCGCAAGGCGAAGACCCTCGCCCTCAACTTCTTCGTGCACGACCCGTTCACCCGTGAGGCGTACAGCCGCGACCCGCGCAACATCGCGCGCAAGGCCGAGCAGTACATCTCCGAGTACGGCGTCGCCGACAACGTCTACTTCGGCCCCGAAGCCGAGTTCTACATCTTCGACTCGGTCCGCTTCGACTCCGCCGAGCACGCCTCCTTCCACGAGATCGACTCGATCGAGGGCTGGTGGAACACCGGCGCCGACGAGGTGGGCGGCAACCAGGGCTACAAGACGAAGTTCAAGGGCGGCTACTTCCCGGTCCCGCCGGTCGACCACTTCGCCGACCTGCGCGACGACATCGTCCGCAACCTGCAGGGTTCCGGTTTCGAGATCGAGCGCGCGCACCACGAGGTGGGCACCGCCGGCCAGACCGAGATCAACTACAAGTTCAACACGCTGCTGCACGCGGCGGACGACCTGCAGCTGTTCAAGTACATCGTGAAGAACACGGTGTTCGCGGCGGGCAAGACGGCGACGTTCATGCCGAAGCCGCTGGCCGGTGACAACGGCTCGGGCATGCACTGCCACCAGTCGCTGTGGAAGGACGGCCAGCCGCTGTTCCACGACGAGTCGGGCTACGCCGGCCTGTCGGACACCGCGCGCCACTACATCGGCGGCCTGCTCAAGCACGCCCCGAGCCTGCTGGCCTTCACGAACCCGACGGTGAACTCCTACCACCGCCTGGTCCCGGGCTTCGAGGCCCCGGTTTCGCTGGTCTACTCGCAGCGCAACCGCTCGGCCTGCGTCCGCATCCCGATCACGGGCAACAACCCGAAGGCCAAGCGCGCCGAGTTCCGCTGCCCGGACTCGTCGGGCAACCCGTACCTGGCGTTCTCCGCGATGATGATGGCGGGCCTCGACGGCATCCGGAACAAGATCGAGCCGCCGGAGCCGATCGACAAGGACCTCTACGAGCTCCCGCCCGAGGAGGCCAAGGACGTCAAGCTGGTCCCGGGCGACCTGGGCACGGTCCTCGACACACTGGAAGCCGACCACGACTACCTCCTCGAGGGCGGCGTGTTCACCCCGGACGTGATCGAGACGTGGATCTCGTACAAGCGCGAGAACGAGATCGACCCGCTGCGCCTGCGCCCGCACCCGTACGAGTTCGCCCTGTACTACGACGTGTGATCCGGTAGCAGTCCGGCCCATGGACACGCCGGTGGCGAGGAGCGAAGAGCCCTCGCCACCGGCGTTTCTCGTCTCACTCGGACGGAGAAAGCAGCTTCATGTCCGCCCCCGCCGCCTCGTAGCGGCCGCGGGGGTCGGCCACCAGCTTGCGGCGCTCGAGGTCCATCAGGCCCAGCGTGCAGGTGATCTCCGCGGCCAGCGTTCCGTCCAGCTTGATGACGTTCGAATCCATCTTGAACGTCTTGCCGCTGCCGAACTTGACCTCGCACGTCACGTCGACCTCGTCGCCCGCGCGCAGCTCGCGGCGGAACACCACGTGCGTCTCCAGGAGCACCGAAGACAGGCCCGGGAGCCCCTTCAGCGCGCCCGCCGCTTCGAGGAGTTCCAGGCGGGAGACCTCTCCGTACGAGTGGTACACGGCGTGGTTGAGGTGGCCCAGGGTGTCCAGCTCGTAGTGCCGGACCTTGATCCGGGTCCGGAACGGTTCGTGATCGGTCACCAGGCCACTGTAGGTCAGGCCTCGTAGAACAGGTGCTCGACCACCGCGTGCGCCCGGCGGGTGATGCGGCGGTACGTGTCGAGGAACTCGCCCGGGTCGTCGCCCGCCGACTGGCCGAGCACGCGGGCCACCGCGGCCAGGTCGCGGCCCGAGCCCGGCACCTGGTCGACCGCCTTGCCGCGCACCAGCATCCCCGCGTTGCGCACCCGGGTCGCCAGCAGCCACGCCTCGCGCAGCGAGTCCGCCTCGGGCTGCGAAGCCAGCCCCGCCTCCGGCAGGCACGCCAGCGCGTCGAGCGTGGACGTCGTCCGCAGCCCGGGGACCGAGCACGCGTGCTGGAGCTGCAGCAGCTGCACCGTCCACTCGACGTCGGCGAGGCCGCCGCGGCCGAGCTTCGTGTGCAGTGTCGCGTCGGCGCCGCGGGGCATGCGCTCGGTCTCGACGCGGGCCTTGATGCGGCGGATCTCGCGCGCCTTCGTCGCGTCCAGGCCGCCTTCGGGGTAGCGGATCGGGTCGATCATCGCGATGAAGCGCTCGCCGAGGTCCTCGTCACCCGCGATGAAGCGGGCCCGCAGCAGCGCCTGCGCCTCCCACACCTCGCCCCACCGCGCGTAGTAGGCGCGGTAGGACTCCAGTGTCCGGACCAGCGGCCCGCTGCGGCCCTCCGGCCGCAGGTCGGCGTCGACGACGAGCGCCGGGTCCGAACTCGGCGCGCCCAGCATCTTCCGGACGGTCTCCGCGACCGACGAAGCGAACTTCACGGCGTCGGCGTCGGAAACGCCTTCGGACGGCTCGCACACGAAGAGCACGTCCGCGTCGGAGCCGTAGCCGAGTTCGGCGCCGCCGAGCCGGCCCATCCCGATGACGGCGATGTGCGCCGGCGTCCGGCCGAGTTCGGCCTGCCGCTGGCGGAACGCCGCGGCCAGCGCACCCTGCAGCACCGCGGCCCAAACCGAAGACAGCGCTTCGCAGACCGCCGGCACCTCGAGCAGCCCGAGCAGGTCGGCGCAGGCGACGCGCAGGAGTTCGTGCCGCCGCAGCGATCGCGCGGCGGCGATGGCCGCGTTCAAGCCGGGCTGACGCCGGACGGCGGCCCGCAGCGACTTCGCGACCTCGGCCGGCGTGCGGCCCAGCAGCCGGGCCGGGTCGCCGAGCAGCTGCAGCACCTCCGGCGCGCGGACCAGCAGGTCGGGCACCAGCCGGGACGTGCCCAGCAGGAAGGCCAGGTTCTCCACGACCGTGCCCTCGTCGCGCAGCACCCGCAGGTACCACGGCGTTTCCTCGAGCGCCTCGGACACCTTCCGGTACGACAGCAGGCCGCCGTCCGGATCCGGGGTGTCGGCGAAGAGGTCGAGCAGCACCGGCAGCAGCGCCTGCTGGATCGCCGCGCGCCGCGAGACGCCCGCGGTGAGCGTCTTGATGTGCTGGAGCGCGCCGTCGGGTGCGGTGTAGCCGAGCGCGGCCAGGCGGCTGGCGGCCTGCTTGGTGGTCAGGCGCAGCGCCTCGGCAGGCACGTTCGCCACCGACTGCAGCAGCGGCCGGTAGAAGATCTTCTCGTGCAGGCGCCGGATGCCCTTGCCGTGCCGCCGGAACTCCGCGAGCAGCGCCTCGCCCTGGCTCTTGCCGCCGCTCGCCTTGATCCCGCTCGCCCTGGCGAGGACGCGCAGCTCGCCGGTGTCCGACGGCGCCGGGAACAGGTGGGTCCGGCGCAGCCGCCGCAGCTGCAGCCGGTGCTCGAGCATCCGCAGGAATTCGTAGGACGCGCCGAGCTCGGCAGCGTCCTGGCGGCCGACGTACCCGCCCTCGCCGAGGGCTTCGAGGGCGTCCATCGTGGACGGTGACCGCAGGTTCGCGTCGACCCGGCCGTGCACGAGCTGCAGCAGCTGCACCGCGAACTCGACGTCACGCAGGCCCCCGCGGCCCAGCTTCAGCTCGCGCTCGGCGTGCTCGGACGGCACGTGCCCCTCGACGCGGCGGCGCATCTGCTGCACCTCGGCGACGAAGTTCTCCCGGTCGGCCGCCGACCACACCAGCGGCGCCACCATCTCGGCGTACTGGCGGCCGAGCTCGGCGTCGCCCGCCACCGGCCGCGCCTTGAGCAGCGCCTGGAACTCCCAGGTCTTGGCCCACTTCTGGTAGTAGCCGTGGTGGCTGTCCACCGTGCGGACGAGCGCGCCCGCCTTGCCCTCGGGGCGCAGCGCCGCGTCGACCTCGAAACACGCCTTCCCGACGACGCGCATCATGGTGCTCGCCAGCCGCGTCGCGAGGCCGAGGTCGCCTTCGCCGACGAAGATGACGTCGACGTCGCTGACGTAGTTGAGCTCCCGGCCCCCGCACTTGCCCATCGCGATGATCGCCAGGGTGCCTTCGGCCGAGGCACGGGCTTCGGCCTCGGCGACGAGGAGCCCGGCGGCCAGCGCGGCCTCCGCCAGCTCGGTCAGCTGCGCCGCGACCTCGGCGTAGCCCGGGTGCTCCAGCCCGGCCTCGACGACGTGCCCGAGATCGGCGGCGGCGATGCCGAGCAGCTGCCCGCGGTAGGCGATCTTGAGGGCGTGCTCCGCCTTGTGGCCGGTGACCACCGAACCGTCGTCGTCCAGGAGAGCCGTGCGCAACGCCTCGCGGTAGCAGGCGGAGTCGGTGCACTTGTCGCCGGTGAGCGAACGCCACTGCTCCGGGTTCGCGGCAAGGAAGTCGGCGAGCGCACTCGACGTCCCGAGCACGCTGAGGAACCGGCCGCGGAAGGTGCGGTGGGTGCGGAGCTGCGCTTCGAGGTCGGTCCACTCGGCGGCGTCGGCCTCGCGGATCCGGTCCAGGCCGCGCAGCGCGAGATCGGGGTCGGCGGTGCGGGACAACGCCGCGAGCACGTCGGCCGCCGTCTCGACCGGGCCGGCGTCGGCCCACCAGCCGGCCGCGCGCAACTGCCCCTCGGCACGGGCGTCGGTGAAGCCGTACCTCGCCGCCGAAGCGGTCGTTCGCGCGCGTTCTGCCATCACCGACCACCGTAGCCCGGCGCGGCGGCTCAGGCGGCGAGCCGGCCCGGCTCGGTCCCGGCGGGCGTCGGCTCGGGCACCTGGAAGCTGTGCGCGGTGATGGGGTGTCGGCGCGAGAGGAGGTAGATGCCGAGGCCGACCCCGGCACCGACGGCACCCACGGCGATGGTGCCCGCGTTGCCGAGCGAGGCGATCTTGCCGGAGATCGCGCCGACGATCGCGGCCGCGGGGAGCGTGAACAGCCAGGCGATGACCATCCGGCCCGCCATCCGCCAGCGGACCGGCGCGTCCCGGCGGCCGACGCCGGAGCCGACGATCCCGCCGGAGCAGACGTGCGTCGTCGACAGCGGGAAGCCCAGCCGCGACGAGACCAGGATGACCAGCGCGGAGCTCGTCTGCGCGGCGAAGCCCTGCGGGCCTTCGATGTCGGTCAGGCCCTTGCCGAGGGTGTGGGTGATGCGCCAGCCGCCGAGGTAGGTGCCGAGCGCCAGGGCGCACGCGGCGCTGACGATCACCCAGACGGGCGGCGACGCGCCGGCCGGAAGGCTACCCGCGGTGACGAGCGTGAGCGTGATGACGCCCATCGTCTTCTGCGCGTCGTTGGTGCCGTGCGCCAGCGAGACCAGGGACGCCGAGACGATCTGGCCGACCTTGAACCCGCGCGTGGCCGGGCGGCCGCGCACCAGGAATCGGTAGACCAGGTAGGTCGCGGCCATCGCGACGAGCCCGGCGATGACCGGGCTGGCCGCGGCCGGGACCAGCACCTTCTCGACGATCTTTCCGAAGTGGACGGAGTCGGCGCCCGCCGACACCCAGGTGGCGCCGATCAGGCCGCCGAAGAGGGCGTGCGACGAGCTCGACGGCAGGCCGACGAACCACGTCACGAGGTTCCAGACGATGGCGCCGATCAGCCCGCCGAAGACGACCGCCGGGCCGATCTTCGTGTCGTCCACCAGGCCACTGGAGATCGTCTTGGCGACCTCGACCGACAGGAACGCACCGACCAGGTTCAGCACCGCCGAGATCGCGACCGCCACCCGGGGCTTGAGTGCCCCGGTGGCGATCGAGGTGGCCATCGAGTTCGCGGTGTCGTGGAACCCGTTCGTGAAATCGAAAATGAGGGCCGTGACGACGACGACCACGACCAGCAACGAGGGCTGCACCCGACCTCCGCACCCTTGTGGGGACTCCACCCGCAAGGTACCTGACGGGTACGCCTGGCGTTAACAGGACGTTGCTGGTTGTGACTTCGGTCGTTAAGCCATCGGTAACGTGCGTTGACTTCCGGCGGCGGGTTCGAGCTCCCCGGCAGCCAGCTTGACGAACCGCTGCGCGAACGGGCGCCAGGTCTCCTCGATGTCGGCGTGCACGGTGACGAGCGAGTCGTGCTCGAGCGAGCCGGGCCGGGCGAATTCGGCTTCCCCCGGGCATTCCGCGGCCCAGCTCTCGACGACGGACGGCGTCGTCTCGATGTGGAACTGGACACCGTAGACACAACGCCCGAGCCGGTAGGCCTGGTGGGCGTAGCGCGGTGAGGAGGCAAGCAGCTCGGCGCCGGGCGGGAGCCGGGTGATCGCGTCGGTGTGGAACTGGAGGACGTCCTGCAGGAGCGGCAGGTCGGCGAACAGCGGGTCGGTCCAGGCCGCGTCCTTCTTGTTGACCAGGTGCGGACCGACCTCGGGCCCGTCGGCCCCGACCTCGACGCGGCCGCCGGTCGCGACGGCCAGCAGCTGCGCGCCGAGGCAGATGCCCAGGGTGGGCAGGTTCTTCGCCGCGGCCTTGGCCAGCAGCCGCCGGACGTCGGCGAGCCAGGGGTGCTTGGCGTCGTCTTCGGCGGCCATGCCGCCACCGAGGCAGACGACGGCCTGGTAGCCGTCGAGCTTGGGCAGGTCTTGCTCCGGCGGCAGGCGGACGTCGAGTTCCGCGCCGGCCTCGGTCAGCCAGTCGCCGAGGGGGCCCAGCGGGTCCGACGTGTCCGGCTGGATGATCAGGATTCGGGTCACGGTGTCCAGGGTAGGTCAGCAGGCGCAGCGGATCGCCGGTGCTTTGTCGCCTTCGACCGGGTAGCCGGCCGCGATCCAGGCGGTGATGCCGCCGGAGAGCCGTTTCACCTTGAAGCCGAGCTGCGCGAGCTTGAGCGCGCCCTTGGTGGCGGCGTTGCAGACGGTGCTTTCGCAGTAGCAGACGTAGACGAGGTCGCGGTCGAGGTGGCTCGTGCTTTCCGCGGTCATGTCCCGGTACGGCAGGTTGATGGCGCCGGGGATGCGGGCGTGGGCGAAGGCTTCGGGCGCCCGCGTCTCGACGACGACGTAGCCGTCGGTGCGGCCGGCTTCGAGGTCCTGGACGAGATCGTCGGGATCGACCTCGAAGGCGAGTTCGGCCGCGAAGTGCTTCGCGGCGGCGTCCGGTGTCGCGGCGGGGAAGGCGAGCGCGCGTGTCATGGGGTAAATCCTGCTGGCACAGGGGGTTTCGGGACAGGGCACAATCGGCGTGGAAGCCCGGAACGGCCGGGGATTTCCCTGTTGCGGCCCTGCGAACCCGGGAGAACTGCGGTGGACCACCTCGACGACGTCGACTGGCGTCTGCTGGAGCTCCTGCAGTCGGACGGCCGGTTGAGTTTCTCGGAGCTCGGGCGCCGGGTGTCGCTGTCCGGCTCGGCGGTGACGGAGCGAGTGCGCCGTCTCGAGGAACGCGGAGTGATCACCGGGTACGCGGCGAGCGTGGACACGACGAAGCTGGGGCTGCCGATCGAGGCGTTGGTGCGGGCCCGGGTCCGAAGCCTGGACACGCCTCGCTTCCGGGCGGCGGTGTTGCCGTTGGCGCAGGTGGTGGCCGCGGACCACGTGACGGGTGAGGAGTGCTGGGTCCTGCGGGTGCTGTGCCGGGATACGGCGGAGCTGGAGGAGCTGCTGGAGAAGGTGCAGCGGTACGGGGAGACGAGCACGTCGCTGGTGTTGTCGTCCCCGCTGCGGGGGCGGCCGGTGGTGCGGCCGGGGTCGGCATGAGGTCTTGCGCGTGATCCGGGAGGCATCATGCGTGCTTGGAGGGGCATTGGGCGTGATTGGCGGGGCATCACGGCGGCCGGCCCGCGCGGGACTTGCGTGATCCGGCGTGATCCGGGGCGGGATTCGCGTGATTGGGCGCGGATCTCGCGTGTTCGGAGGCGGATCCAGTGTGATTGGCGACGGAACTCGCGCACATGAGCGGACGACACGCGTACCCAGGCGGACGACTCGCGTACCTGGATGGACGACTCGTGTTCCTGGAGGGTCGGCCGGCGTACCCGGAGGGTTGGTTCGCGTGACTGGGGAGCCGGCACGCGTGATTGGGGGGTCGACACGGCCAGGGGTGGGAATGGAGAAAGGCCCCGGGAGAACCGTGAGGTTCTCAACCGGGGCCTTCCCTTAAGTAAGTTCGGCGGTGTCCTACTCTCCCACAACCCTTCGGTTGCAGTACCATCGGCGCTGTCAGGCTTAGCTTCCGGGTTCGGAATGGGACCGGGC